>JBJTFJ010000117.1:0-12054 GCA_046093345.1 Fluviibacter sp. | reverse complement strand
AAAAAAGTGAGCGCCGGTGTTATGCGCCTCGTGCTGCTGAAGTCCATTGGGCAGGCGGTGGTTTCAGCAGATGCTGATGATGCGGCCATTCTGGGCGCCGTAGTTGCCGGCCTCGCGCCTGAGCCTAATGTAAGTGCGGTGCCTCCCACGGGTAATTAATTGCCCTGAGTGGGATGTTTTGGGTCGTTTGGCGACCCTTCGGC
Source organism: Fluviibacter sp. (assembly GCA_046093345.1). Lineage (GTDB taxonomy): Bacteria > Pseudomonadota > Gammaproteobacteria > Burkholderiales > Rhodocyclaceae > Fluviibacter. The sequence goes on along the minus strand of JBJTFJ010000117.1, from coordinate 11,851 downwards.
GTGTTTTTGGCACGCTCATTGCATGAGAATTTGTGGCTTTAATGCCGTCTCCCTAAAAAAATTCCGGAAATTGCCCTTTTTTGCGGTGCAGCGTCTTGAATTGGAAGGGGGTTTGGGCGTATATTGGCCGGTTCATTTTGGTGCATTGTGCCCAAAATAGAGATCACTTTTGTGCATGGCCGGTTTGCCGGCGGGTTCATAGATTGATAGAAGGATAAGCACATGGGAGTACCGGAGCGTCAGGGTCTATATAACCCGGTGAACGAACGCGATGCCTGCGGCGTCGGTTTTGTTGCGCACATTAAGAATGAGAAGAGTCACGATATCGTCGAGAAGGGTCTGCTGATCCTGGAAAACCTCGAGCACCGTGGCGCTACAGGTTATGACCCCATGCTCGGCGATGGTGCCGGGATTCTGATTCAGCTGCCGGATGCATTCCTGCGCGCGGAACGTGCTAAGCAGGGTCTGCGTTTGCCGCCAGTTGGTCACTATGCTGTGGGCAATGTGTTCCTGCCGCAATCGGTTACCGGTCGCAAGGCGTGCGAATCGGTGCTGGCCCGCATTATTCATGAAGAAGGTCTGGAATTCCTCGGCTGGCGCGATGTGCCTGTTGATACTTCGATTCTGGCTCAGGCAGCCCGTGATCTGGAGCCGGTGACGCGTCAGGTGTTTATTGGTCGCCCTGAATCACTGAAAGATCAGGACGCTTTCGAGCGCAAGCTGTTTGTGGTGCGTAAGCGCGCCGAGCATGCCGTACGCAAATTGAAGCTCGAGGATGGCAAGCAGTTTTATCTGCCTTCGCTATCGTCGCGCACGATGGTTTACAAGGGTATGCTGCTGGCCAATCAGGTTGGCGCCTACTTCCTGGATCTGCAGGACCCGGCGCTTGTCTCGGGTATTGCACTGGTGCACCAGCGTTTCTCGACTAACACCTTCCCGACCTGGGATCTGGCTCACCCTTTCCGCATGATCGCCCACAATGGCGAGATCAACACCGTGCGCGGAAATGTTAACTGGATGCGCGCCCGTCAAAAGGCCATGGCCTCGGATTGGCTGGCGGAAGATCTGGATAAGCTGTGGCCATTGATCGTTGAAGGTCAGTCGGACTCGGCCTGTTTCGACAACGCTCTCGAATTACTGGTCATGGGTGGCTATTCGATGCCGCAAGCCATGATGATGCTGATTCCTGAAGCCTGGGCCGAAAACCCGCTGATGGACGAAGAGCGTCGTGCGTTCTATGAATACAACGCCGCTATGATGGAGCCGTGGGACGGCCCAGCTGCCGTGGCCTTCACCGATGGTCGTATGATCGGCGCCACGCTGGACCGTAACGGTCTGCGTCCGGCACGCTATCAAATCACCGATGACGGCATCGTTATGCTCGCATCGGAAATGGGCGTGCTGACCTTCCCACAGGAAGAAGTAAACAAAAAGTGGCGTCTGCAACCGGGTAAGATGTTCCTTATCGACCTCGAGCAAGGCCGCATCGTTGATGATGAAGAGCTGAAGCGCAGTATTTCGACCGCGCGCCCTTATCGTCAGTGGATCGAAAAGAGCCGCCAGCACCTGCATACGTTGCCGGAAGTGGAAGACAGCGAAGGTCTGCGCGAGTCGCTGCTGCACACACAACAGGCATTCGGTTACACCCAGGAAGACATCAAGTTCATCCTGGCTCCTATGGCCAGCAATGCTGAAGAAGCGACAGGCTCCATGGGTAACGATAGCCCGCTGCCGGTGCTGTCGGATAAAAACAAGCCACTCTATAACTACTTCAAACAGCTGTTTGCTCAGGTGACCAATCCACCGATCGACCCGATCCGTGAAGAAATCGTTATGTCGACGATGTCGTTCATTGGTCCTCGTCCAAATCTGTTGGGTATCGAGGTTAAGGCAGGTGAAGAGCCGCCACTGCGTCTGGAAGTAGAACAGCCAGTGCTAACTTCGGCGGATCTAGCCAAGCTGCGTCAGATCGACAAGCTCACAAATGGCAAGTTCCGCGCACTGGTACTGGACATCACCTTCCCGGCTAGCGAAGGTACTGATGGCTGCCAGGCTGCGCTCGACGCACTGTGCACTCGTGCAGAAGCTAGTGTGGGTGAAGGCTATAACGTACTGATTCTGTCGGATCGCAATGTTGATCGTCAGCGCGCGCCTATTCCGGCGCTGCTGGCAACCAGCGCGGTACATCAGCATCTGGTGAAGACTGGTCTGCGTACTTCCACGGGTCTGGTGGTTGACTCGGGTTCGGTGCGCGAAGTGCATCACTTTGCGCTGCTCGCCGGTTACGGCGCAGAAGCCGTATGCCCATGGCTGGCCTTTGACACCATTGCTGCCGTTGCCGGTGATCTGCCGGGCGAACTGTCGGCCTACGAGGCTGGCAAGCGCTACATCAAGGCTGTGAACAAGGGTCTACGCAAGGTGATGTCGAAGATGGGTATTTCGACATACCAGTCGTATAACGGCGCTCAGATTTTTGAAGCGATCGGCCTGTCGTCAGAATTTATTGGCGAATTCTTCGCCGGTACCGCCACCCAGGTGGAAGGTATTGGTCTTGAAGAAGTGGCTGATGAAGCGCTGCGCGTGCATCAAAGTGCTTTCGAGCACGACCCGGTGCTGACGAACCTTCTGGAAACCGGTGGTGAGTATGCTTACCGTGTCCGTGGCGAAGAGCACATGTGGACGCCAGATGCGATTGCTAAGCTGCAGCACTCGACACGTTCGGGCAAGTTCGAAACTTACGAAGAATACGCGCAGATCATTAATGATCAGACCAAGCGTCATATGACGCTGCGTGGTTTGTTCGAGATCAAACCAGCGGGTCCGTCGATCAGCATCGACGAAGTAGAACCTGCCAGCGAAATCGTGAAGCGTTTTGCAACAGGCGCCATGTCGTTGGGTTCGATCTCAACCGAAGCGCACTCGACGCTAGCTGTTGCCATGAACCGTATCGGAGGCAAGTCAAATACGGGTGAAGGCGGCGAAGATGCCAATCGTTTCCGCAAGGTTAAGGCGGGCGAAAAGCTCTCCGACATTATCGGCAAGAGTCGTATTGAAGCGGATCTGGAACTGAAGGCGGGCGATTCACTGCGTTCAGCGATCAAGCAGGTCGCTTCCGGTCGCTTCGGTGTTACGGCTGAATATCTGGCTAACTCGGATCAAATTCAGATCAAAATGGCACAAGGTGCCAAGCCGGGCGAAGGCGGCCAGCTTCCAGGTCATAAGGTCAGCGAATACATCGGCTTCCTGCGCCACTCGGTGCCGGGCGTTGGTTTGATTTCGCCACCACCACACCATGACATCTACTCGATCGAAGATCTGGCGCAGTTGATCCACGATCTGAAGAACACCAACCCGGTGGCTTCGGTTTCCGTGAAGCTGGTGTCTGAAGTCGGTGTGGGTACCGTAGCTGCTGGTGTTGCCAAAGCCAAGGCCGATCACATTGTTGTGGCTGGCCATGACGGCGGCACCGGTGCATCGCCGATTTCGTCGGTGAAGCATTGTGGCGCCCCTTGGGAGCTCGGCTTGGCCGAGGCTCAGCAAACCCTGGTGCTCAACCGCCTGCGCGGCCGCGTCCGTCTGCAAACGGATGGTCAGCTCAAGACCGGCCGCGACGTTGTGATTGGTGCCTTGCTAGGTGCGGATGAATTCGGTTTTGCGACAGCACCTCTCGTGGTGACTGGTTGCATCATGATGCGTAAGTGTCACCTGAACACCTGTCCGGTAGGCGTGGCAACTCAAGACCCTGAATTGCGTAAACGTTTCAGCGGTCAGCCAGAGCACGTGGTTAACTTCTTCTTCTTTATTGCCGAAGAAGTTCGCAAGCTAATGGCGACAATGGGCATTAGCCGCTTTGATGATCTGGTGGGTCGTGCCGATCTGCTGGATACACGAGCCGGTATTGAACACTGGAAGGCCAAGGGTCTGGATTTCTCCAAGATCTTCCATATGCCTGCCGTTCCGGAAGAAGTGGCAATTCGTCACGCAGAAACGCAGGATCATGGCCTTGAGCGTGCCCTGGATCACGAACTGATTCGTGCCGCACAACCAGCCATTGGCCGTAAAGAAAAGCAAACACTGGACTTCCCGATCCGCAACCTGAACCGGAGTGCGGGCGCTATGTTGTCTGGTGAAATCGCCAAGCGTCATGGCGGTGATGGTCTGCCGGATGGTACGTTGACGATTCGTCTGCACGGTACTGCCGGTCAGAGCTTCGGTGCCTTCCTGGCTAAGGGCGTGAACTTCGTCCTCGAGGGTGAAGGCAACGACTATGTCGGTAAGGGTCTGTCGGGTGGCCGTATTGTGGTTCGCCCGCCAGCAGCTTTCCGCGGTGAAACCCAGGACAACATTATCGTTGGTAATACCGTGTTGTACGGTGCTACCGATGGTGAAGCCTATTTCAGCGGTGTGGGTGGCGAGCGCTTTGCCGTTCGTAATTCCGGCGCAACGGCGGTTGTCGAGGGCGTTGGTGACCATGGTTGTGAATACATGACCGGTGGTACGGTTGTGGTGCTGGGTGAGACAGGCCGTAACTTCGGTGCGGGTATGTCGGGTGGTTTTGCTTACGTCTACGACGTGGATGGCAAATTCGCCAGCCGTTGCAACATGGCACAAGTCGCTCTTGAGCCGCTGCCAGCTGAGCGTGCCGCTGCCGATGCATCTGAGTTCGGTGAAGATACCGAATACGGTGCCGTTGATCTGCGCCACCTCACGATGCGTGATGAAGATCTGCTCAAAGAGCTGATTGCCAAGCACGTGGAGTGGACCGGTTCGCAACACGCCAAGAGCATGCTTGATCAGTGGGACAAGCACCGCGCCAAGTTCATCAAGGTGATGCCGCACGAATATCGCCGTGCTCTGGATGACATCAAGAAAAACGCCAAGGTTAAGGAGGCTGTGTAATGGGAAAGCCGACTGGATTCCTCGAGTTCGAACGACTGAGTGAGACCTACGAAAAGCCGGATGCCCGCAAAAAGCATTACCGTGAGTTTGTTGCTGCGCTAGATGATGCATCGGCACAGCAGCAGGGTGCACGCTGTATGGATTGCGGCATTCCATTCTGTAACAACGGTTGCCCGGTTAACAACATCATTCCCGACTGGAATGATCTTGTGTATCACGGCAAATGGCGCGAAGCGATTGATGTGCTGCATTCGACTAACAACTTCCCGGAATTTACGGGTCGTATTTGTCCGGCACCTTGTGAAGCAGCCTGTACGCTGGGTATCAATGTGCTGCCAGTAGGCATCAAGTCGATCGAGCGTGCCATTATCGATAAGGCCTGGGCTTCGGGTTGGGTTGTGCCGCAACCAGCATCGTCTAAAACCGGCAAGCGTGTTGCCATCATTGGCTCTGGTCCAGCTGGCCTGGCTGCTGCGCAGCAGCTGGCGCGTGTTGGCCATGACGTCACGGTTTTCGAAAAGAGTGATCGCATTGGTGGTCTGCTGGGTTATGGCATCCCTGACTTCAAGATGGAAAAAGCGATGATTGATCGTCGCGTGACCCAGCTGGAAGCCGAAGGTGTGACTTTCAAGACCAAGGTGCTGGTGGGTTCCAAAGAACTGCCGGCCGGAATCAACAATGATGCTGAGAGCTTTGTGTCGGCTGAACAGCTGCAAAAGGATTTTGATGCAGTCATTCTGGCCGCTGGTTCGGAAGTGCCGCGCGATCTGCCGGTGCCGGGTCGTGAGCTAACGGGTGTGTATGCTGCACTGGAGTTCCTGATCCCTCAGAACAAGGAAGTTCAGCAGGGTAAAGCTAACCCGATCAATGTAAAGGGCAAGCACGTTATCGTTATCGGTGGTGGTGATACCGGTTCGGACTGTGTGGGCACCTCCAATCGTCACGGTGCAGCTTCGGTCACCCAGTTTGAACTGATGCCGATGCCACCAGAGCAAGAGCATAAGCCGCTGGTCTGGCCTTACTGGCCGATCAAGCTGCGTACCTCGACCTCGCATGATGAAGGCTGTAGCCGTGACTTTGCTGTTGCGACGAAAGAGTTTGTTACCGATGGCAAGGGTAACGTCAAGGCACTGAAGGCTGTTCGTCTGGATTGGCAAGGCGGCAAGATGACCGAAGTGGCAGGTTCGGAGTTTGAACTGCCATGCGATGCGGCGTTCCTAGCGATGGGATTTACCAATCCCGTAGGTGGTTTACTAGAGGCCTTTGGTGTTGATAAAGACGCCCGCCAGAATGCCAAGGCAACAACAGATGGTGAAGGCTGCTACAAGACTAACGTCGCCAAGGTATTTGCTGCCGGTGACGTGCGTCGTGGTCAATCGCTGGTGGTTTGGGCGATCCGCGAAGGTCGTCAGTGTGCGCGTTCGGTGGATGAGTTCCTGATGGGTTCATCGCTGCTGCCACGGTAATTGCGCTAAGCAAGTAACGACAAGGGGTGGCAAATGCCACCCCTTGTCATTTGGGGATGCGGAATGCGGCAGCTAAACCTATTTCCTCAAGAGCCCTAAAAGAACAACGCCCGATGCAATGCATCGGGCGTTGTTGATCCCAGAGTTACCAGTTTGTTCAGGCTTTGGTTGCCTTTGCTTTGGCTGCGGGCTTTTTAGCATCTGCACGCATCTTGACGAAGGAGCCTGGTGCGTCTTCGATGGCCTTGAGGGGGCCGGCGCCCGGTACACGAGCAGCAACCTTCTTGTCGTTGATGGCTTCAACCCATTCTTCCCAGTTTGGCCACCAAGAACCTTCGTGTTGCTTGGCACTGTCAAACCATTCCTGAGCCGTGGCTGGTAGTTTGGAGTTGGTCCAGTAGCAGTACTTGTTACCAGCTGGTGGGTTAACAATACCGGCGATGTGGCCTGAACCACCCAGTACGAAGTTAACCGGACCCGATGGCAGATGGACGCCCATATAGGTGCTGATCCATGGTGCGATGTGGTCTTCAATGGCCGACACGAAGTAACAAGGTGTCTTGACCTTACGGATATCGATCGGCACGCCGCCCAGTGTCAGACCACCCGGTTCTTTCAGGATGTTTTTCAGATACATGTTGCGCAGGTAGAAGCTGTGCATTGCGCGTGGCATGCGGGTTGAATCCGAGTTCCAGTAGAGCAGATCGAACGGGAACGGATCTTTACCCATCAAGTAGTTATTGATCACAAAAGACCATACCAGATCGTTGGCGCGCAGCATGCTGAATGTGCCAGCCATTTCCGAGCCGTCGAGGTAACCGGTCTTTTCCATCTTTTTCTCGATGGTCGAGATGCTGTCTTCGTCGATGAACACACCTAATTCACCCGGATCGGTGAAGTCCAGCATGGTCGTGAAGAAGGTGGCCGAATTAACGCGTGTATCTTTCTTGGCGGCCATATAAGCCAGGGTCGACATGAGCAGTGTGCCGCCCAGGCAGTAACCGGCCGTGTTGATCTTCTTCGAACCCGTGGCTTGTTCAACGGCATTGATAGCGGCAAGCGAACCTTCGAGCATGTAGTCTTCGAAATTCAGGTCGGCGTGCTTCTCATCCGGGTTGAGCCAGCTGATGATGAAAGTCGAGTGACCCTGGTCGGTCGTCCACTTCACGAAGGAATTCTTTTCGCGAAGATCGAGGATGTAGAACTTGTTAATCCAGGGCGGAACGATCAGCAGGGGTACATCAAATTGCTGTTTGGTAGTTGGTTCGTAGTGAATCAGCTGGAACATTTCGTTCTGGTACACCACTTTGCCCTTGGTCGTGGCAACGTTCTTGCCGAGCTCGAACGCCGAGGTGTCTGTCATGCGGATACGCAGTTTGCCATCGCCCGCTTCTACGTCATGCAGAAGGTTGTTCAGACCCTTGACCAGGTTCTGGCCTTGCGAACGAACTGTTTCACGGAATACTTCCGGGTTGGTCAGCGCAAAATTGGAAGGTGACAGCGCATCAATGTACTGTCGCGTGTAGAAGTTCACCTTGTCGCGTTGTTTGTCGTCCATACCTTCGACAGTGCCGACGGTGTCCAGGATGTGCTTTGATGCGATCAGGTAGGACTGCTTGATAAAATCAAAAACGAAATCCTGTTGCCAACCTTCATCTTTAAAACGCTTGTCAGAACGCTCTGGCGCAACGGTGGCCTCTGCCTGCATGCCCATCATGCGCATCATCGAGTTCTGCCACAGCGAGAAGTAATTGTGCACCATATTCATCTGAGTCTGGGCCAGCTGATACGGGTTTTGCATCAGGCGTGCCGAGAGATCCATAAAGGCTTTGGCAATACCAACTTCTTCACCAGATGGGGTGGCACCCTTTTGAGCTTGTCGCTCCATAAAGCCACTCAATACACGCGAGGCGCGTTGAGCTACTTCTGCATATACATGAACCAGTTCGGCCGGGTTTTTGCCTTCGGCGCCCTCGGCGGGATTAGGGGACTGCGACATGGAAATCTCCGTCAAAACGAATGCCAAAAAAATGTGCGAGTTGGGACATCGTTTGCTGCCCCCAACATGCACGCGGTGCGTCAGCCATAGATTGCCTGTAAAGACCCAATCGCACAAGGGGTAAGAGGGTTTGGGGAACAAGGCGGAGGGTATTAAACTGACGGCTCTTAATTCATAAACCGGTTTCAGAGATGTCAGATCAGGAAATTGAGGAGGAATACACCTGTATTGGGGTTTGTATGGTGGATCCGGCCTCCGGCCTCTGTCAGGGCTGCGGGCGCCCCCTGGCCGAACCGGAATCTGCTGAGCCAGAGGCGGTGAATGATCATCAGACCCCTGAAACGGGTGCCCAGTAGGCATTTATCCCCAAATTTTCCGAGGGCGCCGGGGGCAGGTATAATCACAAAATTGTGGTTATGCCCTTAAACACTTAAGCCGGAACCTTGTACATGAACATTGAAAAAGCACGCTTTAACATGGTCGAGCAGCAGATTCGTCCGTGGAACGTTCTGGATCCCAACGTTCTGGATCTGTTGTTTGAAGTTCGCCGCGAAGAATTCGTGCCGCAGAACTACCGCTCTTTGGCGTTTGCCGATATCGAAATTCCGCTGACGCCCAAGGCCGTGATGATGCCGCCGCGCATGGAAGCCCGTATGCTGCAAGAGCTGGAGTTGACTTCAGATGCGCGCATTCTGGAAGTAGGCACGGGCTCCGGTTACATGACTGCACTGCTGGCTTCGCAAGGTGCTCAGGTAACCAGCCTGGAAATTGATCCTGCCCTTAAAGAGCAAGCACAAGCTAACCTGGACGAGGCCGGTATTGAAAATGCGACCTTGCTGCTAGGTGATGGCTTGAAAGGCCATGAAAGCGGCGAACCCTATGACGCTATTGTGCTTACCGGTTCGGTGCCAGCCATTCCTGACGTGCTGTTGCATCAGCTGGCCTTAGGTGGCCGTTTGATGGCCGTAGTAGGTACAGGCCCAGTCATGGAAATGGTGCGCGTCCATTGCACTGGCCCAGGTAGCTATGCCCGTGAAACGCTGTTTGAAACTTGGTTGCCGCCGCTGGAGAACGCGACGCGTAGCAGCCAGTTCGAATTCTGAGGCGCTAGCGCCAGAGGCTAAAAGACCCGCTGAGGCGGGTCTTTTTTATGGGCGGCTATAACGCGCAATGAGCGCGAGTAGTTTGTCGGTGGCGCCGGTGGCTGAACTGACAAAGCGTGCAGTCGCTTTGGTGGCGGCCTGATGTTGCGTTGGGTTGTTGATGAGTGCATGTAATGTATTCGCGAGTGTTTCCGGTGTCACCGTATCGATGCGTATTGCGGCACCCGTCTGAGCCGCGGCAGTGGCGGCAGTGCTGAAGTTGTAAGTGTGTGGCCCGATAATCAGCGGGGTGCCACAGGCAGCGGCTTCGATCAGATTCTGACCACCAAAGGGTAACAGGGTGCCGCCGATTACGGCCACATTTGCCAAGCTGTAGTAGGCCACCATTTCACCCATAGAGTCGCCCAGCCAGACATCGGTTTCTGCGGTAGGCAATGCGGCGTTACGGCGAGCCAGCGTGAATCCCTCACGCGCGATGAGTTGGGCAATGTCATTAAAGCGTTGTGGGTGGCGGGGCACCAGCACGAGCAAGGGGGGGTGGTGAGGCATCAACGCGCAAAGCGCTCGATGCGCGGCAAGGATGACAGCCTCTTCCCCTTCGCGGGTGCTGGCGGCCAACCAGATCGGACGTGTTTGTTGCGTCTGGATGTCGCGCCGCCATTGTTGGCCCAGCATCTGCAATGCGGGATCGATGCGCACATCGAACTTGAGGTTGCCAGTAACGCTAACATTTTGAGCGCCCAGCTGCGTCAAGCGATCAGCATCGTCTTGCGTTTGTGCGCCAACAGTAGAGAGGGCGCTGAGTACCGGACGAATCAATTTGTCAAAGCGGGCGTAGCGGCGACCAGACCTTGCTGACATACGGGCGTTAATCAGCAGCATGGGCACCTGATGCGCACGGCTACGCAAAATCAGATTTGGCCAGATTTCAGTTTCCATGAGCAAACCAAGCTGGGGCTGCACGCGCGTCAGAAAACGATCAACCGCACTGGTGAGATCGTAGGGCACATAGGCAATAAGAATGCGTGGATCTTTATACAGAGCGGTGCTGGTTGCCCTGCCCGTGGGCGTCATGTGGGTAAGTAGCACGCGATGTCCCGGATATTGTTCCAGCAGGGCATGCACCAGCGGTTCCGCTGCACGGGTTTCGCCAACCGATACGGCGTGCAACCAGATAATCGGGCCGCCAGCGGGTAGGTTGATATAGCCAAAGCGCTCCGCGATGTGCTGTCGGTAACCTGGCTGCTTGCGGCCGCGCCACCAGAGGCGCAGCAATGCCAGCGGCACAATCAGCGTTAGTAATGCCCGGTAGAACCAGGGAGCAGCCGATGGCATGCTCATGCCGGCAGAAAGCCCCAGGTTTTAAGCTGGCCCATGATGTCGCTCACCGGTGGGCAGCTATCGAGGTGGCCAAAGGTCTGGCGTAACCCCAGGCCGAATCCGCCTGCGAGTTCCGGGTCGGTATCTGTAAAGATAGCGATGGTTGGCACGGTGAGTGCGCAGGCAATGTGCGTAAAGCCGGTATCCACGCCCAGGCACAAGCGGGCTTTCGAGATGCGTTCCGTGAGCTGGGTCAGCGAAGGGCGGAACAGCACCTCACCGATGGCCCCCCCCTCGGCAATGCCTGAGGCAATGCGTTGTGAGCGGGCAGCTTCCACTTCGTTGCCAGCGGTAAACACGGGCACCATGCCCGCATTGCGCAGCGCGCGACCGACGTTGATCCAGTGATCTTCTGGCCAGAGCTTCTTGTCACGGCTGGTGTTAGTGAACAGAAAGACTTCGTTGCCGGGCTGTAGCGGGTAGCGTGTGTTGAGACCGAAATCGAGTGGCAGTTCAGGTAGGCGATCTGCGTAGCCGAGTGCGGTAGCGGCAATGGTGCGGTATCGCTCAACGGCATGGAGCGCATAAGGCACGGGTAGCGGATGATTAACCAGCAAGCCGGACACCGATTCACGTGCCTCACGCCAGTTCTGACCGTAGACGGGGCCATGTGCCAGGCGGCCGAGCAGCACGCTACGCACCAGACCCTGTGTATCGATGATGGCATCGTAATGTTCGGAGCGTAGTGCGCCTAAGGCCAGATTCATTTCTGACCAGGTATCTGTTTTGAAGAGTTGCTTGCGCCAGCGACGAATTGATACCGGAATAATATGGCGAACCCCATGGTGCCAGGCTGGAATTTCTGCGAATGGTGCTTCTACGCACCAATCGACAATAGCACCGGGAAAGATCCGCTGCAGGTCGCTCACAACGGCGAGATTGTGCAACACATCGCCCAGCGATGAGGTTTTCATCAACAGAAAACGGGGCGGGTTCGAAAGCTTGGGCTGCATTAGTGATAATCTCGCGACATGGCCTCATTATAGCTGTGTGTATTGCTCCCT
>JBJTFJ010000116.1:0-3177 GCA_046093345.1 Fluviibacter sp. | reverse complement strand
CTGCGTATCGGGCATGCGGCTTATGTGGCCAAATTGGTGGGGGATGCAGCTGTCCTGCCTAAAGAGGATGAATCATCTGAGGCCACAACGCTTTATCTGGGTGAAAGCGGTGTCTGGCTGGCCCGGTTCTACATTTCAGATTCGATAAGATCCGATGCATTGGCGGCGATCAACGCCCTCAAGGCATTGGGTTGTACAGTGTCGTTGCTATCCGGAGATGACCCGGTCGTTGCGCAATCGATAGCCAAGCAGTTAGGCATTGAAAATGCAGCAGGTAGAGAGTCTCCACAAACCAAATTGGCTCGGGTTGCTGCATTGCAGGCAGCGGGGCGTGTGGTATGCATGGTGGGCGATGGTGTGAATGATGCGCCGGTGTTAGCCCATGCTCAGGTATCGGTTGCCATGGGAGAGGGCACCGAGTTGGCACGAACCCAGGCCGACTGTGTGCTACTGGGGCAGCACCTATCGGTACTGCCTGCTGCGCTTAGATTGTCTCGCTCCGCTCGTAGGACAATTCGGGAAAACCTCTGGTGGGCAATTTTGTATAACGCGATTGCGCTGCCTGTTGCCATGTGTGGTTTCCTTACGCCCTGGTTAGCTGGTATCGGCATGTCATTCAGTTCGCTCTGGGTTGTTTTGAATTCATTGCGCCTTCAGCGGGTAAGGATTCGCGATTAACGGCTGCTTAGGGCAGAATAGAGCGCATGGAATCTCTCTATTTGCTTATTCCCGTTTCGGTGGTTCTGGTATTCGTGATTGCCGGCCTGTTCTGGTGGTCTGTGCGTTCCGGTCAGTTTGATGATCTAGAGGGGCCGGCGCATCGCATCATCATGGATCGTGACGCCAAGCCAGATTCTGAAAACAGAGACAAAAAACCAAAAGACGTCTCTTTTCCGGATTAGGTGCGATGCTGCGGCGCAACCAAATTTGACCTCGGTCAAAAAACTGTTAAAAAAGCCGCTGAAGTACAAAATTTGGTCGTTACGACTCTTGTAAATGACATCAAATCCAAAGGATACTGTGCAGCGCAGGGTTGTTCGGGCAATTATGTCCAGGCCTTGCTTCTCTGTTGGGGTTGGGGTGCATTGTTAAGGCAGTGCACCTTTTTTTTGCCCAAAACGCTGCTAGATCAAGGAATTGTTCAGAATTTGATCTAGATCAATAAAGTGTTATTAAGTTAGAATTAAGGCTTTGTTAAGGTGCGCTTTGCGTGCAAAATAACACTGTTTGTTCAATTAAAGAGGTGCGTCCAATGTCTGTAATGTCGGATACGCAATCTGTATACAACTACAAGATTGTTCGGCAATTTGCCGTTATGACGGTGATCTGGGGGATCGTCGGCATGCTGGTAGGCGTTATTATCGCCGCCCAGCTCGTCTGGCCTGAACTCAATTTCGCTCCCTGGCTGACTTTCGGCCGTCTGCGTCCGTTGCATACCAACGCCGTGATTTTTGCGTTTGGTGGGTGTGCACTATTTGCGACGTCTTACTACGTTGTTCAGCGCACCTGCTACACGCGCATTTTCTGCGACAAGCTAGCCGCCTTTACGTTCTGGGGTTGGCAGCTGATTATCGTTCTGGCTGCCGTAACTCTGCCGCTGGGTATTACTTCCGGTAAGGAGTATGCCGAGCTGGAATGGCCAATCGATATCCTGATCGCTGTGGTGTGGGTTGCCTACGCTGTTGTGTTCTTTGGCACGATCGCCAAGCGTAAGGTTGCTCATATCTACGTTGCTAACTGGTTCTACGGCGCTTTCATTATTGCTGTAGCCCTGCTGCACATTGTTAACAGTGCTGAAATGCCTGTAAACCTGTTTGGTATGAAGTCGTACTCGGCTTACTACGGTGCACAGGATGCAATGGTTCAGTGGTGGTATGGTCATAACGCTGTGGGTTTCTTCCTGACTGCAGGCTTCCTGGGCATGATGTACTACTTTGTGCCAAAGCAAGCGGGTCGTCCGGTTTACTCGTATCGTCTGTCGGTGGTTCACTTCTGGGCACTGATCTTTACGTATATGTGGGCGGGTCCTCACCACCTGCACTACACCGCACTGCCTGACTGGACTCAGTCGCTGGGTATGGTTTTCTCGCTGATTCTGCTGGCTCCGTCGTGGGGTGGCATGATCAACGGCATCATGACGCTGTCGGGTGCTTGGCATAAGCTGCGTGATGATCCAATCCTGAAGTTCCTGATCACGTCGCTGTCGTTCTACGGTATGTCGACCTTCGAAGGTCCGATGATGGCAATTAAGACTGTTAATGCGCTGTCGCACTACACGGACTGGACTGTGGGTCACGTGCACTCAGGTGCTCTGGGTTGGGTGGCCATGGTGTCGATCGGTTCGATCTACTTCCTGATTCCTAAGCTGGTTGGCAAAGAACAAATGTGGAGCACCAAGCTGGTAACGACTCACTTCTGGATCGCTACAATCGGTGTGGTTCTTTACATTGCTTCGATGTGGATTTCGGGTGTGATGCAGGGTCTGATGTGGCGTGCAGTTAACGCCGACGGTACGCTGACATACAGCTTCATCGAATCCGTTAAGGCCAGCTATCCGTTCTGGGCGATTCGCGTCCTGGGTGGCGTCATGTTCCTGGCTGGCATGTTGCTCATGCTCTATAACGTGCTCAAGACGATGCAGGGCGCCCGTATGGTGAATGACGCTGCTGTTCCGGCACCGGCTCACCACTAAGCTCAACTGAATCGGAGAAATACGATGAAAATTACGCAAGAACTCGTTGAGCGCAAAGTAGGGTTACTGATTGTTCTCACATTTCTGACTGTTCTAGTCGGTGGTGCAATCGAAATCATTCCTTTGTTCTGGCAGAAATCAACCACGACCCCAATCGAAGGCCTGAAGCCTTACGATGCGGTTCGTCTGGTTGGTCGAGACATCTACATTCGTGAAGGTTGCTACAACTGTCACTCGCAGATGATTCGCCCGTTCCGTGCTGAAACTGAGCGTTATGGTCACTACTCGGTTGGCGGTGAATCGGTTTACGATCACCCATTCCAGTGGGGCTCAAAGCGTACCGGTCCAGATCTGGCTCGTGTAGGCAACCGTTACTCTGACGTTTGGCACGTAACTCACCTGAATAATCCGCGTGACGTGGTGCCTGAGTCGAACATGCCAGCTTATCCTCATCTGCTAACTACAAAAGCTTCGGCTACTGTAGG
>JBJTFJ010000115.1:0-4673 GCA_046093345.1 Fluviibacter sp. | reverse complement strand
TTTTCACAGGGTGCTTCGCTGGCGATAGTGTGGATCTGCGGATCCAGAAAATCAGGGCCGCATTTGAATACTTTGACGCGACGCCCTTGCCGCCGATGAAGGCGAGCCAGTGCTGCGGTGATCATGGTTTTGCCCTGCCCCGAAGCAGGGGCGGCAATCATCAGCGCTGGGCATTCAATACGCTGGCTCATGTTAGTGCTCAATACCATTCATAGCCTTGATGCCTTGCTGGAATGCGTGTTTGACCATACCCATTTCCGTCACTGTGTCGGCGACTTCGATCAGCTCAGGGGGTGCGGCTCGTCCGGTAATGATTACATGCTGCATGGGTGGGCGTTGTTGTAGCGTGGCAATGACGGGTGCCAGCTCCAGCCAGCCGAATTTAAAGGCATAGGTGAACTCGTCAAGAATAACCAAATTAATCGATGGGTCAGCCAGTTTTTTACTGACTTCTTCCCACGCGACCAGTGCTGCGCGCTTATCGCGTTCGCGATCCTGTGTTTCCCAGGTAAATCCTTCGCCCATAACTTGCCATGAAACCTGTTCCGGGAATTTGCGGAAGAAAGCTTCTTCACCGGAGTCTGATCGACTTTTTACAAACTGGATCACGGCACATTTCATGTCGTGCCCGATGGCACGTGCTAATACGCCAAAAGCAGAAGATGATTTCCCTTTGCCGTTGCCGGTATGAATCAGCAGCAAACCCTTTTTTGTTTGGGCAGCAGCAATTTTCTCATCCACTACATCTTTTTTACGTACCATGCGTTGTTGGTGGCGTTCGTTGCGCCCGCTATCGTTTTCTTGTGTCATCGGTTTCTCTGAGGATTGGTGTTGCGCCAGTCTTTTAGTGCCAGCTCTAGACGTTTCCATTCATGATCGGCAGCAATGCCAATCCGTATCAAAGACTCTTCATCGAAGAGTCGCACTAGAATGCCACGCCGGGCAAGGTGTTCAAATAAATCGTGTGCTTCGGCTAGCCGGAACGTGCTGAATAGCCCCGTAGACTGCACTGGCGACTGAGGCGCGATGATTTGTGTAATGAGCAGTTTCAGTCGAACGCCGGCATCTTTGATATGTGTGATCTGATTTGATTGCCAGACGGTATTCGCCAATGCGTCTTGAGCGATCCAACGGCTCGGGCCACTGATCGTCCATGGGCCGAGTATTTCCGATAGGCGATCCAGAAGCGTGGTGTCTGCAAAGACAAAGCCCACTCGCGCACCAGCAAGTCCGAAAAATTTACCCAGCGAACGCAGGGTAATCAGACGAGGCGCCTGCGCAGAACCGGCGAAGGCGGTAACGCTATGTTCCGGATAGGCATCACCATAGGCCTCGTCTACCAGCAGCCAGCCATCAAGTGCTTGTAACTGTGTTGCGGCTTCCAGGAGCTCTGCGCGCTTGTAGTGCGTTGCTGTCGGATTGTTAGGATTGCAGAGGAGAATAATGCTGGCATCGGTAGCGAGCGCCCCGGAAAGGCCGTCGACGATTCTTACGTCATGAGTAGTGCGCCAGGCAGCAATGTGCTCGTTGTAGGTCGGGCCGACGATGGCAACCTTGGATCGGGGAAAAAGTGAAGGCAGTGCTTGAATAACCGGTTGGCTGCCTGCGGTTGCGAGCAGTCGCGGATTGTCGTAATACTTCGAGGCTATCGTGTTGAGAGCATCGTCAGGCTCTGGCAATCGATGCCAGGCTGAATCCGGGATAGCTGGTACGGGATATAGCCAAGGGCTAATCCCAGTGGATAAGTCGATCCACTGCTCGAGAGGCACGCCGAACTTTTCGGCGGCAGCACGCAAACGTCCACCATGTTCAAGCATAGCCGTACTGCTGTCTTAATGCATGATAGGTTTTTGCCAGGGGATCGTCTACGCCACCGGTTTGTCCCCAGCTGTCGTGAAATACGAGATCTTCAAGAGGGAGGCGCGATAGCCAGCCTGATCTTTCCAGCTCTGGACGATCCAGAAACTCGCTGACATAACCCAGGCAGAGATAAGCGATGGGGACAATTTTTTCTGGAATGCCTAATGCTTCCTTGAGTTCGTGCTGATGAAAAATGCTGACCCAGCCCACGCCGATGCCTTCCGCGCGCGCTGCCAGCCAGAGGTTCTGCACAGCGCAGACGGTGCTGTAGAGATCCATTTCTTTCATATGTGTACGACCCAGAACAGTTTGGCCGGTTCGCTCACGGTCGCAGGTAATGCACAGATTAATGGGGGCATCGGTAATGCCTTCTAGTTTCAGACGGCTGTATAGATCCCTCCGCCCTTCTGAAAACTGATCCCGTGCTTCCTCGTTGGCCTTACGAAATAGCGATTGAACTCGTGCTTTCGTCTCGTCGGAACGGATTAGCAAAAAGTTCCACGGCTGCATGAATCCTACGGAAGGTGCATGGTGTGCGGCCATCATTAAACGACCGAGCACCTCATCAGGGATGGCTTTGGGCAGAAACTGGCTACGGACATCCCGCCGAGAAAAGATAGCCTGATAGACCGCGTCGCGGGCGGCCTCTGAAAATGGGTGGCTGGCGGGTGTGTCAGAAGTGGTCATGATGCCGTAAATGCCTGTCAGGCATGGGATAATAAACGATTAAGGCGGTGTAATTACGGTTGCCGCCGCCTCTTTTTTATCGACAGGATTTCGTTTGATGCCATGTGCTTCCCTGATGGTTCAGGGCACCACTTCAGATGCAGGAAAATCGACACTGGTCGCGGCCATGTGTCGCATTCTGCAGCGCCGTGGTCTGCGGGTGGCGCCATTTAAGCCACAGAATATGGCGCTGAACTCTGCGGTGACTGAGGATGGCGGAGAAATCGGTCGCGCACAGGCGTTGCAAGCCTACGCCTGCGGTCTTGAACCGCACACCGACTTTAATCCGGTATTACTCAAGCCAACGACTGATCGTCAGGCACAGGTCATTATTCAGGGAAAAGTGGCCGCAGATCTCAATGCCAAGGATTATCACGCCTATAAGCCACGGGCGATGGCTGCAGTGCTCGACTCCTGGCAACGCCTGACACAGCGGTACGAAGCCGTGCTTGTTGAAGGGGCTGGTTCACCAGCTGAAATCAACCTTCGGGATCGCGATATTGCCAACATGGGTTTCGCCGAGGCAGTTGATTGCCCGGTTATTCTGGTGGCGGACATTGATCGTGGTGGTGTCTTTGCTCACCTGGTTGGCACACTTGATTTGCTATCGCCCTCTGAACAGGCGCGTGTTAAAGGTTTTGTGATTAACCGATTCCGTGGAGATATCAGTTTGCTGGAATCGGGGTTGCGTTGGCTGGAAGAGCGAACGGGTAAGCCCGTCTTGGGAGTGTTGCCCTATTTGCATGGGCTGTTCCTGGATGCAGAGGATGCGATCGCGGGTGGTCAGGAGCTGGATGAAAAGCCAAAGCTTAAAGTCATTGCTCCGGCGTATCCCAGGGTGTCGAATCACAATGATCTAGACCCTTTGCGACTACATCCAGAAGTGGACTTTCAGTGGATTGGCCCAAACCAAGAAATCCCGCCGGCAGATCTGATCGTTTTGCCTGGTTCAAAAGCGGTTAGGGCGGATCTGGATTGGTTGCGCAGGCAGGGATGGGATAAAGCGATTGAGCGACATCTGCGTTATGGCGGTAAGGTTATGGGTATTTGCGGTGGCTTCCAGATGCTAGGTAGGCAATTGCACGATCCGCAAGGACTAGAAGGGTCGGTTGGCAGTTCCTCTGCGTTAGGTTGGTTGGATATTGAGACCACGCTTGAATCAGAAAAGCAGTTAAAGAATGTGCGGGGCCACCTAGGGCTGCCGGGTAATGCTGCTATGAGTGGTTACGAAATCCATCTGGGCATCAGCAAGGGTAAAGATTTGAGCCGTCCCTTGGTTAGACTGGAAGATGGTAGAAACGATGGTGCGTGCTCATTGGATGGTCAAGTAATCGGTACCTATTGCCATGGCATCTTTGATCAACCAGCAGCTTTGTCGGCATTGCTCGGCTGGGCAGGTTTTGCTGGTACTGCCATCGTTGATTTTGTGGCACGACGCGAGGCCGATCTAAACCGGTTGGCAGATGCTGTAGAGAATAGTCTTGATTGGCAGAAGCTGGATCAAATTCTGCAGGAGAGTTGTCATGCGTGAACTAATTCTTGGCGGTGCGCGTAGTGGCAAAAGTCGTCTGGCAGAAAATCATGCTAAGGCGTGTGAACAGGCTGGAATGCAGGTGATTTATATCGCAACAGCAGAAGCCCTGGATGATGAAATGGCCGCACGCCTGCAGCATCATCAAGACAGTCGCCCGCAACACTGGCGCACTGTAGAAGAGCCGCTGCAGCTGGCTCGGGTGCTTGTTGAACATTCTGCGCCGGATCGTTGCCTGATCATCGATTGTCTGACGCTCTGGTTATCGGCATTGCTTTTTAAAGGCGAGGGTGGTGCGCAGCTTGAGGCGAGTTTACCGCTCACGTGCGAGCGTTTCTGGATGGAGCGCCAAGCTTTGCTGGAGGTGCTACCAACATTACCCGGCGAGATTATTTTGGTAAGCAATGAAATCGGCTCCGGTGTCGTACCGGAAAATCGTCTGGCAAGACGCTTCGCTGATGAACAAGGACGTTTGAATCAGGACGTCGCTGCAGTGTGCGAGCGGGTCACTTTGTCGGTCGCCGGTTTGCCACTCCAACTGCGCGGTTAATTTCAG
>JBJTFJ010000114.1:0-4896 GCA_046093345.1 Fluviibacter sp. | reverse complement strand
GACTTCAGTCGTTCACGCGCAACGTGGGTGTAGATCTGTGTGGTCGTAATACTGGCATGACCAAGCAGTAACTGCACTACACGCAAATCGGCACCATGATTAATCAGGTGCGTAGCAAAGGCATGGCGTAACACGTGGGGTGATAGACGTTCGCGCGGAATGCCGGCTTTAACGCCATAACGTTTGATGATCTGCCAGAAGCCTTGGCGGGTTAGCGGTTTCGTCTTCTGGCTGATAAAAATCACATCAGCGGGCTGCCCCCCCGAAAGCTCAAGGCGGGCGCCTTCCATATAACGTTGCACGGCATCGAGCGCGGCTTCGCCCAGAGGTACCAGACGCTCTTTGTCGCCTTTACCCATCACCCGCACAATGCCCATGTCGCGATTTAGATCAGTGAGCCGTAGATTCACCAATTCGGAAACACGTAGACCGGTGGCGTAGAGCACTTCCAGCATGGCCAGATCACGCAGGCCCCGTGGTGTTTTTGTGTCCGGCGCCTGGAGCAACGCTTCTACATGAACTTCGCTCAAAGTCTTGGGTAGGCGACCAGGGCGTATGGGCATCACTAATGATCGCGAGGGGTCGTCAGCGCGTTCCCCGCGCGCCACAGACCAGCGGAAATAGCGGCGTAAGGTTGAAATGGCACGTGCCTGAGAGCTTTGTTTATGTCCTTGCGCCAGGTGAGCAATGTAACGATTCAGGTCTACCTCGGTCGCAGCGCGCAGATTGCTACTGTGTTTGATTAGCCAGTGCGACAACGCTGTTAGATCACGTCGGTAGCTGGCGAGCGAATTTGCAGAAAGACCGGCTTCCAGCCAGAGGCTGTCGCAAAAAACATCGACAACTTGTTGCGCCTCTGCAGGCAACGGCGGGTGCGTGGGTGCTCTAGGCATTAGATTGCGGCTTCATGTTCGAGCAGCCAGGCCTTTAGGCTGATCAGCGGGCCTTCACGCGTATGGCTAAAGCCGGTGAGACGATTTTTGCCGGCCGAGATAATACGATGACAGGGGACGACAATCGGTAACGGGTTGCTGCCGAGTGCTTGCCCAACGGCCCGCGGCGCGCTGCTGAGTTGTTTTGCCAACGCGCCATAGGTTAGGGTCTCGCGCGGCCGAGTGGCGCAAAGGGCATCGCGTAGGCGTGACTGAAATGCGGTGCGTGGTGTGGCGAGTGGTAGCTGGAAGACAAAGGATGGGTTTGTAAACCATGTGCCGAGTTGTTGCCGTATGTTTTCTAGCAATGGGTCTCTTCTGGCGCATACCGATGCATTGGCAGGCTGGCGTGGTTGGCCGACCAGCCAGGCAATTTCATCGAGCGCATCGCCTTCCGGTGTAAGGCGAATGCCTAGGTAAATCACATCGCGTAGATTGGCAGGCGCCTGCGGTGCGATATCGCCAAGTCGTAAGACGCTATCAAGCGGAAGCGCCGTGTCCAGCGCCTCGTTCGATTTAGCGGCGGGTTTCACCGTGACCCAGCACGATCCATTTTTGTGACGTCAGGCCTTCGAGACCCACCGGGCCACGTGCGTGGATCTTGTCCGTAGAGATACCGATTTCTGCGCCCAGACCATACTCGAATCCATCAGCAAAGCGGGTTGAGGCATTAACCATCACCGAGCTGGAATCGACCTCGCGCAGGAAGCGCATGGCGTTGCCATAGTGATCAGTAACAATCGCTTCGGTGTGTTGCGATGAGTAGGTGTTGATATGGCTGATGGCCTCATCCAGGCCGCTCACAACTTTGACGGCAATCAGTGGCGCCAGATACTCAGTCACCCAGTCTTCATCAGTCGCCGCTTCGGCAAACGGTAGTAGCGCACAGGTTTCGGCGCAGCCGCGAACGACCACGCCCTTGTCTTTGAGCATGGCGCCAATGCGTGGCAGTAGCGACGCTGCCATGCTGCGGGCGATGAGCAACGACTCAGTCGTGTTGCAGGTGCCGTAGCGTTGAGTCTTGGCATTTTCGACGATGCGCAGTGCCATTTCCGGATCGGCATTGTCGTCCACGTAAACGTGGCAGTTGCCATCCAGATGTTTGATCATCGGTACGCGGGATTCTTTGATCAGGCGCTCGATCAAGCCTTTGCCGCCACGTGGCACGATGACATCGATATCATCACGCAGGGTGATCAGAATGCCGACAGCAGTGCGATCGGTGGTGTCGATGCATTGCACGCCCTGGGCGGGCAGGCCGGCTTCAGCCAGGCTTTTTTGAACCAGCGCAGCAATGGCGCGGTTGCTGTTGAGCGCTTCAGAACCGCCGCGCAGTATTGTGGCGTTACCCGATTTGATACAGAGCGCGGCTGCGTCTGCGGTTACATTGGGGCGTGCTTCATAAATGATGCCGATCACACCGAGTGGCACACGCATTTTGCCGACCTGAATGCCCGAGGGGCGTGTGCTCATATCGGTAATGCTGCCTACGGGATCAGGCAAGCTGGCGATTTGCTCAACGCCCTCCGCCATGGATTCAATGCCTTTGTCGCTGAGCGTCAGGCGATCCAGCATGGCGGCTTCAAGACCGGCATTGCGCGCGGCTGCCAGATCCAGTTCGTTGGCGGCTCGTAAGGCAGAAGCTTCTGCGCGAATTAGTCGCGCCAGCGTGAGCAGCGCGTTGTTCTTTTGTTCTGTAGAAGCGCGCGCCATGCCACGTGATGCAGTGCGTGCATCTTTGGCCAGTTGGCGGATAGCCTGGTCTAAAGCGGTGTTGGTTTCAGTGGTCATGGTGCAATGATGCCTGTCAGCAGAGTTGTAGCGCAAGTGCGGCGAGTTCGGTCCAGGGGTCGCCCTGGCCGATGCCTTTGGAAAGGCGGTCGATTCGGGCAATGGATTCCAGCGCGGCACGCCAGGAGATTTTTGTAGGGCGATTCGCCGCACTTCTCATTTGCTGTGCCCGTTGCGGCGGCAGTCGCATGGTGTTCATGCGTTGGTCTGGTGTACCGCCGGGCGCTGTGAGCTGTACCAGTGTGCGGACATCTTCAGAGAGCCAGTACAGAATGAGCGGTAGCGCTTCGCCCTGCTCGCGCAGAGCTGCTAGCGTGCGTGAAAAGCGCGCCAGATCGCCATCGAGCAGCGCGCTGCGCAGCATGTCCATATCCAGACGCGAGACATCAGCAACCGCTTCACGGATTTGTTCCAGCGTCAGCGGGCCGGCGGGATAAAGCAGTGCGAGTTTGAGCACTTCCTGATTGGCTGCCAGCAGATTGCCTTCAACGTGGTGCGCAATATATTCTAGGGCATCCGGTGGAGCTGATTGCTGCTGACGGGCAAGGCGCTCTGCCAGCCAGCGCGGCAGGGCTTTGATACCGGGCGGCACGCAGGGAATAACGATGGCATTTTTGCTGCTGACAAAATTCTGGAACCAGGCGGTTTTCTGCTCGCGCCAGCCGAACTCGTGCAACGTCATGAGTATCAGATAATCTGCAGCGGCTGGGCCTGATTGATCGAGCAGCGCTTGCAGGGCTTCCGGGCCACCGCGCCCCAGCTTGCCAGTCGGCACGCGTAGTTCGACAAGTTTGCTGCCGCCAAATAGAGAGCCACCCTGGGTGGCATAGGCGAGTTGCTTCCAGTCGAATGGGTGGCTAACCGTCAGTACTTCGCGTTCATCAAAGCCTTTTTGTCGTGCCGCTGCGCGAATGGCATCGGCCGCCTCGATCACCAGGAGCGGGTCGTCACCATGAATGGCATAGATCGGCGCAAGCGGGCCGTTCAAATGCGCTGCCAGACGACTGGTGCCGTCTGTGCCGCCCAGATTCACTGCGCAACTCCACCTAACGGCTGCATGCCGGTAGGCGTTGTTAGTACCTCAGGGGCTGCAGCTTTGGCAGGTTGTTTCCCCTGGGTTGCAGAGATGGTGTCTTTTTTTCTTGGCGCAGTGAGTACGGTGCCTGGTGGTACGCGAATGGTCGATAGGCGCTGCATCACCTGAATCGCTGCATCGTTCTGCATGTCACGAATCAGCATGGCATCTTCCTGCTCTTTAGACAGAACTTCCTGCGCGGTTTGCGGGTTAAACGAGATATCCCGGGTTAGATCGATGGTAGTTGGCGGATACAGTTCGATCCCCGAGCCCGACTCTACTTTAAAGCCCAGACGGTAGCTCAGCCGGTATTCACGCGCCAGGCCCGATGGGTTAACTGCCAGCACGGTTTTCATTTGTTGGTCACCCAGAACGCGCAGAATAACTTCGGCTCGGTCTTTGTACTCATCAGGCACAACGCCAATACCATTGGCACGTAGCTGAGCCTTAAGCACCTGAGCAAACGGCGAGGTGTCCGGTACGCCAGAAACATAAACCGTTTTAAAGGGTAGGTTAACGCTGATAGCGCCGCGCAGCTTGAAGCCGCAGCCAACCACAATCGCCAGCATGAGCACAGAGAGCAGCAGGCGATTGAGTGTTGCGAGGTTGGGAAGACGCATCATGAGTGAGCCTCGTTCGAGTGAGGTGTTAGGCAACAATATTAACCAGACGACCCGGCACCACGACGACCTTTTTCGGTGGTGCACCATTCAGCTGTTTCTGAGCGGCGTCGCTAGCCAGGGCAGTGGCTTCAATCGTGGCTTTGTCTGCTTCAGCCGCAACGCGAATGCTGCCGCGGTGTTTGCCGTTGATCTGCAGGACCAGCTCGATTTCCGATTGCACCAGAGCCGCCGGATCGCACACCGGAAAGCGCTGAGTTGCCACATTCTGGCCTGGTTTGAGTTCGGCATAAACCGCTTCGCCAATATGTGGCACGATTGGGAAGAGCATCAGCACAGCCGCTTCGAGCAGCTCCTGACGCAGACGGCGCCCGGATTCATCCGTCAGTGCGGTTTTGTCAGCAGCATTGAGCAGCTCCATGATGGCTGCAATCACCGTATTGAATTGCTGGCGACGGCCATAGTCATCGGCCACCTT
>JBJTFJ010000113.1:0-4203 GCA_046093345.1 Fluviibacter sp. | reverse complement strand
CTTATTCCCTGAGCAGGTTACCCAGATTAGTGCTGCTTTGGCTTAACGTAGAGGCTGGCCGCCATCGTCACTAACAGGAACGATAGAACCACGGTCAATGAAGCGCCTACTGGAATGTGGTAGAAATCCATCATTAGCATCTTGGCGCCAATAAATACCAGAATTGCGGCTAGGCCAAATTTGAGCAAATGAAAGCGCTCAGCCATGCCGGCCAGCATAAAATAGAGTGCGCGCAGTCCCAGTACGGCAAAAATGTTCGAGCTCATTACGATGAACGGATCTGTGGTGACGGCAAAGATCGCCGGGATCGAGTCCACGGCAAACATGACGTCAGTGACTCCGATAATCGCAACTACCAGAAATAGCGGTGTAAACACGCGTGCGCCATCTTTCATAATCATCAGCGCACTTCCGTGATATTCGTGAGTAATCGTGAGGTGCTTATTCATCCACTTGAGCAGGCCATTATTTTGAAGATCGGGCTCATCTTCGTCGGCAACCACCATTTTGACGCCAGTGTAGAGCAGGAAAAGACCAAAAATATACATAATCCAGCTGAAACGGGAGATCAACCATGCGCCTATCAGGATAAGCACAATTCGCAGCACGATCGCAGCAATAATGCCGATCATCAATGCTTTTTTCTGTTGGGGTAGGGGCACCTTGAAGGTATTGAATAGCATCAGGAAGACGAATAGGTTGTCGACTGAAAGTGATTTTTCAATGATGTAACCCGTGAGAAATTCCCCGGCTTTGAGGTCAGCAAATGCACGCCCCTCTGAAAGGTCTAAGGCAAACCACAGGCCGGCACAGAATACGAGCGCCAGTGCTATCCAGATCAAAGACCAGCGCAAGGCGTCCTTGAAACTGATAATCCGGCTACCCTGTTGGCGTAGCATCATGAAATCAGCACCAAGTGCCGCGGTCACGAAAATGACTAAAGCTACCCAGGCAAAAGGCGAGTCGATATTCGGAATGGTGCTCAAAGACATTGAAAATCCTACAAGAGTTTGCTCAGTGCGCTCAATTTGCGCGCCGCATGGCAAAATGAACAATTAGGCGTCATTTTGCCACGAACCTCGGATAAACGAAGATGTCAGCACTTGAGTTTGCCATTCTGCCGGTAACGGCTTTTGCCCAGAACTGTACATTGATCTGGTCGCCCACCAGTAAACGCGGAGCCATTGTTGATCCGGGCGGGGATCTGGATCGTCTCGAAGCCGAGATCAAAAAGCGTGACGTTATCCTGGAAAAGATTCTGATTACCCATGGCCATATTGATCATGCCGGTGGTGCTGCAGAACTGTCAAAGCGCCTGAATGTGCCAATAGAGGGGCCTCATCAGGATGATCTTTTCTGGATTGATGGAATGCCCATGCAGTCAAAGCAGTTCGGGTTTCCGCATGCAGAAGCCTTTGTGCCTTCCCGTTGGCTGGTTGATGGTGACACGGTTACCGTTGCCGGTGAGACGCTGGATGTGATCCATTGCCCGGGTCATACGCCGGGGCATGTCTGTTTTTATCATGAGCCATCGCAACTGGCGCTCGTTGGCGATGTTTTATTCCAGCAGTCGATCGGACGCACGGATTTCCCCAAGGGAAACCACCAGCAGCTAATTCACTCGATCCGTGAAAAATTGTTTCCATTGGGTGATGATGTGCGATTTGTCCCGGGGCATGGGCCTATGTCTACGTTTGGAGATGAGCGGATGGACAATCCCTTTGTTGCGGATGGTCAGCGCTGATATCGTGCGCAGGGGATTACAGCTCGTTTTTCTACGATCAATTGGAATCCCTCCCCCTCTGTTAGAATAGAGCCAACGTAAAGACTCCAGGAATTAGCGCCGATGAAAACCACTTTTCTCGACTTTGAGCAGCCGATTGCCGAACTGGAAGGCAAGATCGAGGAACTTCGCGCCATGCAGGACGAATCGGGCGTAGATATCTCGGAAGAAGTAGAGCGCCTGGCTGAGAAGAGCCGTACGTTATCGAATGATATTTACGCAAAGCTCTCACCTTGGCAGAGTGCACAGGTTGCGCGTCATCCGCAGCGCCCGTACACCTTTGATTACATCGAGAATATTTTTACAGACTTCCATGAGCTGCATGGCGATCGCGCATTTGCTGACGATACGGCAATTGTCGGTGGCTTGGCCCGTCTCAATGGCGAGCCTTGTGTTGTTATCGGCCACCAGAAAGGCCGCGATACCAAAGAAAAAATCTATCGCAATTTTGGCATGCCTCGCCCAGAGGGCTATCGCAAAGCGCTACGCCTGATGAAACTGGCAGAAAAATTTGGCCTGCCGGTATTTACCTTTGTTGACACCCCGGGTGCCTACCCAGGAATCGGTGCAGAAGAGCGCGGCCAGTCGGAAGCTATTGGGCGCAACCTGCTAGTTATGGCAGAGCTCAAGACTCCGATTATCGTTACGGTAATTGGCGAAGGTGGCTCTGGCGGCGCCTTGGCCATCGCAGTTGGTGATGAAGTGCTCATGCTGCAACACTCCACCTATTCGGTGATTTCGCCAGAAGGCTGTGCCACCATTCTCTGGAAGAGTGCAGAAAAAGCCTCTGAAGCGGCAGAAATCATGGGTATCACAGCAGGTCGACTCAAGTCGCTCGGCCTGATTGATCAGGTCGTCGAAGAAACGCCAGGTGGTGCGCATCGAGATGTCGTTGGTATGGCCAAGAACCTCAAGCAGGCGCTTGAGCAAGCCTTGGGTCGTGTCAGCGGCCTGGATCATGATGCCTTGGTACGTAGACGCATTGATCGTCTGATGGCTTATGGTGCCTTTGATGAGGTCGCTGCCTGAACTTTCGTTCAGCCGCCCTCTAAGTCCGCATGACAGCGGACGTTGATTACATCATCAACCAGCTGCGTGTTGGGCTGGGGGATTACTGTCAGCCCGGTCGAAAAATCTGTATTGCACTCTCCGGCGGCATGGATTCCATCGTGCTTCTGCATGCCATGGTTCGCCTGCGGGATGAGACGCCTATTTCCTTGTTTGCATTGCATGTGAATCATGGCATTTCACCGCACGCCGGTAGGTGGGCAGAGTTTTGTCAGCAAACTTGTTTAGCGCTCAATGTCCCTTTTGAATTGGCCGCGCTGACACCATTAACGGCTGCAGGTACCGGGCTGGAACGCGCTGCACGGGATGCGCGTTATGCCGTCTTCGCGGCAGTAGATGCGGATGTCCTCTGTATGGCGCATCATCAGAATGATCGGGCGGAAACGCTGCTGTTGAATCTATTTCGTGGCGCGGGCATGCAGGGGTTAGCCGCAATGCCGAGCACCCGATTTTTAAGTGGCAAGTGTCTGATTCGTCCTTTTATTGATCTGCCACGATCGGAGCTATTGTCATGGGCGACCGCGCAGAATCTGCGCTGGATCGAAGACGAAAGCAATCAGAACCTGCATTTTCGCCGCAACTACATGCGCCATGTGGTTCTGCCTGCAATCAGCAAGCAGTTTCCGGGGGTTACGGCCGTTCTTGCTAGAACAGCGGCGCAAATGCAGGCGCAAACCAAATTGTTGGCACGTCTGGCTGAAGCGGATGCGCAATCTTGTCAGGACGAAGCTGGGCACCTTATGGCGTCCAAATTGGCGTTGTTGCCGGATGAGGCAAGACTCAATGTTTTGAAACATCGTCTTAATTCGCTAGGCGTGCATATTCCCGCAGCGCGCCGGTTGGAAACCCTCTCTGAACAGCTGGTCAATGCACGTCCGGATGCAGCAGTTTCTGTGCTCTTTGGAGAAACCGATTGTCATTTATGGCGAGATAAATTGTGGCTGGATGATGGGAAGGCTGTCGCTTTGCCAGAAGCCAATGGCTTGCAGACAGGGGAAATGGAATGGCCAGATGGTCGGTTGATTATTAAAACCATGGTCCAGACAGATGGTGCACCTTGTATGGTCTTTCGGGCAGTGGGGCAGGGGCTGCGATTCCAGCCGGCAGGTCGTTGCCGGAGCGTTTTGTCTGAACTGCTTCGCGAACAAGGGGTGCCCGCCTGGGTTCGGCCAAGATTGCCGGCACTCTGGGTTGGCAGCGAACTGGCCTGGGTAGCAGGGTTGGGTTGGTCAGAGTGTGCAGAAATAAATAATCTGGTTCAGCTCACCTGGGTTCCGCAAGTCCAGCGAACTTTGTAGGCAGGGCGCTACACAAACCTGGAGCGCTTTCTGGCGGCTCGGAAGGGTTTGGCT
>JBJTFJ010000112.1:0-7276 GCA_046093345.1 Fluviibacter sp. | reverse complement strand
ACAGTAGCAAGTGCAGCGCCTGACTCAAAGCCAAACAGGCTAATGGCTGCCGCAACCGCTAATTCGAAAAAGTTCGAGGCACCAATCAGCGCCGAGGGGCAGGCAACACTATGCTTTTCTCCAACAGCGCGATTAAGCCAGTAGGCCAACCCTGAATTGAAAAACACCTGAATCAGAATCGGCACCGCAATCAGCGCAATAATCAGCGGCTGCTCAATGATGGCTTGACCCTGAAATGCAAAAAGCAGCACCAGCGTCAGTAGTAGCGCCGAAATCGACCACGGACCAATCTTCTCCATCGTGGCATCAAAATGCGCCTGCCCTTTCGCCAACAGCGACTTTCGCCAGAACTTGGCAAGAATGACTGGAATCACGATGTAAAGCACTACCGAAGTCAGCAGCGTATCCCAAGGCACCGTAATCGCCGAGATACCCAACAGAAAAGCAACCAGTGGTGCAAAGGCAAAGACCATAATGGCGTCGTTTAGCGCCACCTGCGACAGCGTAAACAACGGGTCTCCGTTAGTCAGACGACTCCAAACAAACACCATCGCCGTACATGGTGCCGCAGCGAGAAGAATCAGCCCTGCGATGTAACTGTCGATTTGGTCCGCAGGCAGGTATTGCTCAAAGACACCCCGGATGAAGAACCACGCCAGAAATGCCATGGAGAACGGTTTGACGAACCAGTTCACGAACAAGGTCACGCCAATACCCTTTACGTGCTGCTTGACCTCATGAAGTGCCGTAAAGTCGATCTTCACCAGCATCGGAATAATCATGACCCAGATGAGCAAACCAACTGGCAGGTTAACCTGCGCCACTTCCAGACGACCAATCGCCTGAAATACGCCGGGCATCATCTGACCGAGCAATACACCCGCAATGATGCAGAGGAATACCCAGACGGTCAGATAGCGCTCGAAAACACTCATGGGCGCTTTTTTGGAAGCCACTTCACATTGAACACTCATCTCAAATCCCCAATGCTTCACGCACCGCGGGAATCAACTTAGCACGAATCTCGTCACGAACCTGAACAAAACTTTCTAACGGCTCACCATGCGGGTCATGGAACGGTAGGTGAATACGTGGCACCGGCTTCGGGAAAATCGGGCAAGCTTCGTTGGCGTTGTTGCAGACGGTGACAACCAAATCAATCGGCTCGTTGATAACCGCATCAATATCCTTTGGATAAAGACCATCGGTCGGCAACCCAGCCAACTTCAATGCTTCAATCGCACCATCGGCTACCTTTGGCTGTGGTTTTGTACCTGCAGAGAGCCCTTTTGCCAGACCAGCGAGGTCATGCGTAATGAGGGCTTCAGCCATTTGTGACCGGCAGGAGTTGCCGGTGCAAAGAACAAGGACATTAAAAACTTTTTCGGACATCATTCACCTCAACAAGAAGTTGAGCAGCCTGCCTTTTTCCGTCTCTTTTCAGTCGTATTAACCTGTTCGGTTTTAGGCAGACAACTCTGACCCTGACAGCACTTATCCGTCAGGAATGCGAGAAGCTCATCCATCACGCTGTAATCCGTGGCGTAGAAGATGAAACGGCTTTCCTGTCTAGCCTTAATCAAACCGACTCGGCTTAAATTGGAAAGATGGAACGACGTCGTTGCTGCCGGAACCCCCAATTGCTCTGCAATTGCACCTGCGTTCACGCCCTCCGGACCAGCCTCAACCAACAGGCGGTAAATTGAAAGTCGTGATTCATGCCCCAGAGCGGCAAGGAGTTCGGCGGCGTTTAGTGTTTCCATGTTTCCAACTTTATCGAAATGTCGTGACAATTGTATGACACTAAAAAACCAGGCGCTAGGCCTGGTTTTCTGGAAGCTTTTACTGCTTACTTTTTCTTACTCTTCTTGCTCGGGCGGCCGACCTTAACGCGTTCAACTTTGGCGAGGGTATTGACCAGCACTGCGTCCGTCAAAGATGCCAGGTGCGCGATACCTGCACGTATGAACTCGGATTTTTTGAATTCCTTACCCAGCTTTTTGGCACGCTTCTTCAAGTCAGCCAGTAGCGCATGCTCGTGGGCAGGAATCGAAAAGTTATCTTTTACCAGTTTGACTTTCTTTGGTTTCGCGATTGTTTTAGTTGCAGCAACAGGTTTTGCCTTAGCAACGACAGATACCGACTTTGCAACAACTGGCTTCAGATTCTTTGCAACAATCGTCGAAACGGGTTTACGCGCTGTTGTTGTCGCTGTGCGGCGCACAGGTGTTTTAGTCGCACGAGGTGCAGTCTGCTTTGCCAATATTGGTTTAGCAGGGTCACTAGCTGTTTTACGAGCAATGGTGGAACGTACCGCAGGCTTACGGGTTGTTGTTGGACGTGTGGCCACAATGCACTCCTTGTTGAAATCTAATGTCTGATTATTGCACAGCGACACTCAATTAATTATTACAAAGACCAAATATCCGCAAGTCATATGAACGTAACAATTCTTTAATACATTAGATACCAAATCATTACCTAGATAACATCATGGCTTTTGTTCCAATTGACGCACTCATTGATCCGATGGTCATACCGGCCGATGGTGTCGTATTTGCATGGGAAATGCACGGGGAGCAATCTCGCGAGATTCAACCCGATCAGGTCGATGCAGCGCTTGGAGATCAGAGCAAATCACTATGGCTCCATCTTAACCTGTCAAACGGGCGTATTCAGCGCTGGTTAAGGCAAACACCGCAGATACCTGACTCTCTTAAAGAGGCGATCCTTGACCAAGTAAGCCGCAGCCGAATGGAAACGATTGAAGAATTCGGCGACGGTTTGATGATGGTGATGAATGACTTTCGAATCGGGTTAACGCACGCAGCAGATGACGAGGAAACTGGGACGCTATGGGCCATCATGACACCTCGGTTGATGTTGTCTCTAAGAGCGCACCCACTAATGACTACAGATACGCTACGCCATCTGTTACGTCAAAAGCGCATCACACCCAATACGGTTGTGGCGCTCTATCATGAACTGATTGAAGAGCGAGCAACACATTTGCGCCGTAAAACTGATCATCTTTCAGATCAGATGGATCTACTTGAAGAAATACTTATCAAAGGTGAGAATTTACCCGAGCATGAAACCCTGGGCAGATTGCGCATTACTTGTAGTCGGCTACGTCGCCATTACGCGCCAGAACTAACTGCTCTAAGACGTTTACTTCGGCGTAAGCCGACCTGGTTTACAGAAGACGACACGGATCAACTGCGTGAACAGATAGATTTACTGTCCTTTCTGGTCGACGAAGTCAACAACCTATATGAGCGTGCAAAAGTTTTGCAAGATGAACTATCCGCTCATGTTGCCGAATTTAATGCTAAAAACTTGCAGGTCTTGTCGGTGATGACGGTTATCTTTCTTCCAATGACACTCGTCACAGGTGTTATGGGAATGAACATGGAAGATTTGCCTGGATTACAGAATTCCTTCTATATCGTTATGGCAATAATGTGTGCCACTGGCTTAGCTGTTTACTCTGGCCTAAAGATTAAGCGTGTGATTTAACTGATTTGTCACAGAAGCGTAAAAATCGCGTCACATTCTGCTGGCTAAATGTCAGCCGTGGATACAAAAGAACTCAACTTTCGCACCATCTGGATTTCCGATGTGCATTTGGGCACACCAGGCTGCCAGGCTAGTTACCTACTCGATTTTCTCAAGTCTCACGAATCAGAAACGCTTTATCTGGTTGGTGACATCCTCGACGGCTGGCATCTTAAAAAAGGGTGGTACTGGCCTCAAACCCATAATGACGTTGTACAAAAAATACTAAGAAAAGGTCGCAAAGGAACCCGGGTAGTTTATGTACCAGGGAATCATGATGAAAGTGTCCGTCAATTTATCGGCCTGAATTTTGGTGAAATAGAAGTTGTTGAAGATGCAATTCACACCACTGCAGACGGCAAACGTCTATGGGTGACGCATGGCGATTTGTTTGATGGCGTTATGCAACATGCACGTTGGCTAGCCTATGTTGGCGACAGCGCTTACACCCTAATCCTCAAGCTCAATCGTTGGTTTAATGCAATTCGTACACGTATGGGTCTGCCCTACTGGTCTTTATCGCAATATCTAAAGCACCAGGTAAAAAATGCCGTTAATTTCATTTCAGCATACGAGCATGTCATGACTGAAGAGGCACGGCGCCGTGAATGCGATGGCGTGGTATGCGGTCATATACACAAAGCCGAAATTCGCGACATCAACGGCGTGCTTTATGCCAACGATGGTGACTGGGTAGAAAGTCTGACCGCTTTAGTTGAAGACTTTAATGGCAAATTAAGCATCGTTCACTGGAACAGGCGCGTCGATGCACCTCTTAATCTGATTAGTTTGCATAAAGAGACTGTAGCTGCTTACTGGAATTCTAATTCAACACCTAAGGAATAAATTATGAGAATTCTTATCGTAACGGACGCCTGGGAACCCCAAGTTAACGGGGTTGTAAGAACTATCAAATCAACACGGCGGGAACTTGAGAAACAGGGTCATATCGTTGACATTCTCACGCCACTTGAATTTAAGACGGTTCCTTGCCCAACCTACCCTGATATACGCCTTTCGATACTACCTAAGCGCAGCGTAATAAAACGCATTGAAGTGTTTAAACCAGATGCGATGCACATAGCGACAGAAGGTCCTCTTGGCATCGCTGCACGTGCCTGGGCGCTGCGTCACAACTTCCCATTTACTACGGCCTACCACACACGTTTCCCTGAGTATGTGCATGCCCGCCTACGTATTCCATTAAAGTGGACTTACCAATATTTAAAGTGGTTTCATGGTCCAGCAAAAGCAATCATGGCGCCCACTCATGTTGTTAAACGCGACCTTGAAGGAGCAGGATTTAAACGTGTTGTTTTATGGAGCCGTGGTGTTGAACTGGACATTTTTACACCTCGCAAGGTTCAACGATTAGGAACCCGTCCACCTATCTTTTTGTATGTTGGCCGTGTAGCCGTAGAGAAAAACATCGAGGCATTTCTTGAGCTCGATTTGCCTGGCTCAAAATGGGTCGCTGGAGAAGGCCCTGCGTTACCTGCCCTGCGCGCCAAGTATCCGAAAGCAAACTTTATGGGCGTACTGAATCAACATGAGCTTGCCGAGGTGTACTCCTCTGCCGATGTTTTTGTTTTCCCGAGCAAAACAGATACTTTTGGTCTCGTGCTGTTAGAAGCTATGGCTTGCGGACTCCCTGTCGCCGCCTACCCTGTAACGGGTCCGCTTGATGTCATCGGAGATGCACCAGCCGGTGCGCTTCACCATGACTTGCGTCAAGCCTGTCTTGATGCCCTAAAGCTAAAACGTGAGGACGCGCTTGAACACGCACAAAAATTCTCATGGGCGGCAGCGACCGATCAGTTCATCAATCACTTACACCCGGTCGCACACACGATCGATCAAACTGTCTGATCATATGTATCAACACAAGCTTGATTATGACCCCAAGTCCAATCCGCATAAAACCCATAGAGGCATAAAAAGGATTTGGCTTGCCACCGGTCATTCTCTGCAGGGTTTTAGCTTTGCCATTCACGAGGAAAGTGCTTTTAGGCAAGAGCTATTCTTAGCACTGCTTATGCTGCCGTGGGTTTGGGTTTTCGACTTTAGTCAGTTAGAACGGGTTTTATTAGTCACTACCGTCATCCTGGTGTTGATTGTGGAGCTCATTAATTCCGGCATTGAGGCCGCAATTGACCGTATCTCTTTCGAGGCGCACAGTCTCTCCAAACGCGCCAAGGATTACGGTAGCGCTGCAGTTCTGCTGTGCCTTCTTCTTTGTGGTTATACCTGGTTGAGCCTGTTTATACCCGTTCTTCATTTTTAACGTATTTGAGTAATATGAATCTGATTTTATGGCGTCACGCCGAAGCAATTGATCTTGGTACTCCTGTGACTCCCGGTTGCAAACGGGATCTAGACCGCAAACTGACAGAGCGCGGTCAAAAACAGGCCAGCATTACTGCACAGTGGCTACAAAAAAATATTAAGGGGCAATTCCGGGTCATTTGTAGTCCTGCTGATCGGGCACTACAAACGGCCAAGGCATTCTGCGATAAGCCAGAAATCATTCAGGAACTCTGCCCTTTAGCTGATGCAAGCCACGTGCTAGGGGCTATTAATTGGCCACGAGGCAAAGATGTCATTGTTGTGGGACACCAACCATGGATTGGTCGTGTTGCCAGCCTTCTTCTCTCAGGACAGGAAGAGGACTGGTCGGTGAAAAAATCATCGATATGGTGGCTGACACATCGCCTGCGAAAACAGGAAAACCAAGAGAAAGCCCAAACAGTTTTAAGATTGGTTCTGCCGCCTGATTTTATCGGCTAAACCCAGCAAGTTTCATCGATTTGTCATTGAATTATCACATCGCCGTCATTTAGCCTAGCTAAAGTCATTCTCAACTAAAGACCCATAAAGGTTGAGCATGACAGAGAAGATCACCCTGGTAATTGATCAAAAGAGTAGCGAACAGCAAGTTGCCACACCCAAGGCAGCAACCCATTCGTTAAGCATTACCTGGGCACGCCACCAGGACGAGGTAGAAGAAGCGCAGCGCCTTCGTTACAAAGTGTTCGCTGAAGAAATGGGGGCTTCTTTACCCAAAGCCAAAGATGGCCTTGATCAAGATCTGTTTGATGCCTGGTGTGATCACCTCATTGTGCGCGATGAAGAGACGCTGCGGGTTGTTGGTACCTATCGCGTTCTCACGCCGCATCAAGCTCGCAAACTAGGCTCCCTCTACTCAGAATCGGAGTTTGATTTAACGCGTCTCGCACATCTGCGTCCTAAAATGATCGAGCTCGGTCGCTCTTGCGTCCATCAAGACTACCGTACCGGTAGTGTGATTATGGCGCTCTGGAGTGGCATCGGCCGCTACATGGTTCAAGGTGGCTACGAAACGATGCTGGGCTGTGCCAGTGTGTCTATGGCAGATGGTGGCCACTATGCAGCCAGCTTGCACCAACAGTTTGCCGAGAAGCATCTGGCGTCGATTGAATATAGAGCTTTTCCCCGACTTGCCTTGCCTGTTAATGACCTAAATCAAGGACTCGAGGTTGAGCCACCACCCTTGGTTAAAGGCTACTTGAGATTAGGCGCAAAAATTTGCGGTGCCCCCGCCTGGGACCCTGATTTCAATACCGCTGATTTTCTAACGCTATTGCGCTTATCTGACTTACACCCCCGCTATGCTCGCCACTTTCTCGGCGAGCATGCAGGTTAACCACGTTTACTTACCGGTACAGCCTGATGGCACATA
>JBJTFJ010000111.1:0-4821 GCA_046093345.1 Fluviibacter sp. | reverse complement strand
TCAATGGTGTCTGACATTTTTTAGAGCTTGATAAGCGATAATCATAAATCGTTGATTAAGAGTGTATCCGAGATGCGGGTTCTGTTATCGGTTGTCAGTATTTTCGTTTGCCTGGTGGCCGTGTCGCCGGCCAGTGCCCAGTTGCCCTCTTTGTTGCCGTCAAAGCCGATACAGGGCGCAAGTGCCACTGCCCCGAAAGAAGTGGTGACGGTAAGCGACCCTAAGCAGGAGCTCATTGATGCGCAAGCTCGTCTTGGTGAGGCGCAGGATGCGTTAAAGCGTCTGCAGGGTCAGCTTAATCAGAAAGGGCTTTCAACAGATACGCGTCAAGGCTTGCTCCAGCAGTTTAATTTGCGTCAGACCTTGGCTGATCGGTATGCGCAACAGGTCGATTACCTGAAACAGCTGCAGGTTTTAGATCAGCGTATTGCTGACGCCAAACAAGAACGTGATAACTGGGTGCCGCCAGCAGGGTCGCCGCCGTGGTCTGTGGTAGATGGCGATACCGTACGCAATGAAATGCTGGTGTATGAGTCCAAAATTCAGCAGTTAGGTAAAGAGATTGCATCTACGTCTAATCAACTGGTGGGGCTGGGCCAAGAGAAGGCGGCAACAGAGACGCGTCTCCGTCAGTTAAACGAAGCCTCTGATAAGGGCTCTGAAGCAAATCGCCAGCAAGTCGAAACCTTGCAAGGCCGTTTGGCGCTGATGAGCTCAATTTTATTGCGTACTGATCTTGAGCGTCGGGTCAAAGAGAAGCAGCAGACGCTTGAAGAAATTAAATTAGAAACCGTCAAAAGGACCTGGGCTTTCTATGATGGCCGCTTTAGGTTGTCACCAGAGACGTTGGCGACTGCTAAGGGAGATCTCCAGGGATTAATTGATCGTAATCGTGAGGCAGAACTCAAGGCGCTAGCCAACTCGGAGGCGGCATTGGCGCGCTTGGGGGCGGCACAAAATGCATTTGTGGCAATCGACCAGAGCAAGGCGTCTCCGGAGAGGGTTGCACAAGCTAAAGTCGCGTTGGAAATTGCGAGAGCAGAAGAAGTGGGTGCGCGTACTGAAGTGGATCGGTTGCGCCGCATGATCGAGGTGGGTACATATGCCCTCCAGGTCTGGGACACCCGTGCTGAAGTCTACGCAGATCCAAAGCCGAATGCGGCACGTCTGGAAGAGATTGGGCAGCGCGTGCGTGCCGGCTTGGTTCGTGTCCGGCAGTCGCGAGACTTGCTGCAGCAATCGTTGGCAACTAAGGAGCAGGAAGCCTTTGATTTGCGCGAGGCATTTTTGACTTCGAAATCAGCGTTGGAGCAGAAAGGTATTTCTGCCCAGCTCAAAGCGGCAACAGCTGAAACGGATGCTTCCCGTTTGATTCTGGTGGCCTTGGAGAAGTTCGAGCAGTATTTGCTGATTCTGCAGTCGGAGGTGGGTGTTCAGGGTAGCGAACGAACCTTTACCGAAAAACTGGTTGCTTACTGGCAAAGGCTGACAGCCTTTGCGCAGGTGGTGTGGCAATACGAGTTGTTTACCGTGGATGATGTGGTGCAGGCCGATGGTAAAGAGGTCAAGACAACCCGTAGTGTGACCGTGGGCAAGAGCGTGGGAGCGATTGGTATCCTGGTGCTTGGTTTCTTCCTGGTTTCCGGGCTGATTCGTGCCTCGTTAGGACTGGCTGAGCGACGTTTGGGCCTGAAATCGTCTGTGGCTACGATTATTCGTCGCTGGTTAACCGTATTGGCCACCGGTACGCTGATTGTGCTGAGTTTCAATCTGGTGCAGATCCCGCTCAGTGTCTTTGCCTTCCTCGGGGGTGCGCTGGCGATTGGGGTAGGCTTTGGCACGCAGAATCTGCTCAAGAACCTGATCAGTGGTGTCATGCTCCTGCTGGAGCGGCCAATCCGTATCGGTGACCTGGTGGAGATTGATAACGTGCGCGGCCGGGTGACATCGATTGGTATCCGTTTTTCGACCTTGCATAGCTCTGATGGTATCGATACCCTAATTCCAAATAGTGAGCTTGTCGAAAAGAAGCTCACTAACTGGACATTCACTAATCCGGATGTGCGGCGAGAAATACGGGTGGGCGTGGCTTACGGCGCCGATCCGGTACAGGTAAAGAACCTGATGCAAAGCGCCGCCAAAGAGCATCCCGATGTCATGATCGCTCCGGAGCCTATGGTCGTGCTGGATGATCTGGGCGATAACGCCTTGATTTTTACACTGCGGTACTGGATCAGAATTGAGAACGGCACAGATGGCCGGCGGGTGGATAGCGACCTGCGCTGTGAAATTCTGGAAAAACTTAATGCGGCAGGCATCCCTGTGCCGTTTCCGCAGCGCGATATACGCCTGACCGCCTCTGAACCCTTGCCGGTATCGGTGGTGGACCATGGGGCAGGGGGTTAAGGACGCCAGGGATTGGATGTGGTTTTTTTACAACGCCATGCAATTTCTTACGAAATGATTAATCCTGTAAGGGGAATGTAAGCGTGGGTTCGTACCCTTGCTCCACGCGTTAAATGTGTAATCCGTTAGCGCATCCATAAAAAGGAGGAGTAATCCATGCTAGACCCAACGACAGCCAAGTTATTGGCAGATCCGAAGTATCAGGAGCTCGTCTCGGTCCGCAACAGCTACAGCTGGATCTGTACGATCCTGATGCTGATTGTGTACTTCGGCTTCATCTTGACCCTGGCTTTTGACAAGGCCATCTTTGCCCAGAAAATCGGTGACGGTGTTATGTCACTCGGCGTTCCGGTGGGTCTCGGTGTGATTCTGTTCACCATCGCTATCACGGGCATTTATGTTCGTAAGGCCAACTCGGACTTCGACGCACTGAAGGACGCTGTGCTTAAGGATGTACAAAAATGACCAAAATCAATAAGACATTGGTTGCGCTGGGCGCACTCCTCGCGAGTGGTGCGGCTCTGGCTGCTGGTGCGGATCTGGGTAACACCGCCAAGCAAGCCACGAACTGGACTGCTATCGTCATGTTCGGCATCTTCGTTCTGTTCACGCTCTACATTACCAAGTGGGCTGCGGGCAAAACAAAGACAGCTGCTGACTTCTACACGGCTGGTGGTGGTATCACCGGTTTCCAGAACGGCCTGGCGATCGCTGGCGACTACATGTCGGCTGCTTCGTTCCTGGGTATTTCCGGTCTGGTGTTTGCCAACGGCTTTGACGGCCTGATCTTCTCGATCGGCTGGCTGGTCGGCTGGCCAATCATTACCTTCCTGCTGGCAGAGCGTCTGCGTAACCTCGGCAAATTCACATTTGCTGACGTAGCCTCTTACCGCTTCTCGCAAACCCCAGTGCGTATCTTCGCTGCTACGGGTTCGCTGGTTGTGGTTGCCTTCTACATGATTGCCCAGATGGTAGGTGCTGGTCAGCTGATCAAGGTTCTTTTTGGTCTGGACTACACCGTTGCCGTTATTCTGGTTGGCATTCTGATGATGATGTACGTACTGTTCGGCGGTATGACAGCGACTACCTGGGTTCAGGTGATCAAGGCTGTGATGCTGCTGTCGGGCGCAACCTTCATGGCTGCTGCTGTACTGTTCGCATTCGGTTTCAGCCCAGAAGCACTGTTTGCCAAGGCTGTTGAAATCCATCCGAAGCACGACGCTCTGATGTCCCCAGGTGGCCTGATCAAAGATCCGATCTCGGCAATCTCGGTGGGTATGGCGCTGATGTTCGGTACGGCTGGTCTGCCACACATCCTGATGCGCTTCTTCACGGTACCTAATGCCAAAGAAGCCCGTAAGTCTGTGGGTTGGGCAACAGTCTGGATCGGTTACTTCTACATCCTGACCTTCATCATCGGTTTCGGCGCTATTGTGTTCCTGATGCAGGATCCAGCTGCGTACTACGTTGATGGTGATCTGGCCAAGGGTCTGAAGGGCGGCGGCAACATGGCTGCTATCCACCTGTCGAACGCTGTGGGTGGTGACCTGTTCCTGGGCTTCATCTCGGCTGTGGCTTTCGCAACCATTCTGGCTGTGGTGGCCGGTCTGACACTGGCTGGTGCATCGGCTGTGTCGCATGACCTGTACGCTACGGTTATCAAGGGTGGCAAGGCTGACCAGGCTGCTGAAATGCGCGTATCGAAGATCACGACCATTGCTCTGGCTGTTCTGGCAATTTTCCTGGGCATCGCCTTCGAAAAGCAGAACGTTGCCTACATGGTAATGCTGGCCTTCGCAATCGCCTGTTCGGCTAACTTCCCAGTTCTGTTCATGTCGCTGATGTGGAAAGACTGTACGACTAAGGGTGCTGTAACTGGTGGCTTTGTTGGCCTGATCGCTTCGGCTGGTCTGACCATCCTGTCGCCAACCGTTTGGGAAGCCGTTATGGGCAACCCGAAGGGTAGCGCACCGTTCCCTTACGGTTCGCCAGCTCTGTTCTCGATGACGGCTGCTTTCGCAACCATCTGGATCGTGTCGCTGCTCGATAAGAGCGCCCGCGCTCAGATCGACCGCGAAGGTTATCCAGCACAGCAAGTACGCTCGGAAACGGGTATCGGTGCTGCTGGTGCATCGGGTCACTAAGTGGCTTTAGCGTAACCTCGGGTTATGCTGATAAGACCCGGGCTTCGGCCCGGGTCTTTTTTTGTCTATTTAATTTGTGGCATTTCTTGCGCGAGCCCTTAACGGGCGGGGCGCTCAGCCTGTGCCGGATGTTATACTCAC
The DNA here is from genome assembly GCA_046093345.1 of Fluviibacter sp. GTDB lineage: Bacteria > Pseudomonadota > Gammaproteobacteria > Burkholderiales > Rhodocyclaceae > Fluviibacter. The sequence continues at coordinate 130 of JBJTFJ010000111.1, read as the reverse complement.
CGCCGTTCTTGCAGGAATTGCCCGGGTACTATGCCGCTTCATCTTATCGGACTTAATCACCATACTGCCCCCCTGGCAATCCGGGAGCGGGTAGCTATTGCTGCGGAGTCTGTAGGAAGCGCCCTTGGCA
>JBJTFJ010000110.1:0-2971 GCA_046093345.1 Fluviibacter sp. | reverse complement strand
AATGCCACGCGCCAGATGCTGCTGTATGACGTGCGAGACTTCGTGCGCCAACACCCCGGCGAACTCTGATTCGGTGCGAGCTGCAAGCAGCAACCCGGTATTCACGCCGACATAACCGCCAAAGGTGGCAAAGGCGTTAATCTGACGATCACGCAAAACGAAGAAGGTAAAACGACCATTGGGGTCAGCACTGGCAGACACTAACCTTCGACCTACGCGATTGACGTAACCGGCAATCTCCGGATCATCAATGTAACTAGGTTCACGCAAACGTATTTCGTTGTAGAACTCGGTGCCCAGTTTGCGCTGTAACTGTGGTGGCAATACCTCATGCGCCGCATCGCCCAGTTCCGGCAACTCAGTTGCGGCTGCCAAGCTCTGCACTGAAGTACTTGCTACAGCGAGTGCCAGCACGAGGGAAAACGATTTCTTTATGAGACGCATACGTACATGATACCCAACAAAGAAAAAGCCCGCCTTGCGGCGGGCCTTTTCTTGATGGGGCAATGTCACAGGGACATTACCCACATCCGCATTAAGCGCGGCCGATGTTAGCGGCTTGCTTACCCTTAGGGCCGTCGACCACGTCGAAAGAAACGCGTTCGCCTTCTTTCAGGGTCTTAAAACCATTCATGGTAATTGCGGAGAAATGGGCGAACAGATCTTCACCACCGCCGTCCGGCGTGATGAAACCAAAACCCTTTGCGTCATTGAACCACTTGACGGTACCTAGTGCCATTTTACTGCTTCCTTCCGGTCGTACTGACCTCTTTAAACTATTTCAGAACGTAGCACACCGGGTGCGCCCACACTCCTCCCTGTACCGGAATTCCGGTATTTGGCTTTTGTACGCGATGTTTTACTCATCGTCAACACATTTTTACACTTTTTTATGCTGCACCGCGGGGCTGCCTATCGGCATTCCATTGCTTTTATAACAAAGCCATTGAAGATTTGTCGCTCACCCCTTAAATTATCTACATGCCCGATCAACGACAAACCCAAGAAGGCACAGCACTCCTCGAACGGGAAACGCTGGATCTTCGTCCACCGCCGCTGTACCAGGTGCTACTGCTTAACGATGACTTCACACCCATGGATTTCGTGGTACACGTGCTCGAATCCATTTTCCGAATGGATGAAGAACGCGCAACACGTGTCATGATGGCAGTACACACAGAAGGACGTGGCATCTGCGGTATCTATACCCGCGACATTGCAGCAAGCAAAGTTGAACAGGTCGTTAATCTGGCCAGAGAACACCAACATCCTCTGGCCTGCATAATGGAGGAAGCCCCATGATTGCCCAGGAACTTGAAGTTAGCCTGCACACGGCCTTTGTAGAAGCCCGACAGAAGCGACATGAGTTCATCACGGTCGAACATCTCTTGCTCGCCCTGATTGATAACCCATCGGCATCGGAGGCATTACGCGCCTGTGGCGCACAACTAGAAGCACTTCGGCACGAACTAACGCGGTTTACAGAAGAGCACACACCTGTCGTTACCGAGGATGCCGAGGTAGAAACCCAACCAACCCTTGGATTCCAGCGCGTCATCCAGCGAGCCATTCTGCACGTGCAGTCTTCGGGCAAGAAGGAGGTTACCGGTGCCAATGTGCTGGTCGCAATTTTTGGCGAAAAAGATTCGCACGCGGTCTATTACCTGCAAAAACAGAACATTTCACGCCTCGATCTCGTGAACTTCATTTCACACGGCATTTCAAAAGTACCCAGAGAAAGTGCCAAACCCCAAGGCGAAGATGGCGATGCCGATGCTGCTGACAAAACGCAAAACGGCCCATTAGAGCAGTACACGATTAATCTGAACATTCTTGCCCAGGAAGGCAAGATCGATCCGCTCATCGGCCGTGAGCGCGAGCTGGAGCGGGTTGTCCAGATTCTCTGCCGGCGCAGGAAAAACAATCCTTTGCTGGTTGGTGAGGCTGGCGTTGGCAAAACAGCCATCGCGGAAGGGCTGGCCCGCCGCATTGTTGATAAAGATGTGCCCGACGTACTAGCTGAAGCCATCGTCTATTCTCTTGACATGGGCGCACTCCTCGCGGGCACCAAATACCGTGGCGACTTTGAGCAACGCCTCAAAGGTGTACTGAAGGCCCTCAAGAACAATCCGGATGCCATTCTCTTTATCGATGAAATTCACACCCTAATTGGTGCCGGGTCTGCCTCTGGTGGCACGCTGGATGCATCCAATCTACTCAAACCTGCACTGGCCAATGGTCAGCTGCGTTGCATCGGTGCCACGACCTTTGTTGAATACCGCGGTATCTTTGAAAAAGATTCTGCATTGTCACGACGCTTCCAGAAGGTCGATGTCAATGAACCTTCTGTTGCCGAAACTATCGAAATTCTCAAAGGACTTAAATCGCGGTTTGAAAGTCACCACAGCATTAAATACACCGCTTCGGCATTGACCACGGCCGCAGAGCTTGCCGCAAGACATATCACCGATCGCCATCTGCCCGACAAAGCGATCGATGTGATTGACGAAGCCGGTGCGGCACAGCGTATCCTTCCCAAGAGCAAACAGAAGAAGGTCGTTGGCAAACACGAAATTGAAGAAATCGTCGCACGCATTGCCCGCATTCCACCCTCTCATGTCTCTAACGATGACAAGCGCGTACTCAAAAATCTGGATCGCGATCTAAAAGCGGTTGTCTTCGGACAAGACAATGCAATTGACGCACTAACCCGCGCCATCAAAATGTCTCGCTCCGGTCTGGGCAACCCCGGCAAACCAATTGGCGCCCTCCTCTTTTCCGGCCCCACAGGTGTTGGCAAAACTGAAGTTGCCAAACAACTGGCTTACTGCCTCGGCATCGAACTTTTACGCTTTGATATGTCTGAGTACATGGAACGCCACGCTGTATCGCGTCTGATCGGCGCGCCTCCCGGATATGTGGGTTTCGAACAAGGTGGCTTGCTCACAGAAGCTATCAATAAAAAACCTTA
>JBJTFJ010000109.1:0-3609 GCA_046093345.1 Fluviibacter sp. | reverse complement strand
GATCAACAAACCGATAAGCATGTCATTGTAGATTTGGCCGCACAAACGGCAGAACCACTTGCCCGCTGGGTCAGGGATTCAGACTTGTTAGGCCTGCTTGCAGAAATGGATGTTAAGGTTAACTTCTGGCACGTTGCTGATGGCGGCAAGGATTCTGCTGATTTATTGGGGCGACTTATCGATACCTATGGTGATAATGCTAACTACATTGTTGTGCGTAACATGGGCAGAGGTAGCGACTTTTCATTGCTGGATAAATCGTTAGAGATGAAACGAGCCATCGATCTGGGGGCTTTGGTTATAACGGTTCCCCTGTTGCATGAAGCAAGTATGCGCAAAATTGACGCCCAGAATGCTAGTTTCTGGGCTGCTATAAACAATCGACAGGGACCAGATGCTTTAGGGTTGTTAGAGCGTCAGCGAGTCAAAACCTGGCTGAAAAACACTTATGCTTCATTTGAGTGCATTTCTTTGTAGTGGGTGACGCTGCGAAATACTGAGCGCTACTTCTGTAGCGCTCAGTCAGTATGTCTTACCGTTTGTCGAGTGGAGTCACATCACGACGGGCTGCACCGATGTACAGCTGACGTGGACGGCCGATCTTGTATTCCGGATCGGTAATCATTTCTTCCCACTGCGTCATCCAGCCAACCGTACGGGCCAGCGCGAAGATACAGGTAAACATATCGGTTGGAATGCCCAGCGCCTTTTGCACGATACCCGAGTAGAAGTCAACGTTCGGGTAGAGCTTCTTCTCGACGAAGTAAGGATCTTCCAGAGCAATCTTTTCCAGCTCCATGGCCAGCTTGAACAGACGGTCGTTTTCCAGACCCAGCTCAGTCAGCACATCGTAACAAACCTTGCGCATCAGCTTGGCGCGTGGGTCGAAGTTCTTGTATACACGGTGACCAAAGCCCATCAGCTTGAAGCTGTCGTTCTTGTCTTTGGCACGTGCAATGAACTCAGGTACGCGTGATACATCACCAATCTCTTCCAGCATTTCCAGACAGGCTTCATTAGCACCGCCGTGTGCTGGGCCCCACAGACAGGCGATACCAGCTGCCATAGTCGCAAACGGGTTAGCGCCCGACGAACCGGCCAGACGAACGGTTGAGGTCGATGCATTTTGCTCGTGGTCAGCGTGCAGCGTAAAGATGATGTCCAGAGCGCGAACCAGCACCGGGTTTGGCTTGTACTCTTCGCACGGGGTGCCGAACATCATGCGCATAAAGTTTTCTGTATATCCCAACTCGTTTTTTGGATAGACAAAAGGTTGTCCAATCGAATATTTGTAGGACATGGCGACGATCGTAGGCATTTTTGCCACAATCCGACTATATGCTTTTCGTCGGGCATCAGGCTTCGAATAGTCTTCCCCATGGTGGTAGAACGCCGATAAGGCACCAACTACACCAACCATAACAGCCATTGGGTGGGCATCACGACGGAACCCATTAAAGAAACGGGTGATCTGGTCGTGCACCATCATGTGCTTTTTGATGTTCTGCTCAAAAGACTCTTTTTCAGTCTTGTTCGGTAACTCACCATTTTTGAGTAGGTATGCTACTTCCAGGAAGTTGCACTGCTCAGCCAGTTGCTCGATTGGGTAGCCGCGATAAAGTAGTTCACCTTTGTCACCATCGATATAGGTCACTTTCGACTGGCAGCTGGCCGTTGATAGGAAACCGGAGTCATAGGTAAACAGACCGGTCTTGCCACCCAGTGAACGGATGTCAATAACGTCATTACCATGTGTGCCGACCATAATCGGGAAGTCAATGGGTTCTTGACCTGTAATGGCCAGTGTTGCTTTTATATTGCTCATTTCATGCTCTTTATGATGATGTTAGAAATCTGCAGATTCATTGACATGTCGATTCGAACTAGTGAACCTCAAGGAAGTCTGAGTTCACATATTTGTAATAATTTTGGGTAGCCTCTTGCAGTTGAAGATAGGCTTTGCTGAAGCTAGACAGCGCGTTTACTGGAGTCATCGAACAATAAATGGTGACATCTAACGGCGATTTATTTGAAAAGATAGATTCACCCTCTTGAGCAGCAGCGTAAATGCCGTCTTGTGCAAGGCCCAAAGTTACCGCTGTAAAGTACTCAAGTGAATTAAGAGATGATCTTGCAAGGTGACTAAACTCATCTAAGGCAGATATGTTTAGCTCTGGCTCAAGAGATGCGGTAGTGAACGGCAGCATTTCAACCTCCTCATGACATATGTTTGTCTATGAATGAGCATAATTTGTGCCAAAAGTTCAATATGCGTTAGCGAACCCACAAACACTACCTATAGTGTTTTTTCTAAAACTTAAATCATTTGTTGGGTTCAGTTCTATAAGACTCGCACCTATTCGGTGCGAGTGATGAGCGATAACTTGGCAATAAGTAGGCACAAATGTCAGGCGTGGCCTTAAGCTTCAAAATCCCTATAAGAAAAAAGCCAACCCCGAATGAGGTTGGCTTTCTTGTTTGGTGGGCCCACCAGAGTCGACCTTGGCACCAATAGATTAAGGGCTCGCTGTATTTAAGCTTGATTCAAAGTTCAAGAAATTACATGCCTACCGGTAGGTAGATATTACTCAACTTGTAACCGTCCTTGCCGCACCCTTCTACATCAGTAATAACGACATCTCTTGCTTGTTCTTTGATCGTTAGTTTGCAGGTCTTTGAAACATACTTGTAAACCCCAGGAGCTGCTGGCTTTGCTTCACCTGTAAACGAAGTACAAGAATTCTTATCTTTTAAGTTACATTTGCCACCCACCAAGATTTCTCCCTGGTATACGGTAAAGCTTTGCTTCTTTGAAAAATCACCGTCTCCAAACGTGATCCCATTTTTCTGATCAGCACTTACAAACCAGCCGCTTGGGGTGTCGGCAATAATGCCTGCTTGGGCTACTGCTGAAGCAGTCATCATTGCGAATACGATTAGTTTTTTCATTTCTGTTCCTAAAATCAGATGGTTGGTCTATTGAAGCTGCTGTACAGAAGGCACTGTATAGAGGCTTATGAATTTTTGATCCTTTGCATCCATATCGGCATTTTTAAGATCATAAACCTGCGGCGAGGGGTTCTCAAAGGTGCGTACGTAATATTTGAGATTTTGAGCGTCACCGACGGTTGTCCACTCTGTATATTCATATCCGCCGGCACCGCCGCCATAAGGATTGCTTGAAGGAAGATTAATAGAGCCAGGTGGGATATCAAAGTTATTCATCAGGTGCCAAACTGCATTTACTTGCTGCTTTGAATTTCCTTTTGGCGCTGACGCAACATAGGTCAGCGCACGGATGAATCGGCTCGAACTTAGTGAATCACCTGGGAGACCATGAAGTCCGCTTCCCGAGCTTGGCGGGGAAAACTTCTGACCATTAACTCTGATCGGATTATGTTCTGTGGGTGTTAAGTTCACGTAGTTCCCAGCATTCAAAAGATGCCAGGCGAATGGGGGATCGTTTGTGGTCACGCCAACAGGGTTGTCAGTAATGACCAACTTGCCGTCTAAATATTCCACAACAATACTTTTGCCATTGGCATCATGAAGCTGCATTCGTACTTGGACGATACCTTTGTATTGAGCCAAAGTGGAACTGTTTACAAA
>JBJTFJ010000108.1:0-22235 GCA_046093345.1 Fluviibacter sp. | reverse complement strand
TTCAGGTAAGTCTGCATACGGAAACTCGTTATCTTGTTTTTGAGCTATTTTTAAGGTGGATCAACCCTATAATCATCGCATATTCCCCTTGAGAAACCTTCGATATGGCTGTGATCAATCCCCGCACCCGCTCAACTTCTGCCGCAACAAAGACGCTCCCCCCTAATTGGCAGCCGGTTTTGCCGCGGGTCGTTCTGGAGAACGGCAAGCTAAAAGATAGTGTACTCAATGGGTTATCGCATGTGGTGGTCTTGTTTCCTGCCTCGTTGCTGGTAAGCGGTGCTTTGCCCGCCGGCTTGCCGGGTGGTGCTTTACTTAAGCAGGTATTGGCCAGGCAGCGTAAAAAACCAGCTGCGTTACTAAGAGTCGCTGCTAAGGCAGGAAAAATGCCAGTAGAACCATTGTTGCCAGAGGCGACCCTTTCGGGCGGTGGGTTGGTTCGCTGGGTAGCCTTTGATCCTGATGCGTCGGCGTTTTTGCGCCATCAGCAATTGCGCCAGGCTTTGGGTGGGCTTTTGGCTGAACAACCGGCTCGACTGGATGTGGTGATTCATGGTTCCGCCGGCTTTGTGGCGTGTGTCATGCCCGATGCGGCTTATGTTGCAGCGATCAATCGTGTTGCCTTACCAAAGACGGTCGCGCTCGAGAAAGTGACTAAAACAACCGGGGCCCCTAAACCAGCTAAACAGGCTGAAGTACGTTTGTGGGTGGGAGCTCGCGATCAGGCTTTCCTCAAAACATTGCTGCCGAATGCTTTGGCCAAAGCATCAGCGAATACCCTAACCCGTGCATTGTGCGTGTTGCCACCAAATCAATTGACGCCCGGATCGTTCCGGGCCCTGATTCCATCGCAGATCAAGGGGTTGGGCATTCGATGTGAGACCTACGACGTGCCGCAATTGAAAAAAATGAAGGCGGGTGCATTTCTGGCGGTGGCTCAAGGCAGCCCGGAGCAGGATGCGGCAATTGTGCACCTGAGCTATGTTCCTAAAGTGAAACCCGTTAAACGAGATGCGAAGGATAAGTCGGTAACGGTGCCATTGCCGCACGTGGCTCTGGTCGGTAAAGGCATCTGCTTTGATACCGGTGGACACAATCTAAAGCCGGCACGCTACATGGCGGGGATGCACGAAGACATGGCTGGCGCGGCTGTGGTGCTATCGGTTATCCAGGCGGCGGCGCAGTTGCAATTGCCGATCAAGGTGGATGCATGGTTGGCGCTGTCGCGTAATGACATTGGTCCGGGCGCCTATCGACAGGGTGATGTCGTCACTGCGCTGAATGGGCGCACCATCGAGATTGTGCATACGGATGCAGAAGGGCGCATGGTGCTGGCGGACACATTGACGCTGGCTGCAGCAGCCAAGCCGGATGTGGTGCTGGATTTTGCAACGCTCACCGGTAGCATGACCACAGCATTGGGTAACCGTATGAGTGGTTTCTTTGCGACGCAACCTCTTTTAGGCAAGCTGCTGGAAGAAGCCGGTGCGACTGCAGGCGAGCGTTTAATGCCATTTGTAATGCCGGATGACTACGATAGCGCCCTAGATAGCCAGGTGGCCGACATCAAGCAGTGCACCCTGGATGGCGAGGCAGATCATATTCTGGCCGCGCGCTTCCTCAATCTGTTTGTGGGAGATGTTCCCTGGATGCACCTAGATTTATCGGCTGCGACCTGTAAAGGAGGTCTCGCTGCTGTCGCAACTGATACGACCGGGTTTGGTGCAGCGCTGACACTAGATTTCTTGCAGTCGCTGTCGGCTAAAGGCTTGCCACGACGCTCTCCGGCGTTCTGAAGTTAATCCTCGCTGCCATCCTCGATCGTAGTTTCGGCCTCGGTCGAGGAGTTTTCCTGTAGGGATTTAAGTAGCTGGAAGATGGCGCGGTAAGCCTTGGGCGGTTTGTTTTCTGCTTGCTCTTTGAGCGCATTGCGGCGGAGTGTACGCAATGCCGAAACATCAAGATCCGGGTGCTCGTTCTTGAGCGCCGTGATTACAGATTCATCGGCCAATAGTTTTTCCCGCTGTTTTTCTAGCGCGTGGAACCGGGCGTTGGCTTTGTTCGAGACGCCATCGATTTCATCCAACATTTCCTGAATCGGTTCAATATCGACGTCACGCATCAGTTTGCCGATGTATTGCATCTGTCGGCGCAGTGCGCCAAATGAGGTAATACGTTTGGCTTCGCGCACTGCATCCAGAAGCGTTTCCGGGATGTCCAGCTTCTTCAGACGGTCGTTACCCACGCCGACAAGCCGTTTGCCGAGCTCTTGCAACGCATCCATTTCTCCCTTGGCCTTGGTTTTGCTGCGCCGGCGCGCCTCGGTTTTCGGTTCCGGTTCGGCATTGACGACTTCCTGGCCCTGACGGGTGTGAAAGTGGCTGGGTGGTTTGCTGGCGTGGAAAGGCATGGTTTTCTGTCGTTTTGCTTATTCGATACGGTGGGGTTTTGCCGCTATCATACCAACCGAATACCAAACCTCTGACGATTGCCTCATGACACATCACGCCGTAGACGCTTCAACGAACGACCATCTCTTTGCTCATACCCATGAAGCACTATCCAGAATTGCGACGGACGTGATTACTTTGGCTACAGGCGGTGGCGCTTCGGCCGCTGAGGTGGAAATTTCGGAAGGCTTTGGGCAGAGCGTTAATGTGCGCCAGGGTGAGGTCGAAACGATCGAGCATCATCGCGATAAGCAGGTGGGTGTAACGGTCTATCTGGGGCAGCGCAAGGGATACGCTTCCACAAGTGATTTCTCCGGCGAAGCCTTGCAGGCAACGGTGCGTGCAGCACTTGATATTGCACGCTTTACCGCAGAAGACCCTTGTGCGGGTTTGCCAGACATCGAACAACTCATGCTGGGGCCGGTGCCCGATCTGGATTTGTTTCACCCTTGGACCCCCTCGGTAGAGACTGCAGTAAATCTGGCGCGGGAATGTGAAGCGGCCGGGTTAGCGTATTCGCCAGCGATTCAGAACTCGGAAGGTGCCTCGGTGTCGACGCATCAGGGGCATTTCATTATGGCGAACAGTCTCGGTTTTCTGGGCGGCTATCCGACTAGTCGGCATAGCATGGGTTGCGCGCTGATCGCGACCGATGCCCAAGGGATGCAGCGTGATGATTGGTATGAGTCCGTGCGCGCTGCAACGCAGTTTCCGCCTGCAGGCGATATTGGGCTGAAAGCGGCGGCGCGTGCAGTTGCACGGCTCGGCGGGCGGCAGTGCCCTACCGGTGAAGTGCCGGTGATTTTTGAAGCGCCGATTGCCTCGACTATTGTGGGAAGTCTGGTGCATGCCGCTTCTGGCGGCGCGCTTTATCGCAAGAGTTCGTTTCTGGAAGGCGCTTTAGGCACAAAAATCCTACCCGATTTTGTGGTGCTGGAAGAGCGTCCGCTGTTACGTGGAGGTCAATCGAGCGCGCCATTCGATGGCGATGGTCTGGCAACGTCCGATCGGGATGTGGTGCGCAACGGCATTCTTGAAGGCTACTTCCTATCGGTCTATAGCGCACGCAAACTGGGAATGGCGCCAACAGCCAATGGCGGGGGCAGCCACAACCTATTTTTGAGGGATACCCGGGCAGCGCATCCGGATCTCCAGTCGCTGATGAAGACAATGGGTCGGGGCTTGCTGGTTACCGAACTTCTGGGGCAGGGCGTGAATTACGTGAATGGGGATTATTCCCGAGGGGCTGCCGGTTTCTGGATTGAGAATGGTGAGATCGCCTATCCGGTTGAGGAAATCACCATCGCGGGTAACCTCAAAGACATGATGCAGGGCATTGTGGCTATTGCCGAAGACCGATTGAGCCGAAGCGCCAAACAATCTGGTGCCATTCTGATCGATCGCATGATGGTGGCAGGCGCCTAATGCGCTGTTGCATCGTCCGTCATGGAGAGACTCCCTGGAATGCCGATCGTCGGCTGCAGGGTCATCAGGATATTCCCTTAAACGACCTAGGCCTGGCGCAGGCCGATGCTGCCGGCCAGTATTTGCTCCGGTGGCATCAGCAAATGCCTTTCGCCGCTGTAGTGAGTAGTGATCTGTTGCGGGCGTATCAAACGGCTGAGGCTGTGGCTAAGGCCTTGAATATGCCTGTGCAGAGCGAGTCTGCGTTGAGAGAGCGACATTACGGGCTATTTGAAGGCAAGACACCCAAAGAAGCCGCCGCCTATGACCCGGTTGCCTATAGCGCGCTGGTGGACCGTGCAGATCTGGCGGCAGCGCCCGGGGCGGCTGAACCCTTGCAAGCCATGCTGGAGCGCATAGAACATTGCCTGTTGGATCTGGCGCGGGCTTATGCCGATCAGGCGGTGATTATTGTTACCCATGGGGGGGTTCTTGATCTCCTGTACCGCCGCGCAATGGGGCGTGCTTTGACAGGCCCTAGAGATGCGCCGATCCCCAATGCTGGCCTGAATTGGATCGATATCGAGGCTGAAAAGCAGGGTTTGCGCTGGACAATGGTGGCTTGGGGCGAAACGGCTCATCTAACAGACGCCAGTCGCGACGAAATCCTGTAAAATCACGGCCTTGGCTAGTTTCGGCTATTGCCGCAGCCACCGATTTCTGTTTTGTCCGATTTTGACTGAATCCCGAGGTTTCTTATGTTCTCTGCCCGCGACACCCTGCAGCAAGTTGATCCCGAACTCTGGCAAGCCATTCAGGCTGAAGACCGCCGTCAGGAAGATCACATCGAACTGATCGCTTCGGAAAACTACGTTTCCTACGCCGTTATGCAGGCGCAAGGTTCGCAGCTCACCAACAAGTACGCCGAAGGCTATCCGGGCAAGCGCTATTACGGTGGTTGTGAGCACGTAGACGTCGTTGAGCAAATCGCGATTGATCGACTAAAGGCGCTGTTTGGTGCCGATGCCGCAAACGTGCAACCAAACTCCGGTTCGCAGGCGAACCAGGCCGTGCTGATGGCATTTGCCAAGCCGGGCGATACCATCATGGGCATGAGCCTGGCTGAAGGTGGCCACCTGACTCACGGTATGCCCCTAAATATGTCGGGCAAGTGGTTCAATGTCGTGTCCTACGGCCTGAACGAAAAAGAAGAGATCGATTACGACCAGGTTGAAAAGCTGGCGCGTGAACACAAGCCACGCATCATCGTGGCTGGCGCCTCGGCTTACGCGCTGCGTATCGACTTCGAGCGTTTTGCCAAGATCGCCAAAGAAGTTGGCGCCATCATGTGGGTGGACATGGCGCATTACGCCGGTCTGATCGCTGCGGGTTATTACCCGAATCCGGTGCCACACGCTGACGTGGTTACCACAACGACGCACAAGACGCTGCGCGGTCCGCGCGGTGGCGTGATTCTGATGAAGGCCGAGCACGAGAAGGCGCTCAACTCCGCGATCTTCCCGGGTCTGCAGGGCGGCCCGCTGATGCACGTGATCGCCGCCAAGGCGACCGCATTCAAGGAAGCCGCGACTCAGGGATTCAAGGATTACCAGGAACAGGTGCTGAACAACGCTCGGGTTATGGCTCGTGTGCTGGGTGAAGAGCGTGGTTTGCGTGTCGTTTCGGGTCGCACCGAAAGTCACGTATTCCTGCTCGATCTACGCAACAAGAACATCACCGGTAAAGAAGCCGAAGCTGCTCTGGGTCGTGCACACATTACCGTGAACAAGAACGGTATTCCGAACGACCCGCAGAAGCCTTTCGTGACTTCGGGTATCCGTATCGGTTCGCCAGCAATGACCACGCGTGGCTTTACCGAAATCGAAGCCGAGCAAATCGCGCATCTGATTGCTGATGTGCTGGATGCGCCGAATGACGAAGCGGTTCTGGCTAAGGTGCGTGATCAAGTGTCTGCACTCTGCAAGCAGTTCCCTGTTTACGGTAAGTAAAGCGGATCTGGACGCGGCGCGATGAAGTGCCCATTCTGCAGCGCGGACGGTACGACCGTTATTGAAACGCGCGAATCGGAAGAGGGACACATCGTCCGCCGTCGTCGGCGTTGTGGACAGTGCGAAAAGCGTTTTACGACTCATGAACAGGCCGAAATCCAGTTTCCGTTTATTGTTAAGCGGAATGGTTCGCGTACGGAATTCAGCCACGACAAGCTCGCCGCATCTTTGCAGCTGGCGCTGCGCAAGCGCCCCGTTACTGCAGAGGCTATCGACTCCGCGGTATCACGTATTGAAGAAAAGCTCCTGGCACTGGGTGAGCGGGAAGTGACCTCGCAGCAGGTGGGTGAGCTGGTCATGCGCGAACTCAAGAAGCTCGATAAAGTGGCTTATGTGCGCTTTGCTTCGGTGTATCGCAACTTCACCGACATTGATGAATTCTCCGAAGTGATTCGCGAGATCTCGCCGGTCGTCTGACCGACGTATGTAGAGACGGGTCATGCCCGAACCAACAATTCACACGCCTAGTGCTGCTGATAGCGTCTGGATGGCGCGCGCGTTGCAGCTGGCAGCTAATGGGCTCTACACAACCGGTGTGAATCCACGCGTGGGTTGTGTATTGGTTAAAGACCACCAGATTGTTGGCGAAGGTTGGCATGAACGCGCGGGCGAAGGCCATGCCGAGGTGATGGCGTTGCAGGATGCTGAACGCCGTGGCAACGATGCAAAAGGCGCTACCGCTTATGTCACGCTCGAACCCTGTTCGCATCATGGCAGGACACCGCCTTGTGCTGAGGCCTTGATTAAAGCCGGTGTGAGCCGTGTCGTGGCCGCGATGGAAGATCCTAATCCATTGGTGGCAGGTAAAGGCTTTACGCAGCTCCAGGCTGCGGGTATTGAAGTTGCCACACCCTTGATGGCCGCCGAGGCAGAAGCGCTGAATGTCGGATTCGTAAAACGTATGTGTCAGGGGCTGCCCTGGGTGCGTCTCAAGATGGCCGGCAGTCTGGATGGCCGTAGTGCCTTGGCCAATGGCCAGAGCCAGTGGATCACCGGGCCAGAGGCGCGTGCCGATGGGCATCGTTTTCGTGCTCGTGCGCAGGCTATTCTTACCGGCGTAGGAACGCTCCTCGAAGATGATCCTTTAATGACGGTGCGGGGCGTTGATGCCCCAATGGCTCAAGTAACGGCAACACCCGTGCCTTTGGCACCATCACTGCGTGTGGTGCTGGATAGTCATCTGCGTATGCCTGTTACTGCCAAGATTCTGCGGGGGGGCTGCCTGGTAGCAACGGCATCGACTGATGCCGAGCGTACCGCAGCGCTGCGTGCGGCCGGTGCCGAGGTGCTGGTTGTTCCGGATAGCGCAGGCCGAGTGGATCTGAAGGCGTTGCTACGCAATCTTGCCGAGCGTGGCATTAATGAGGTTCATCTGGAGGCCGGCCCACGCTTGAGCGGTGTGTTTCTCAAAGCGGGGCTGATTGATGAGCTGCTGCTCTACATGGCTCCGACGCTGCTGGGTAGTGATGCGCGCGGTTGGTTTGATGACCTGAATCTGACAAACTTGGACCAGAAGACGCAGTGGCGGTTCCAAGATGTGCGGATGCTCGGGGCTGATTTGCGAATTGTGGCAAGACCAGTTCAATAGCTATCCCAGCCAATCAGCGTGAGCTAACTGCCAACCGAATCGCTGCGATAGTAAAGATACTGGCAAAAGCAATTCTCGCGATCTTTTGCCCTGTGCGTGAGTTTGAAAAATGGTGTGCGATGCCAGATGAGGCAAAGACATACAACAAGTCAAAGACAGCCCCTAAGCTAACGAGGATGGTACCAAGCAGCAGGTATTGATCGATCAGGTTGCCAGTGGGAACGATGAACTGCGGGAGCAGCAGCGCGCAAAACATCAAAGCCTTGGGGTTTAACAGGTTTGTCAGAAAACCCTGTCTTAGAGCGCGCCAGCCTGCCTGGTGATGGGCCATGATGGTTGTGCTCTTTTCGTTGGGGGTGCGCAGAAGTCGCCAGGCCAGCCAGCACAGATAAGCAGCGCCCAGCCAACGGACGGCATCAAACAGTAAGGGGTGTGCGATGAAGAGCGCTGCCAGCCCCAGCGCCGCTAACGTGACGTGGAGTGCACGCGATAGCGCGAGTCCGATAGCGACCATGATTCCGTTATGCCGGCCACCCAAAGCAGCGGTGGATAAAATCAGTGCCATATCAGGACCGGGCAGCAGATAGACGGCCACAAGTGCCGCAATAAAAACGTATAGATCAGAAGATTCAATCATCTGGAACGATGGTCAGGCATGACACACTGGACATGTGGGGTCCGGCAGCACGCGCGCTGAAGACCAGCATCCCGTCAAGGCATCGTATCGCTGTAGCAGCCCTGTGGCAGGGTGCCCAAAGCTAGCGATGAGTTTGATTGCTTCGACCGCCTGCATGCAACCAATAACGCCAGTGAGTGGCGCCAGAATACCGGTGGTGGCACAGCGTAGATCATCATCGGCACTATCTTCCGGATACAGGCAGGCGTAGCAAGGCACATCGTGTTGGCGCGGATCCATCACAAAGAGCTGGCCGGTGAGCTTGATGGCAGCACCAGAGACCAGGGGCTTTTTAGCAGCAACACAGGCGCGATTGAGTGCGTAACGTGTGGCGAAGTTATCACTGCAATCCAGCACAACATCGGCTTTGGCTACAGCCGCATCTAATGCAGCGCCTTCCAGGCGGGGCAGCGGTAATACCTGACACTCTGGGTTGATGGTGCGTAGCGCCATCTGGGCGCTTTGGGTTTTGTTTTGACCGATACGGGCTTCGGTATGCAGGATCTGGCGTTGCAGATTACTGAGATCAACCGTATCGCCATCGGCAATGCTGAGAGTGCCAATACCCGCACTGGCTAGATACAGCGCCGCCGGAGAGCCGAGGCCGCCGGCGCCGATAATGAGTACATGTGCGGCCAGGAGCTTTTCCTGGCCTTCGATGCCGATTTCATCGACCAGAATATGCCGGCTATAGCGCAGCAGTTGCTGGTCGTTCATCGCAAATTACTGGGCAGGTTTGGCTGACTTATCGGTAACCGCAGCGTTTTCCGGATTTGCTTTTGCATCCTTGCTAACGGGTGCCGGTGGTTTGCCACCCAGACGCTTAATAGCCTCAACGAACTGACGATCCTTGGCGGTTGTGTAGTCGGCGATGGCAAGACCTGGGTCGTTATCATCATCCTTGCCATTTTTGCCGTTGGATTTGTCGCTGGTTTTGCCAGCGTCAGGCTTGCTATCTTTGGCGGCCTTGTCGTTTTCGTTGATCAGGTGACCGCCCAGATCGGCTTCGCGGAGGCCATTTTTCTTGGCGCCAGGTGTTTCTTCTACTTCGACATCTGGCTCAATACCCTTGGCCTGAATGGAACGGCCTTTAGGCGTGTAATAGCGCGCTGTTGTGATCTTGATGGCGGTATTGCCCGGAAGTGGCAACACAGTCTGTACCGAGCCCTTGCCAAAGGTCTGGGTGCCGAGCACGGTAGCGCGCTTGTAGTCTTGCAGTGCACCGGCGACGATTTCGGAAGCCGACGCTGAACCGCCATTGACCAGCACAATCATTGGCACGGATTTGATGCCGTTAGGTAGATTGCGCAGTTCATCTTCGCGGCCATGCTGATAGTCCTCGGGCTTGGCATAAAACTTATGCTTGGCATCCGGTGCGCGCCCGTCGGTAGAAACGACGAGTTCGTCAGCCGGCAAGAACACGGCAGAAACGCCTACGGCAGCATTGAGCAGGCCGCCCGGGTCGTTACGTAGATCAAGGATCAGGCCTTTGAGCGGGCCGTTCTTGTAAAGCTGGTTAACGGCGTTGACCAAGGCGCTGGTAGTGTTTTCCTGGAACTGGGTGATGCGTACATAGCCATAACCCGGTTCAAGCATTTTGAATTTGACGGACTGGACCTTGATGACTTCGCGCGTCAGGGTAACGATCAGCGGTTTGGTCATGCCTTTGCGGGCAATCGTCAGTGTCACCTGGGTCTTGGGTTTGCCGCGTAGTTTTTTGACGGCCTCATTCAGGGTCAGGCCTTTGACAGAGGTGTCATCGATCTTGACGATCAGGTCACCGGTTTTTAGGCCAGCGCGGGCGGCCGGTGTGTCTTCGATCGGTGCAATGACCTTAACGAAGCCATCTTCCATGCCCACTTCAATCCCGAGTCCACCAAATTCACCATGCGTGCCGACCTGAAGCTCTTTGAAGGCTTCAGCGTCCAGATAGGTGGAATGCGGATCCAGATTGGAGACCATGCCAGAGATGGCATTGTTGATGAGCTTCTTATCTTCAACTGGTTCTACGTAACCTTGCTTGATAGCATTGAAGACTTCGGCAAAGGTACGTAAATCCTGAATCGGCAAGCCGGCTGTCTGGCTCGGCGTTGCTGCCTTTTCGGCAAACGCCGGCAGCTGCAAGGCGATCAGGACGCCGGCCACCACGCCAACCAGACCCACGCTGGCCGTGCGCATCCAATGGGGCTTGGCCTGTTTGGATGTGGGATCGGTCGGAGGGATCTGGCTAGGCATGTTGGCGGTTCCTGTCGTCGAGTGACGGCGATTATTTCTTGGCAGCTTGCTGTGCAACGGCAGCCGCCGCGGCAGCAGCAGCTTCCTGGTCGCCCAGGTAGTAGCTACGGATTGGTTTGAGCGTTTCGTCATCAAGTTCGTAAACCAGCGGGATACCCGTTGGAATATTCAGCTCAACGATGTCGGCATCTGAAATATTGTCCAGATATTTGACCAGCGCACGGATCGAGTTGCCGTGAGCCGCGACGATGACGCTCTTGCCGGATTTAACGGCTGGCGCAATGGTGCTTTCCCAGAACGGGACGAAACGCGCCACAGTGTCTTTCAGACACTCGGTCATCGGCAGTTCTTTTTCGGTCATGCCCGAAAAAGCTTCGCCGTAACGTGCATCGAAACGCGGATGACGTGGATCATCGAATTCCAGTGCGGGTGGCGGCGTGTCGTAGCTACGGCGCCAGACCAGAACTTGGTCATCACCATACTTGGCAGCTGTTTCAGCCTTGTTCAGACCTTGCAGTGCGCCGTAATGACGCTCGTTCAGGCGCCAGTTACGCTGGATCGGAATCCAGAGGCGGTCCATTTCTTCCAGTGCAAGCCAGAGCGTGCGCATGGCGCGCTTCAAAACAGATGAATAAGCCTGGTCAAATTCAAAGCCGGCTTCTTTCATCAGACGCCCAGCCTGCTTGGCTTCTTCGATGCCTTTTTCGGTCAGGTCGACATCGGTCCAACCTGTGAAACGGTTTTCTTTATTCCACGAAGATTCGCCGTGGCGCAGCAGCACAATTTTTTTCATAAGGATAATTCCATTCATCCGGTATAAATGAATCAGTCCGCTATTCTATAATGCCGGAGGCGCTGACTCTAGTTGCCGAGCCCTTGACTTCGAATTTTCTGGAAAAAACATGGATTTCTTTCTTCAGCCCATCAATCTTGGTCTTTTAGCGATTGCAGTCATTTCGGGAGCGCTTCTGGTTCGCCAGGTGGTTCAGCCCGGTGGTAAGAATGTGTCGCCCCAGGCGGCTATTGCGCTGACGGATAAAGAGGGTGGCGTTTTGGTGGATGTGCGCGAAGAGCACGAAGTGGCGGTTGAGCATATTCAGGGCAGCCAGTTTATTCCCCTCAAAGAACTGCCTAACCAGCTGACTAAATTGGAAAAATATCGGAAAAAGCCGGTTGTGGTGGTTTGTGCTGCAGGCCAGCGTTCTGCCGCTGCTTGCCGTTTGCTGAGTAAAGCTGGATTTGAAGATGTCAGCCAGATCGAGGGCGGTATTCAGGCCTGGGAGAAAGCCGGTTTGCCACTTAAGCGGGGCAAAGCCCCTGCCAAGGCTTGAGGTACGTTATGCCCAAAGTGCTAATGTATTGCACAGCAGTTTGCCCGTATTGCGTTCGTGCGGAACAGTTGCTGCACAGCAAAGGGGTCACCGAGATTGAAAAAATCCGGATTGACCTTAATCCGGAAGAGCGTGATGCCATGATGGCTCGCACTAATCGCCGGACGGTGCCGCAGATTTATATCGGGGACACTCATGTGGGCGGCTTTGATGATTTGGCGGCGCTGGATCGCGCGGGCGGCCTTGATCCGCTACTAAAATAATTTTTCATTTAATCGATAAGGATTTACATCATGGCCGATAACGAGCAGAGCACTGAAACACAAGCCGCAGAGCAACAAGCGCCTACACAACCGATGTTTGCCATCGAGAAGTTGTATGTGCGGGATATGTCGCTCGAAGTGCCAGGGGGTGCAGAGGTATTTCTGCAACAGCAGGCACCGGAAGTCAGTGTGCAGTTCAAGACAGCCTTTACGCAACTGGGTGCAGATGCTTTTGAAGGCATCCTGCAAGTTACCGTGACCGCCAAGGCTGAGAACAAGGTTTATTTCCTGATCGAATTGCAACAGGCAGGTATTTTCCGCGTTGCGGGTATTCCTGAAGAAGCGCTGCAACCATTCCTGGGTTCGGCGATTCCGAATGTGCTCTTCCCTTATGCGCGTGAAGCCGTATCAGATGCCTCGACCCGTGCCGGTTTCCCACCGGTAGTACTGCAGCCTGTGAATTTTGATGCGATGGCTCAGGCAGAACAGCAGTCAGCTGCCGGCGAAGTCGAAGCGCCGACGACCGTTCAGTAATTCACTAAACAGGGATGTCCATGAACCAGGCCACCAAAACGCAACTCCAGATTGGCGTGCTAGCGGCAGGCGCCTGGGGCACCGCGCTGGCGGCTAATTGGGCGCAGCGACACCGCGTAACAATCTGGGCGCGGGAACCCGAGGTGGTCGCCAGTATTAATGAGACACACGTAAACCAACGGTTTTTGCCAGAGATTGTGTTGCCAGCGGCTTTGAAGGCCACGGGTGATCTGGTGATGTTGCAGGGTTCCGATGTGCTGGTATTGGCAACCCCGGTAGCGGGTTTGCGGAGTACGCTGGAGGCCTTGCAAACGCTTTATGGCACCGAGCCTTTGCCGCCACTCGTGTGGGTTTGCAAAGGCTTTGAGCCACAAACAGGCCTATTGCCGCATCAGGTAGTGAGAGATGTGCTTGGCGATGTGCCTGCTGCTGCTTTATCTGGTCCGAGCTTTGCTCAGGAGGTAGCGAAGGGTTTGCCAACGGCGGTAACGCTGGGATCGGCGAACCTGTACCTAGCCGAGCAATTGGCAGACTGGCTGCACACACCAAGCCTGCGTCTTTATGCTTCGGGCGATGTCGTTGGTGTAGAAGTGGGCGGCGCCGTCAAAAATGTTCTGGCGATTGCAACGGGTATCTCGGATGGCCTTTCCCTAGGCCACAATGCCCGCGCAGCGCTGATGACACGCGGTTTGGCTGAAATTGCGCGATTGTGTGAGCGTCTTGGTGGTCAGCGTGAAACGCTGATGGGCCTGGCCGGCCTGGGTGATCTGATTCTTACCTGTACCGGTGATTTGTCGCGTAACCGTCAGGTGGGGTTGGCGCTGGGTGCAGGTAAGACATTGCAGGAAACACTGGATGCCCTTGGGCATGTGGCTGAAGGCGTGGGCACAGCGCGTGAAGTTGCGCGCTTAGCGGTGGATCTATCAGTTGAGATGCCGATTGCCCGTGCGGTTGCCGCCGTTATCGCGGGTGATCTGGCCGCAAAAGATGCTGTCACCCAACTGATGAGCCGGGCACAGCGCGCCGAATAAATTCTTTGCAGAGTCCGGTGTTAAATAGCGCCGGCAAAGCCGTTCTGCCGCCACATCTCGAATACGACAATCGATGCCGAGTTGGCCAGATTCAAACTACGGATGTCTGGCCGCATTGGTATGCGCAACCGGTGGTTGTTATCGAATGTCGCCAGAATTTCCGGCGGAAGGCCTTTGGTTTCGCAGCCTAGAACAATCACGTCATCCGGCTGAAATTTAACTTCATGGTACGGCCGGCTGCCTTTGGTGGTCATGGCAAAAAAACGCCGGGCGGTTGATTCTGCTGAGTTGCCGTGGAGCTTTTTCAGGCAGGATTCCCAATCGTCGTGCACTTGTAGGAAAGCTTGGTCGTGATAATCCAGTCCGGCACGGCGCAATGAACGATCATCCACATCAAAGCCCAGCGGGCGAACCAGATGGAGCTCAAAACCAGTTGCCGCAGAAACACGGATCAGGTTGCCCGTATTGGGAGGGATTTCCGGGTGAACCAGAACGATGGCAGGGCGACGTTGAGTGGATGTCATATCGGTTTAAAAAGCTTGGCCCGGTTCGGGTGTGCGGGCAATAACGGCAACATCAACACGGCTGGCGCCGGCGTGCCGCAAGACTTCGGCGCAGGCTGAAAGGCTGGCACCGGTGGTGAGTACATCATCTATCAGTAGAATTCGTGCGTCCGGAAGGGGGGAGGGGCAGGCAAATGCACCGCGCAGATTAGACCAGCGTTCATTGCGGTGCAAGCCAGCCTGTGGCGCGGTGTCATTTAAGCGGATCAGGCGCTTTGTGCACCATGGTATCGCCAAATGCTTTGAGACGTGACGGGCGATTTCAGCCGCCTGGTTGAAGCCGCGCGATTTGAGACGATTGGCATGTAGGGGCATCGGGATAATTAAATCTGGCTGTATGCAACCGGGTTGCATATGCCATTGGCGCTTAAGTGTCTGCGCCAGATGCTGGCCAAAAAAACCGGCCAGGTAGAGATGGTGGCCGTATTTAAAATCCTGGATCAGGGCATCCACCGGGAAGCTATAAGACCAGGCGGCGACCGCCGTGTCGAAGGCGGGTGTGTGATGGGCGCAATCCGGGCAAGCTACAGGCGCGCTGTTCGGATTGTGCTGGAGCGGGAGTGCGCATCGCGAGCACTGAAGACCGGCAGGTACAGGCAAATCAGCAGCGCAAGCAGTGCAAACAGGCGCGTTCTCGCTGGGCAGGCTGCACAGCACGCACGTCTGCGGCAGTAGCAGGCGTCCTAATACCCCGCCTGCGGTTCTAAACGCATGACGTAGGTCTTGTGACAGGGAAAATGCTTTGTTTGCAGGCAAGGGAGGTTCAGGCTGTATTTGTCGTCAATCAGGCTAGGTTTTAGTGCTTCGGGCATAATTATGCCTTTACTCAGCAATCTACCTCTAATCGAGAGGTTTCCTATGCAAACAGAGAATATCCCCCTGAATTTTGTTCCGCCACGTCAGAAGAAAAATGGTGCAGAAGCGCCAACGCGTGGCACGGGTCGCTGGTCGACTGAAGCGGTGTTGGAACTGGTTGAAATGCCATTCATGGCGCTGCTGGCGAAAGCGCATGCTGTGCACGCCGAACATTTTGATGAAAATGCCGTACAGCGTTCGACCCTGCTTTCCATCAAGACGGGTGGTTGCTCCGAAGATTGTGGCTATTGCTCGCAGTCGGCACGTTACGACACAAACCTGGAACGCGAAGCATTGTTGTCCACCGATGAAGTGATTGCTGCCGCCAAAGCCGCGAAGGCCGCCGGTTCGTCGCGTTTCTGCATGGGCGCTGCCTGGCGTGGTCCGAAAGATAAGGATCTCGATAAGGTGGTCGACATGGTGCAGGAAGTGAAAGCACTGGGTCTGGAAACCTGTGTCACCCTGGGCATGCTGAAGCCGGGCCAGGCAGAAAAGCTGGCAACTGCAGGGCTGGATTACTACAACCATAATCTGGATACGGATGCCGATTTTTATGGCGAAGTGATTAGCACTCATACGCATGAAGATCGTCTCGATACATTGGATCAGGTACGTCAGGCAGGCATTCACGTGTGTTCCGGCGGTATTGTCGGTATGGGTGAAAATCGTAAAAATCGCGCGGCATTGATTGCGCAGCTGGCCAATCTGGATCCGGTGCCTGATTCGGTGCCGATTAACAATCTGGTGCCAATTCCCGGTACGCCGATGGCTGGTGTTGATCCTGTAGATGGTATTGAATTTGTGCGCATGATTGCCGCCGCCCGCATCACGATGCCTACTTCCTGGGTGCGTCTGTCGGCAGGTCGTCAGGAAATGTCGGATGAGTTGCAGGCGCTGTGTTTCTTTGCGGGCGCCAATTCGATTTTTTACGGCGAACAGCTGCTCACCACGGGAAACCCCGACACATCGCGTGATCAGAAACTGTTTGCCACGTTGGGTTTGAAAGGCGTCTGATGTCTACGGGGGAGGCACCCCGTTTCCGGCGTCACCGGATTCGCCGTGCCTTTGATCGTGCCGCGCCAGGTTTTGCTGGGAGCGACTTTCTCTACCGGGAAATGTCCCGCCGTATGGGCGAGCGTCTTGAAATGCTGCGCATTGCTCCCCGGCAGATTCTGGATGCGGGCTGTGGTCTCGGTGCTGATCGCCCGATGCTTAGCCATCGTTATCCTGAAGCCCAATGGCTTGGCGTCGATAGTTGCCAGGCATTGCTGAGGACTGGTCGCAGTGCAGATCTGGCGGCAAGCGGATTTTTTCGTCGGTTGCTGAATCAGGGTAGAGGCGCCAGATCCCTGCGTGTGGGTGCAGACCTTAATGCGCTCCCGGTTTCTGCGCAATGTATCGACTTCATCTGGTCGAATGCGGCTTTGCATTGGCTGGACGACTTGCCCGAAACCATCCAGGAATTTAACCGGGTCTTACGGGTGGGTGGTTTGCTGATGTTTAGCCTGTTCGGTCCCGATACACTCAAAGAGTTACGGCAGGCAACGCAAATGGTAGCCTCGTCGGAACGAATCGATCGAACCCAGTCGTTTACTGATATGCACGATGTGGGCGACATGTTGGTGAACGGCGGCTTTTCTGATCCGGTGATGGATATGGAAACGCTGACGCTGACCTATGCGGACCCTTGGCAGGCGCTGCGTGAATTGAAAAAAATGGGTTCGTGTGTGGCAACGCACTTTGTGCCTTCAGGACTGACTACCAAGCGTTTTTGGGACCGGGCAATTGCACAGTGGCCCAGAAATAGTGAGGGGCGTTATATCCTGACGTTTGAACTGGTTCAGGGGCATGCCTGGAAGATGGCGCCAAAGCAGCATCCCGATGGCCGTTCGGTTGTGAACTTTATGCCTAAGCCCAATCGGCCGCCACGCTAATGCGGGATTTCTTCGAGCAACTTGAGGCGGCTTGGTATGCATCCAGTACGGCATCTAAATGCCATGCGGTAGATGCTTTGATACCAGCTTACCTAGCGTTCACTGAGACTGACTTGTTGCCGGGTGGGGTGCGGGCAGCGCCTGACTGCGCACGTATCGGTCGACCGGTACAGCCGGTTTGTGTGCCGCCTGAGTCGTTACCCTTTCGGAAGGCGACGGATAAAGCAGGACGCGCCGCGTTGCTACATGCAATTGCGCACATTGAATTTAATGCCATTAATTTGGCGCTTGATGCGGCGTGGCGTTTTAAAGATCTGGGCAGGCGCTTTGTCAGGGATTGGGTTGGCGTGGCCATCGAAGAGTCTTACCACTTCAAGCTGATCGAAAGCCGCTTGCAAGCGCTGGGCGTTGCTTATGGTGACTTGCCGGCGCATGCGGGTCTGTGGCATCTTGCCGAACGGACAACGGCAGATGTGCTTGCCCGGATGGCATTAGTCCCTCGCTTAATGGAGGCGCGTGGTCTGGATGCGATGCCACCGATTTTTAGAGCCTTTCAGGGCATAGGCGACAAACCTACACTGCGTGCGTTGTCGGTCATTGCGCGAGACGAAGTCCGGCACGTTGCTCTGGGAGATTTCTGGTTTCGCGCACTATGTAAGGCGCAAGCATTGCCTGTGTCTGAAACCTATCAATCACTGATTGATGCCTATGGCGCGCCAAGACCAAGGCCACCTATGAATGAAGCAGCAAGACTGGCTGCCGGGTTTGATAGCGCTGAATTAGAGTTGTTGAATGCGTACTAAACGCATGGCAATAAAAAAGGGCAGCGCTCAGGCTGCCCTTTTCGTGGTCAAAGACCGAATTACTGACGCAGACCTGCAGCGTATTCTGCTACAGCGGCCATTTGCGGATCCGTCATCTTGGCGGCGATGGTGCGCATCACGGCTTCAGGATCGTTAGCGCGGGTGCCTTCACGGAACTGTTTCAGCTGCGTGATGACATAGTCAGGGTGTTGACCAGCAAGTGTTGGATACTGGGCTGGCAGACCAGCACCTGCAACGCCGTGGCAGCCGGCACAGGCAGGGATGCCCTTCTTAAGGTCACCGGCGCGCCATAGTTTGCGACCTTCAGTCACAAGCTTCTCATCCTTGGCAACATCTGGTTTCAGAGTTTGCTTCGAGTAATACTGAGCCAACGCCTTCATTTCAGCTTCGGACAGCGGCGCTGCCATGCCGTTCATGATTGCGTTCTGACGTAGAGCAGGTTTGCCATCAGCAGAGGCTTTGAAGTTGTTCAGCTGCTTGAGCAGGTAGGAAGCATGTTGACCAGCCAGACTTGGGTTGGCTGGAATGCTGCTGTTGCCATCAACGCCGTGACACGCAGCACAGACATTTTTAGCAATGGCAGATGCATCAACGGCAGCCGGGGTTGCTGCGGGGGCCGCTGGCTCGGCAGCCAGTGACAGGGCACTGACGGAGCACATCAGGGCGAATGCGACAGCACGAATCATGTCCACACTCCTAGTAGGAATAATGCGATTCCTTGAGAACCGCAGGGTAATTAGTCGGTTAAGGCTGTTATTCTAATACAACCTGAACGAGGCGTACTGTGTCTAATTCCCAAACTTTGAAATCTCCTGCAAAAACTGGCTCGAAAGCCTTGCCTAAAAAAAAGGCAGTTTCGACCAAAAGAGCTGAAAAACCAGCGGTTTTAGCGGCGCAGCCCCCCAAAAATCCCGGGCACGCGCACCCGTTTCCCCGTACGGAATTCCTCACAACGGTGGCTCGATTGCGCGATACGCCGGGAGATGCCGTCGCCGAGGTGGCATTTGTCGGGCGTTCCAATGCCGGTAAGTCATCGGCAATTAATACGCTGGCCGGAAAAACCCGCCTGGCTTATGTGTCCAAGACACCGGGGCGTACCCAGCATTTGAACTATTTTTCAGTGGCGCCTGATCGGTACTTCGTTGATTTGCCGGGCTATGGATTTGCCAAGGTTCCAGAAGATGTACGTAAACAATGGGATGTATTGTTGGGCCCATATTTGCAGACCCGTGAACAGCTCAAAGGTCTGGTCGTTATTATGGACAGCCGCAGACCGTTGACCGAGATGGATTGGCAGATGCTGGAATGGTTTGCGCCAACCGGTCGGCCTGTTCATGTGCTGCTCTCTAAAGCGGATAAATTAAGCCGTCAGGATCAGACTAAAACTTTGCGCCAGGTAAAAGCGGATTTAGCGGACCTTGGATGTCCAGTCAGTGTGCAACTGTTTTCCAGTCTTAAACGCGCAGGTGTTGCCGAGGCGGCAACGGTGCTTAAACAGTGGCTTGGCTTGTGCGAAAATTCAGCAAATGACGTAGGTGAAGATGTTCAGCCTGCCTTATCTCAAGTGGAAGAAAACGATGTCATCTAATTCAGCTTTCCCTCTGGTGCGCCCGCGTCGTGTGCGCGCCGATGAAGCGACGCGTCGTCTTGTGCGCGAACACCATCTCACTGTCGACGACCTTATTTACCCGGTATTTGTTCGTGAAGGCTCTGGCCTCGTGGAGGCGGTGGGCTCTATGCCCGGAGTGAATCGCTATTCGCCGGACACATTGCTGGCGCATCTGGACGAGGTCGTGGCGCTGGGTATTCCGGCGATTGCGCTGTTTCCTGTGATTGATGTGTCGCTTAAATCGCTTGATGGTGCTGAAGCTGCCAACCCGGATGGTCTGGTGCCACGAGTGGTTAAGTTGATTAAGCAGAAATTCCCTGAACTGTTAGTGATTGCCGACGTTGCGCTGGATCCTTACACCTCTCATGGCCAGGATGGCATTATTGATGCCGATGGGTACGTGCTGAACGATGTCACCCTCGATATGCTGGTCAGGCAAGCAGTCATGCAGGCAGGAGCGGGCGTTGATATGGTGGCGCCCTCCGACATGATGGATGGACGCATCGGGCGCATTCGTGCAGCACTGGAAGCGGCCGGGCATGTGAATACCCGCATCATGGCTTATAGCGCCAAGTATGCCTCTGCTTTTTATGGTCCGTTCCGTGATGCAGTCGGCTCTGCTGGGCAATTGGGCAAGAGCAATAAGATGACGTATCAGATGGACCCGGCCAATTCCAATGAGGCGCTGCATGAGGTTGCCCTGGATCTGGCCGAGGGTGCTGATATTGTCATGATCAAACCGGGCATGCCGTACCTGGATATCGTGCGTCGAATCAAAGACGAGTTTTCACGACCAACCGCTGTTTATCAGGTGAGTGGGGAATATGCCATGCTTAAAGCGGCTGCACAGAATGGTTGGCTAGATGAGCAGAAGGTCGTCATGGAAAGCATGCTCGGCTTTAAGCGTGCGGGCGCCGATATGATCCTGACCTATTTCGCACCACAGGTTGCGCGTTGGCTCCAGTCAGCCAAGTGACGTAGGTCCGTGATGCTGCGCAGCTTGTGGTCTACCCACGGGCTATTGCGCAGGGATCGCGTTACCCACAATGTATGCATGCCAAGCCGTTTTGCCATCACCAGATTGGGCAGGCTGTCTTCAATCATGATGGCCTGATTAGGGTGGATGCGTTCTTTGCGTAGCAGTTTCAAAAATCCGCTACGTAGGGGCTTGGGTTGAAACCCGAATGACTCGACCGTATAGACTGCATCGAACAATGGCAATAGGCCCGTCTGCGCTAAAACATCGTGCGTATAAACCCGTGGGGCATTAGAGAAGATAATGCGCCGGCCAGGCAACTGCTTTAGCGTATGCGCCAATGCAGGTGCAGTAATGATCAGTGAGCCGAGGTTTTCAAAATTGTGGGTTTCGGCCAGAAAGTGATTCGGATCGATGCCATGGTGACGGATCAATCCGAGTAAGGTCGCTCCGTAACGTTGCCAATAATGCTGACGTAGCGCCGTCGCTTCGGCGTAATCGAGCGACAGATGCCGCTCGATATACGCAGTCATTGCCCGATTGATGTGCGGGAAAATATGCGGTGTTGCATGGTGCAGGGTGTCATCAAGATCGAACACCCACACCGGGGCTCTAGCCATGGGCGGTTCAGGCGGATTTGATCATGGTGCCTACGCCGTGCTGGGTGAGAATCTCCAACAGAAGCGCGTGAGGGACACGGCCATCAATGATATGCACACCCTTCACGCCATTGCGGGCAGCATCCAGCGCCGATGAAATTTTTGGCAGCATGCCACCCGACAAGGTGCCGTCGGCCACCATGTCGTCGATATCCCGTGGCGTTAGACCCGTAAGCAGGTTGCCGTCTTTGTCGAGTACGCCCGGTGTGTTGGTGAGCAGCACCAGCTTCTCTGCGCCGAGGATTTCGGCCATTTTGCCGGCAACGACATCTGCGTTGATGTTGTAGGTTTCGCCATCGGGGCCATAACCGATCGGTGCAATGACTGGAATGAAAGCACCAGACACCAGGTGGTGAACGATCGAAGGATCGATTTGCTGAATGTCGCCCACTAGGCCGATGTCCAGCAGCTCCGTCGGGTTGCCATGCTTCGGTAGCATCAGCTTCTTGGCGCGAATAAGCCCTGCGTCCTTACCGGTGAGACCGACTGCCTTGCCGCCGTTCTGATTGATTAGGCCAACAATATCCTTGTTAACCTCGCCGCCGAGCACCATTTCCACGATGCGCATGGTTTCTGCATCGGTGACGCGCATACCCTGAATAAACTCCCCCTTCTTGCCAACCTGAGTGAGCATCTGTTCGATTTGTGGACCACCACCATGAACCACCACCGGATTGAGGCCGACGAGCTTCAGTAGCACCACATCGTTGGCAAAAGATTGCTTGAGGCGTTCTTCTGTCATGGCATTGCCGCCATATTTGACGACAATCGTCTTGCCATGGAAACGCTTCAGATAAGGCAAGGCCTCGGCAAGAACCTTGGCTTCGAGTGTGATGTTTTCGTGCGGTTGAGCGATGGTCATCATTTTTCCGTCGGTCAGAGATGATTAGGGAATGCCGGCGATTGTAGCGAGCAAGACTGTGATCGCAAAGCCGTATCAGTAAGATTTATGGATGATCGCAAGAATGGCGTCACGATTGCTGGCCGAAAAGCAGGCGTCTGCTGCCTCCTCTGCAGGCGCCCAGCGCCATGCGCGGTGCTCTGTCGGAGATAGGGTGATCTCGCACGTGCTGGGCAGGCAAAGTGAAAATACCCGTTCACGATTATGGGTGACTTCTGGTGCGTAGCGGTGCCGCCATTCCGGCATGATTTCGTACACATTCTCATCAGGCCAGATCTCAAGCGCTGATGCGTTGATTTGAAGCCCTGTTTCCTCGGCAACTTCACGGCAGGC
>JBJTFJ010000107.1:0-9600 GCA_046093345.1 Fluviibacter sp. | reverse complement strand
GGTTGTTTACGTGCCAAGCTATAACCCGTCTGTAGTCTATGGCGGCTGGCCTTATCCGGCGTACCCGCCATATGCATACTACCCACCAGGTTATGTGGCCGGCACGGCACTGTTGTCGTTCGGTGTCGGCATGGCCGTCGGCGCTGCCCTCTGGGGCGGTTGTCACTGGGGTGGCGGCGGCTGGGGCGGTGGCAACTCGCTCACAGTGAATAACAATAATTTCAATAACTTTAACCGCAACACCAATAACAATTGGCGTGGCGGCAGCCGCAGCGGCTCAAGCAACTGGCAAGCGGATCAGCAGCGTCGCAATGCCAATATGGGCGGTGCGGGCGGTGGTGCGAACCGTGATGCACAACGCGATCAGTTGCGTCAGAGCATGCAGCGTGACGGCTTTGGCGGTGGTGAGCGTTCAGGCGGCGGAGACCGCATGGGAGATGAGCGCACTGGTGGCGGCGAACGTTCGGGCGGTGGTCGTGATCCTGGCGGCTTTGGTGATACGCATGGCGCCCGTTTTGATAGCGGTAAGAGCTTTGGTGGTGGTGGCCGAAGCTTTGGCGGCGGTGGTCACTTTGGCGGTGGACGTCGCTAAACCGCCGGCAGGTTTTGAGTTAATTATCTGAACTGTTTAAGGAATAAATCATGAAAAAAGTGATCGTTGCAGCCTCTGTCGCAACCATGGCAATGGGTCTTTCACTGGGCGCGCAGGCCGCTAATGCCATTAGCACAGAAGAGCTGATGAGCTACTGTAAGAGCACAGATGGTAGCGCCTTTGTAACGTGTGAGATTTACGGTCAGGCTGTGTATGACACGTATCTGGTGACGCGCCACCCTAAATTTGCACCGAATACCATTTGTATCAAGCAACCTGCGCCACCGCGTAAAGAAGTGATTCAGGAATATGTTGCTTGGGCGGATGCTAACCCTAAAGCTGCGAAGGCGCCTGCTGCTGAAACGATTCTTCGTTTCCTCTCGACTAAGTTTCCTTGCGGCAAAGCAGCTAAGTAATCTTATTTGAATCAGAGCCGCCGGTTTTATGCCGGCGGCTTTTTATTCGCCCGGGAAGCGGAAGTAAGTGGTTTGCAATTTTCCAGCGGTAACGCTGATTTTCTGCTCTAACGTCTGCCCATTCTTCTGGGCTTTAATGCTGTAAACGCCGGTTGGCAGATTAGCCAATAGGATAGGGCCTTCGCTCGTTGTTAGCAGGACGCCATTACCGCGTGCATCGGTGATGGTGATGCGAATGTCGCTCAGATAAGTGCCAGATTGACCGACGAGGAATAGTTTGAGATCAAATTCCTTTTCACGGGCGACGAGTTGTGCCATTGAGTCATCGCCAACCCCTCCTGAAAGAAACGGCACGGTCGTTTCAGCAGCCGCAGGCGATGATTGACGAATTTGTGCGATTGAAGATGTGAATGCTGCCAGGCAGAGCATTGCCACCAGGATTTTCTTAGTGTCCATGAGCCCCGTATCCCTTGTCAGTTATTGATGCAGTGAGAGCTTGAGGGCAGGCCTTCAGGGGTGCCCCAGTCATTGTTAGGCAGGTTGGCGTAGCGGCCCTGGTAAACCTGACGCTTGGTACTAAATGCTTTGATGCTGCCGTCTGGGTTAAAGTCCACAATCCAGAAAAAATTGTAGTTGCCGTCAGGCCAAGTAGTCGGCACCTGTTGGGCAAAAGGGGGTTGGTTCAGATTGAGCAACTGCCTTAAAGTGACCTGCTCACCGGGATGGCGTGACTCAAGAGCCGCACTGGCTGTGTGAAAGTGCTCCCAGAACATGATTATTTGTTTGCCCGTATATCGTGGATTATTCATGAGATCGTAAACAGCCTGGCGGTTCTGGCGGTTGATCTCTGCCTCAAACTCAGAGGTTGAGAGATTGCTATTGGGCAAAGCCAGATAGTTTGTTGTGGGCATTGCACGAGAATAGGCCGTTGGCTCGGCTGTTTCTGACGTATGTATCGTCAGCGTCATAATTGCAGCTGGAGGCTCATTGGGGAAGAGCGGTTCAGTGGCGTGTGCGCCTAAGTATTGCTCGCTGAGAGCCTGAGCCCGATCCATGCCGGTTTGACACAGCTGCCAGGTATTCAGCTTTTCCCCGTGACGTGTAATGACCAGACGTTCTGGTGCAGCAAGGCTAGGCACACTGCTGGCGATTGCCAGCAGTGTAAACAGCAAAAGCCACGCCAGACGTAATGTCATGCTAAGTTAGTTGCCAGACATGCCTGCAGCGACGCGAACAGCAGTCGTTACCCAGTTGATGGCAAGCTTCTGGAAGGCTTCAGTAGAACTCGATTCCATGCGGAAGGTTTCTCCAGACATCACGTAAACGCCTTCCCCAAGAATCTTGCCGCTGACGCTGTCACGCATCTTTGCTTCAACCACCAGAGATGGCGTCTTGGAGTCGATACCGGTTGCTTTTTGCGCGGCAAATAATACAGCTGAAACAGGTACAACATTCCATGGTTTGAAACCATCACCTTCAATTTCTGCACCAGTAATAGCCACGCTCAGGCGGGCAATACCAGGGCCCGCTTTATCCACCACATTAAAGCGTTTAGCGGCTTTTTCTTTAAGCTCGCTGTCGATTAGCATACGCGTTTGGTAGATGGTTTCTTCCGTCAGACCTTTTTTACCTTCATTTTTGAGCGCTGTCTGGAAGAGAATGACCGGGTCGATCATTACACCTTTCCAGTCGCTACGATTAAAACCAGGGCTAATGTAGCGATACACCTCGACCCCAGGAGCCGGGCTCTCTACTTTCTGGAGGCGGTTGTATTCCGTCGATGTCAGGAAACCGGACTTTTGTTCTTGCGTTAAGCCACCACCACCGCAGGCAGCCACTGCCAACGCCGCTGTCGTAGTCAGAGCAATGGTGCGTATACGGCTAAACAGCTTGGTTTTGGTTTGACGGATTGTCATAGGTTGGCTCCGGTAATAGGTTTGGTGAATCTCGCAACTAGACTAAAGCCAAGCTGAGGCGATGTCTAGCTGCGACGACGATATTTTTAAAAACAGCAAAATTTATGTCATCTGCCGGGCTGCTGAAGCGTTATCGGCAACAGGCGTTGTTACTTTTAAGAGGAGTGCGCCATGAAAAAATCATTAGTACTGGTGGCTATTGCTGTAGTGACTGCTGTCGCGCAACCGGCTTTGGCGGATGGTCGAGGGCATTATCATGGGGGTCGCGGTAATGGGTGGCTACCGTTCGCGGCGGGCGCGGTTCTGGGCAGTGTTGTGGTCGGACCCCTGTTGCAACCCCAGTCTGTATATGCGCAACCTGTGTATGTGGCGCCGCCGTCGCCTCGGATTATTGTGACGCGCCCCTATTACGCACCTGCACCGGTCTATGTCGTGCCTGCACCGCACTACGGCTATTACTACGAACGTGATTAGGTCTTACAGATTAAAGCTTGATCTGGTGTTGCAGGCTTTGGTAGTCAACCTTACCTGTCCGTAACACAGGCAACTCAGCCATGTGAATTAATTCACGGGGTAGGTAAGTATTGGGGATGCGTGATTCTGCGTAGTGTGCACGAATGGCCTCAAGGGTAAGCTCGGGGTCATTGGTATACAGGCGTATCAAGGTTTTGGCCTGCTCATCAGATTCGAAGGCGATGGCAGCATGATGAAAGTCTGGCGAGAGCTTGGCAATTTCATCTTCTATGTAGCCAAGGGAAATCATTTCTCCTGCAATTTTGGTGAAACGCTTCTTGCGCCCTTTGATAGCAAGGAAGCCTTCTTCATCTACGGTCACAATGTCACCCGTGTCATACCAGCCATCGCTGAGCGATGAGCGGTCTTCCATGAGGTCATGCAAGTAGGATTTCATGAGATTGCCGCCACGCACATGAAGCACACCGCCTTCTGTGATGCCTTCATGTGGCTCAATACGATATTCGATATGCGGCAAAATACGTCCGACACTGCCATGGCGTGTGGCGCCCGGCACGTTGACGGCAATGACCGGGCCAGCTTCAGTGGCGCCATACCCTTCGAGCATGGTGATGTTGAGCGATTCGTACAGTTCTCGGGTGCGAGGTTTGAGTCGCTCAGCGCCAGCAACGACAAAACGTAGTGAGGCAAGATCTTCGGGCTTAGCCACTTTAAACATCTGGGCGAGAAAAGTATCTGTTGAAAGAAGAACGGTTGCCTGATATTTGTGAATAAGGTGAAGGTTTTCCTTGTGACGGAGTGGTGACAATCCAATGATGGTTTTCATGCCATTCAAGAGTGGTAGCAAAACGCCAGCAGTTAAACCGAAGGCATGAAAGTGTGGGAGCGCACTAAACATCACTTCGTGTTTGCCGATCGGAAATGCTTCCAGGATCTGGCCGCAGTTGGTGAGGAGGTTGCGGTGCGTCAGCACAACGGCTTTGGGGTCGGCCTCGCTACCGGAAGTAAAAAGAATCACTGCGGCATCGTCAGGCTGACTACGTTCTGTTTGCAAACGCTTCAGCTTGACGCGGAGTGCACCACTCAGCTTTGCCAATCGTCCGATTTTTTTGGCCATATCCTCTAGAAAGACGGTCTGAATGCCAAGCGCAGCTAATTGATCGGGAAGATCGTTGAGTCCGCATTTGTCTAGGAATTGATGCGAAGTCAGTACAACATCAAGATGTGCCCGTTCGCAGCAGCGAAGTAAAGTAGGCACTGGAAAGGTGTAATTAAGAATGACGGCAGTTTTGTGTGCAAAGTTGCAACCCATGGTGGCAACCACACCCGTAACGCTGTTGGGAAGCAAGCAACCCACATGCCGCTTACGCGTTAGCGCCTCAATACGGCGGGAAAGCACTGCACAACCAACAACGAGTCGATTGAATGTGAGGGACCTGCCAAGCTCGTCATAAATAATCGGTTGGCGACTTCGATTGGCCACCGCTGCCATCAAGAGACGTTTGGGAATGGTGTTGTTAGCGGGCATGATGAACCCCTATGTTTATACTTCGATCAGTGTGCCATGAGTTGGAAAAAAGATGGCGGTGCGTATATTTAATCCCTCTTTGGCGAATAAAGCAGCATAGCGTTCCAGTTGAGGTTTATAGCCTTCAGCCTTGGCTTTGAGCTGCTG
This sequence comes from Fluviibacter sp., assembly GCA_046093345.1. Taxonomy (GTDB): domain Bacteria; phylum Pseudomonadota; class Gammaproteobacteria; order Burkholderiales; family Rhodocyclaceae; genus Fluviibacter. The sequence goes on along the minus strand of JBJTFJ010000107.1, from coordinate 4,527 downwards.
CGTTATGGGCATTTCAGAATCGGCGATACGCATCGTCTTATAGTCAATGATCCAGCGATCACCTGCATCAATGAACGTACGGTCTATCACGTGATGACTAAAACTCTCTGGCTGATCGGCATGGAGGCAGCTCATCGGAACTTCACAACCCGCAGCTACCCGCGGGCCAAGTAGCCATTGCCCATGTTCGCTGTTAAGTGCACCCAAAAGGGCTTCTTGTACAAGGGTTGCCGCGCTCCGGCAATCGACGGGTTCGTGTCCCTCATTGGCAAAGTGCTGTTCGAAGGTGGGCAGAAGTTCCGTGATGCGTTGGCTCGGCCATGCTGTTAAACCATCGTTGGCAATGGCCTCTAGGTAGCGATGCGTGAGCGTACCAATGGCCATGTCAATCGTAGCGTTATCCGTAGGTTGTGAGCCTTCGAAGGGTGCAGAGGATTTGGTGGCGTGATTAATAGCAGCCGGTTCGCTTAAGTATTCACTGCGCAGTCTGATCAAACGCGGAACAAACTGCGTTGAATCGCTTCTGCTAAGAGGAGGAAGGGTGCTCGGGTGTTGCGCGGCTGCTGTCAAAAATGTGCTTTCCAGCATAGGCCATAAGGGCGCAAGCAAGGAAGTTGCTGTGGGGGCTTTGAGTGCGTTACTGATCTCGGATTTGAGGTCGCGATAAGCGACGCCTAGCAGATGTAATCGACGCTCTGCCCGGGTGACTGCGACATAGAGCACACGCTGCGCTTCGTTGAGGCCGCGTGTTTTCTCCAGATTTCGCAGGAGGTCATAGGGGGTGGGGGTATCCGATGGCGGTGCACCAACGGGTGGGACAGGGGCAACCACCAGATGTTCGTGCTCATCATCGAGCAATACGGTATCCCAGATGATTAAGGCCTTATCATCGGAAGGAAGGCGCTTGTGCAAACCAGGCAGAATAACGGTATCAAATTGCAGCCCCTTGGACTTGTGAACGGTCATTAATTGCACGTGCTGGCTATCTAGAGTAGCTTCTGGGGCTGCAAAGAGGCGGCCAAGGCCATCGTCGAGGCGAGATAAGTCTAGCGTGCCATGTGTATCAAGCTTGTCGAGCAGTTGCAGAAAAGCTTGCGCATCGGCAGCATCGTTCGGTGAGCTGAGACATTGCGGGCCACCCAATGCACGCCAGACTCCTTCTACCCATCGACGTGGCCGTTGGAGGCTGCGTGCCCGATAAGCATCGGAAATAAGCTCTCGAATCCGGCGCAGTCTCCGTTGGCTGTCGGCCGATAGTTGATTAATCAGTATCTCATCTTGCATTAGTGACCAGATAGTTTGCTCATGGTCGTGTGCGGCAAGTTGATGTAAGTCAGCGAGAGGGAGGCCGCACCATGGCGCTCGAAGTATTGCGAGCCAGTTAATGCGATCAGCCTGGTGGTGTAGCGCACGGGTGAGTGACACAAGATCTTGAACAGATTGCCGCGCGGCTAGTGCGTCGATCTCAACGGCTTGAAACGCAATCCGTGGCTCTTGTGTCTGTAGCAGCGTGACAAGTGCATCAAGATGGCTGCGTGCGCGCACCAATACAGCAACTTTGCCCTCTGGGGCTTCCAAGCGTGCTTCCTGGATCAGGCGAACAATCGTTTCGGCTTCTTGTTGATCCGCCTGGTAGCGGGGTGCGGTTTCATCTGTCTCCGGGTCACGATCGCCGCTAATGATGGGATGTATGCTGACGCCGGCCTGGACCGATAGTGGTTTGCTGGCAACCGCAGGGCTGAAGCGAACGGCGCCGCGGGTGGCGTCGTCCTTTTCTGCGAAAACAGAGGTAAAGGTGTGGTTGACCCAGTCAACGATGTTTTTGTTGGATCGATTGTTTTGGTAAAGCTGCAGTGGCACGGGTTGGATAGGGCCGATGCCGTTCTGGCGTACGCGTATAAACAGACCCACATCCGCTTTTCGGAAGCGGTAAATAGATTGCATGGGGTCGCCGACCAGAAAGAGCGTTTGGCCACACTCAGCACTCCAGCCCGAAGTGAGCATTTCCAGAAGTTCGACTTGGCCGGGGCTTGTGTCCTGAAATTCGTCAACGAGCAAATGGCGAATCTGGTAATCCAGTTGTTGTGCCAGATCTGTGGGGTTTTCCGGTTCACCTAACGCCATTAGAGCTCGGCGTGCGATCTCGGTATGGTCTACGGTTTTTTCCTGGATAAAGTTAAGCCAGAGATTGCCGTAGGCTAGGTGGAGTAGACGAGCCAGATCTTGAACAATCATGGCTTCTGCATCACCCAGAACCGGGTCGGGCAGTTCCCGAATGCGAGAGAGTGGATCTAGCAGCTTTGCAGCATCAAGACTGGCCAGCGCATCTTTTAGCGTCTGCTTTTGTTCTTTATTCTCTTTCCCGGCCAGGTTGATCGGGCTGCGATAATCTTTACGAAGTTTGTTTTCAGAGGTTAAAAAAAGCTCGGCAATGGCGCGCCATCGGGGCAGGGCCTGAGCTTGTGCCGGTAATGCAGCATCCCAGTCGGCCAGCAAATGAATGGGCGACTCTGGGCTATTGCTAGCTGCATGGCGTGCAGCGCTCATCACTTCTGATGTAAAGATGCGGCTAAGTGCGGCAGCAATAACGGAGAGTTCTTCGTCGATGAGGCGTTCAAGGACATGGGTCACGGCGGACTGAAGTTGCTTGCTCTGGCCAACCTGGGTGTAGCGTTGCCATTGGTCTCGCCGTTCCAGCATCGCTACCAGCATAGTCTGGAGCCGGCCGGCATCGTTATCAAAGTAAGCCAGGACGCGTTCCACGGTGTTTCGATCGGCTTCGTCCGAAGCTGTTTCCAAGAGGGCTAGAGTATTTCGAGCCGCTTCTTCGTAGAGCGGCTTGCACTCAGTGCTTAAGCCTGGCTGCGCGCCAAAGCGGGTAAGTAATGGCATCTGGCGCGCTAGGCTCATCGAAAGGGCGTCGAGCGTCATGACGCGTAATCGCCCTGGTTGATCCAGTAGTTGCCATTTGCGCAGATTATTCTGTTTCAAGACATCTAAAGCGAGGGCGTATGTCTTTTGTTTGTGAGGCGGTGCATCCGCGGCAAGCGGCTGCGTAGCGGCGCGAAGGCTGGCCATAATTCGATCCCGCATTTCTGCGGCCGCCTTGCGCGTAAAAGTGAGCGCAACAACTTCTTCTGGTTCATTAACGCGCGCCAGTAATACAAGAAAGCGCTGCGTCAGCAGCTCGGTTTTGCCCGCCCCGGCAGGTGCGTCGACAATATACGAACGGCTCGGATCCAGTGCTTGTTGCCGGGCAGCGGCATCAGCAGCAAGTTGTGCTTCTTCACTCATTTCAGGGTATGCCACATGGTTGATGCCGTTCATGTGGCGGTCTCCGTTGGTTCAGATACATTTAATGAAGACTTTAGCTGGAGATCACGTTCGGCAAGTCTTAATAAAGGGCGTACATCACAATAAAGAAGGTCGCTCTCGTTGGTAAAACGCACGCTCGCATCTCCGTGGCAAACTTCTTCGGCAATCGATCGAATAGCTCGATCCCAGTGCGCCAAGACGCTGGCCCAGTCGGGAAAAGATGCCGCATCGAACAGTCTGCGTACCCGAAAGCTGTGAAGGTCTTCGACGCCGGGCAAAAGCTTGTCACCATCGCCGATGCCTTTAAAAGCGAGTTTGCTTAAATGAACTTGTCCGAATGCAACGCCAGCAACATCGCCTTCGCTAGGTGTGGCAATCGCTGCGTAAATTGGCAATTGCGGTTCGGTGAGACGGTCGCTAGCCCAATTGCGGGTATCAATGTTGGCACCGGTTTTGTAGTCAATAATCAGCAAGCGGCCATCGGCAAGTTGGTCAATGCGGTCGATGAACATCCTTACTTCAATGCCGCCAATGTTGTGCTGAAACTCGTGCTCACAATGAATTACCGTGAAGGGTTCAACACGTGCCGCTTCCATTTCTAACCACTTTGTCAGAAGTCGGCATAAGCGGTTGCGCTCCAGAGCCTGCTGCCGAGGCTTGAGGGGCTCGTATTTCTTGTTGGTATTGTAGGCGCTAAGCACCTGGTCAATGGCTTGATCAATGGCTGTCGCGAGTCCGTGTGCCATGAGTTTATGCAAACCGGCATGGTCTTTGGTCTGCGACCAGAAAGCTTCAAGCGCATCATGAACGAGCGTGCCACGCTGTCTGGCATCTAGACCTTCAACAGGATTCTGGAGCGGAACTGCGCCAAGCCGGTATTGGTAGTATCCCCAGGCCGGACATATTGCCTGGGCTTTCAGCAACCAGGTGCCGCCACGGACATGGGCGCCTGAAGCAACGGGCGGCGCTTTGGCGTCTTCGATTGCCTCAAGCATCCGGTTGGGTTCAGGGTGAATGGCATCGATCCACGGTAAAGGATCTGGTTCGGGCGGTGTAGCGGTCGGAATGTGGGCGATCAGGGCGCTGGGCTGAAGCTCTGTGTCACCATCCAGGTGCGGCGCACTAACAATAACCTCCGGCGCGCTGCGGAGCAGCCGCCGCTGGATGCGTTGTGCGAAATCGAGCTGGACATTCGCGCAGGAATTTGGCGCC
>JBJTFJ010000106.1:0-4156 GCA_046093345.1 Fluviibacter sp. | reverse complement strand
GATGCTGGCATCGATTGGATTGTTTGCCGCGGGCATGGCCTTTGCCTACTTTGTCGTTTTCCCGTCAGTTTTCGGCTTCATGGTTGCTGTTGCGCCTGAAGGTGTGGCTTGGATGACCGACATTGATAAATATCTGTCGTTTGTGTTGACGACATTCCTAGCGTTCGGCTTTACCTTTGAAGTGCCTGTAGTGGTTATTGTTCTGGTGCGGATGGGCATTGTTTCACTAGAAAAGCTTCGAGCATGGCGGCCTTACGTGATTGTGGGTGCCTTCATCATTGGCGCGATCTTCACGCCGCCGGACATCATGTCGCAAGTGCTTCTGGCCGTGCCGCTCTGGTTGCTTTATGAAATGGGCATTGTTTTAGCCCAGTTTGTTAAGCCGGTTGCCAAACCGGGCATCGACGCTGAGTCTGATCAGGCTGCCTGATTGGTATGCCGGGTTTCAACCGGCTCACCACCCCGGAATAGAATCAGTGTGCCGGAATCAATCCGCGTCCAATCTTCATTATCGGTTAATGGAGTCGTTGTAATCACTGTGACGCAGTCTGTTTCCGAGGTCACTTCATTGAAATCAATGGTGACGTCTTCATCTTTCAGGTGCGCCTGATTAAAAGGTGCTCGCCGCACAATGTAGTGTAGGTCGGTTGAGCAGTGAGCGATGAGCCAGCGACCATTCGACAGTAAAAAATTCGCCGGCCCGTGTGCGCGTAACACAGCAGCGACCTCGGCCATGGTATCCATGAGATGTTCGTAGCTCGGTGCAGTTGCACCAAAGCGCTGCGCCAGCGTGTCGAGCAGGAAGCAAAAAGCACGCTCGCTATCAGTATTGCCTACGGGCAGATAGCGTCCGGAAAGCTCCGGATTGAAATCAATGAGATTGCCGTTATGGGCAAAGACCCAGTAACGTCCCCACAGTTCGCGCTGAAAAGGGTGGGTGTTCTGTAGGCAAATGTCGCCTTGCGTGGCCTTGCGGATATGGGCCACCACATTCATTGATTGAATCGGGTAGTCCTTTACCAAGGCCGCCAACGGCGAATCGGTTGACGGAGATGGGTCTAGAAATACCCGGCAACCACGTCCGTCATCACCCTCGAAGAAGCCAATACCCCACCCATCCCGATGAACATCTGTGCCACCCCCACGGCGAGAAAAGCCGCTAAAAGAAAAGCAGATATCGGTCGGTACGTTACAGCTCATGCCCAGTAGCTGGCACATGCTTAAAACTCCTGAGATCGTCGCGTATGATCGCGGGGAAAGTATTGAAAGGAACGCCGCATGAGCCAGGTCAATCGCGATGTGCTGACGCAGTATCTGAATGAGTTACTCAAACCGGAGGGCTTTAAGGATTATTGCCCAAACGGTTTGCAAGTGGAAGGGCGAGATGAAATTCGTCGCCTGGTGTGTGGTGTGACGGCAAATCAGGCGCTGCTCGATCTGGCAGTCGCGGAACAGGCTGATGCCATTCTGGTGCACCATGGCTGGTTCTGGCGGGGCGAAAGTGGCTCGGTAACAGGTATCAAGCGAAACCGGCTTAAAACCCTACTAGCCAACGATATCAATCTCTATGCCTATCATTTGCCACTGGATGCGCATCCAGAGCTAGGCAACAATGCGGGGCTTGCTTTAGCGGGCGGTTGGAATCAGACAGGCGTATTTGGTGAACAGGGGCTAGGCTGCATAGGAACGCCCGCAGTACCTAAAACGGTTGGCAAGTTGGTTGCAGACTTGGATAAAGCCCTTGGGCGCCCCCCTTTAGTCTTGGCTGAATCCCTGGAACAGCCAGTCAGACATATTGCCTGGTGTACGGGAGGTGCTCAGGGCTATTTTGAGGCAGCTATTGCTGCCGGCGCGGATGTCTTTGTAACGGGGGAGATCTCCGAACCAATGGTGCATGTGGCCAGGGAAACAGGGGTTGCTTACATTGCGGCGGGGCACCATGCTACCGAGCGATTCGGAGTCCAGGCGCTAGGTTTGAGCTTAGCTGATCGTTTCGGGATCGATGTGCGCTATCTGGAAGTCGATAGCCCGGTCTAAAAGCCCGTCAATAGGACATTTTCAATCTTTTGATTGTGTCCATAATTATGAATTTTAGGGCGTGCGCTTTGCCACCTGCGTGCTAGAATCTTCGTATCCGATCGGGGTGTCGCTGGCATAGGTCCTCATGGACTGAGCTATGTATCCTGTTTCGGCGCATACGTTCAGATTCGGGCGGGTGGGGGACAATCCGTTCGAAATTCGTAACCTTATAAGGCAAGGAAAGCGCATGAAAATTCACGAATATCAGGGCAAACAAATCCTGAAGAAATTCGGCGTAAACGTTCCGCGCGGTATCCACTGCACCAGCGTCGATGACGCCGTGAAGGCAGCGGAAACCCTCGGCGGTAAAGTTTGGGTTGTTAAGGCTCAGATTCACGCAGGTGGTCGCGGTAAGGGCGGCGGCGTTAAAGTCGCTAAGTCGCTCGACGAAGTGCGCCAATACGCCAACGACATTCTCGGTATGCAACTGGTTACACACCAAACTGGCCCAGAAGGCCAGAAGGTTCGTCACCTGCTGATCGAAGAAGGTGCCGACATCCAGCACGAATACTACGTAGCTGCGCTAACTGACCGTGCAACACAGGCAGTTGCCATGATGGCCTCGTACGAAGGCGGCATGGACATTGAAGAAGTTGCTCACAAGACGCCAGAAAAGATTGTTACCGTCTTCATCAACCCACTAGTTGGTCTGACAGACGAGCAGGCACTGACCCTGGCCAAGGGCATGGGCATGAACGAAGCTTCGATTCCACAGTGTGTTGATACGCTCAAGAAGCTATACACCTGCTACATGGAAACCGACGCATCGCTGGCCGAAATCAACCCGCTGATTCACGAAGGCGATGGTACGGTTAAGGCACTGGACGCCAAGTTCAACTTTGACTCGAACGCCCTCTACCGTCAGGAAGAGATCGTTGCGATGCGCGATCTGGACGAAGAAGATGCCGACGAAGTCGAAGCTTCGAAGTTCGATCTGGCCTACATCTCGCTCGACGGCAATATCGGCTGTCTGGTGAATGGTGCTGGTCTGGCCATGGCTACCATGGACACCATCAAGCTGTTTGGCGCTGAGCCAGCCAACTTCCTCGACGTCGGCGGCGGTGCCACGACTGAGAAAGTGACCGAAGCTTTCAAGATCATGCTCAAGAACCCGAAGGTCAAGGGCATTCTGGTCAACATCTTCGGCGGCATCATGCGTTGCGACACCATCGCTACCGGTGTGGTTGCAGCAGCCAAGGAAGTGAACCTGTCGGTACCACTGGTTGTCCGCATGAAGGGCACCAACGAAGATCTGGGCAAGCAAATCCTCAAGGATTCGGGCCTGCCAATCATCGCTGCCGATTCCATGGCCGAAGCCGCCACCAAGATCGTTGCTGCGGTCAAGTAAGGAGCATTGAATGTCTATCCTGATTAACAAAGACACCAAAGTCATCACCCAGGGCATCACCGGTAAGACCGGTCAGTTCCACACCGAAAAGTGTATTGAATACGCAAACGGTAAGAACTGTTTCGTTGCCGGTGTAAACCCGAAGAAAGCCGGCGAGAAGATCCTCGACGTGCCTATCTACGGTACCGTTAAAGAAGCTGCTGCTGAAACTGGCGCAACCGTATCGGTTATCTACGTTCCGCCTCCTGGCGCTGCTGCAGCGATCTGGGAAGCCGTTGAAGCCGATCTGGACCTGGCCATCTGTATTACAGAAGGCATCCCAGTCCGTGACATGCTGATGCTGCGTAACAAGATGAAGGAAAAAGAAGCCAAGGGCGGCAAGAAGACGTTGCTCCTCGGCCCTAACTGCCCTGGTCTGATTACGCCTGACGAAATCAAGATCGGCATCATGCCAGGTCACATCCACAAAAAGGGTCGTATTGGCGTTGTGTCCCGTTCGGGTACGCTGACGTACGAAGCCGTGGGTCAGTTGACTGAACTGGGCCTGGGTCAATCGTCTGCTGTAGGTATTGGTGGTGACCCTATCAATGGCCTGAAGCACATCGACGTTATGAAGATGTTCAACGACGATCCTGATACCGACGCCGTCATCATGATTGGTGAAATCGGTGGTCCGGACGAAGCCGAAGCCGCTCGCTGGTGCAAAGACAACATGAAGAAGCCAATCGT
>JBJTFJ010000105.1:0-2156 GCA_046093345.1 Fluviibacter sp. | reverse complement strand
CGCTTTCTGCGCCGCTCGCAATGGACGGACGCCCAACGAGAGTGGATTCGGGACTACTTCTTTCGGGAAGTGATGCCGGTCCTGACGCCTATTGGCCTGGATCCATCGCACCCCTTCCCGCGCATCTATAACAAGAGCCTCAATTTCATTGTCGAACTTGAGGGCAGAGATGCTTTCGGCCGCAGCTCGGGTATCGCCATTGTTCAGGCACCCCGTGTACTGCCCCGCATTATCCGTTTACCCGAATCTTTAGCACCAGAGGCAGCCTATTGCTTTATCTTCCTGTCATCCATCGTCCACGCATTTGTGGGCGAACTCTTTAGTGGGATGACGGTTCAAGGCTGCTACCAGTTCCGCGTTACACGTAATTCCGACCTTTTTGTCGACGAAGAAGAAGTTAAAAACCTGCGCGCCAAAATTCAGGGCGAGTTGCCGCAACGTAACTTCGGTGACGCGGTACGACTGGAAGTGGCAGACAACACCTCCCCTGCAATGACTGAGTTCTTACTGACGCAGTTCGGTCTTGAAGAAAAGGACCTCTACCGCGTTGAAGGACCGGTCAACCTGGTGCGTCTGATGCAGGTACCGGGCTGGGTCGACCGCCCGGATCTCAAATTCCCCACCTTTGTTCCCGGCGAAGTAAAACGCCTGGAAAAAGGCAAGAACATCTTTAACGTCATCCGCAAGGGTGATGTGCTGCTCTACCACCCCTACCAGCGCTTTACCCCGGTCATTCAGCTACTGGAATCTGCTGCTACGGATCCGCAAGTTGTTGCGATCAAGATGACGGTATATCGCACAGGTACCGACTCGGTTCTGATGAACTCTCTCATCCGTGCTGCCCAGAACGGCAAGGAAGTAACAGTGGTCGTGGAACTCCTGGCGCGTTTCGACGAGGAAACCAACGTCAGCTGGGCCACCAAGCTAGAGGAAGTGGGCGCTCATGTGGTTTACGGCGTCGTCGGCTACAAGACACACGCGAAAGCGCTACTAATTTTGCGACGAGAGGAAGACGACACTGGGACTCCCATGCTGCGTCACTACGTACACCTGGGCACTGGCAACTATCACCCGCGGACTGCCCGCCTCTACACCGACTTTGGTTTGCTGACCTGCAACGAAGCCATAGGTATGGATGTGTCAGAAGTCTTTAAACAACTTACTGGTCTGGGCCGTGCCCAGACGCTGCACTACCTCTGGCAGGCACCATTCACCCTTAGTGCCAACATGATGAAGGCCATCGAAGCCGAAAAACTGGCGGCTGAGTCTGGCCGCAAGGGGCGCATCGTTGCCAAGATGAACTCGTTGCTGGAACCGAAGATTATCGAAGCGCTCTATGCCGCCAGCCAGGCCGGTGTCGAAATCGACCTGATCGTACGCGGTGTCTGCGCCCTGCGCCCCGGTGTTCCAGGACTATCGGACAACATCAAGGTTCGTTCGATTATTGGCCGCTTCCTCGAGCACACCCGTGTGTTCTACTTCTATGCCGATGGCGAAGAAAAGGTTTACCTGTCCTCTGCAGACTGGATGGAACGTAACTTCTTCCGCCGCATCGAACTTGCCTTCCCCATTCTTGATGCCCGCCTTAAAAAGCGCGTGATCACCGAGGGCCTTAAGCTCTATCTGGCAGATAACCAGGAATCCTGGGACATGGACAGTGAGGGTGTCTACACACGTCGCAAACCCGGTCGCAACAAACCACATTGCGCCCAGCATGATATGGCGAATCTGCTAGGCAAAACCCTGTAATGCATTAACCTCGGCGTGCGCTGACCACACCACCCACCTGGTGGATGTGGTGTAGCGCCTGATGCAGGCGCTTGAGGTCTGACACCTCAACCGTGAAGGCCATTTCTGCCGCCCCTGCTTTCGACTGGGTTTTAACGGCTGTGACATTCAAACGTTCCCGCGCCAGCACATCGGATATATCGCGCAATAAACCCTGACGATCTTGTGCATCTACGAGAATATCGACCGCGTAGACCTCGTTCTCGGGGATGGCTCCGCCCCAGTCTGCATCAATCACTCGCTCAGGGTGAAGCGCGGCGACATGCAGAAAGCTCGGGCAGTCCTGACGGTGAACGGAAATTCCCTTCTCGCGGGTAACGAACCCTTGAATGGCATCTGGCGGTACGGGTTTACAACATTTGGCCAGC
>JBJTFJ010000104.1:0-5977 GCA_046093345.1 Fluviibacter sp. | reverse complement strand
GAAATGGATGCGGCCTCTAATCGTGGCGTTGACGAGATGGTGCAGCTGCTGGAGCAGGCTACATTTCTGCCAAGTGTCGGGCGTTATAAAGTCTACATGATTGATGAAGTACACCAGCTAACAGCCCATGCATTCAATGCCATGCTGAAAACGCTGGAAGAGCCGCCCGCTCATGTCAAATTCATACTGGCAACAACCGACCCGCAGAAGATTTTGGTAACTGTATTATCGCGTTGCCTGCAGTTCAACTTACGTCAGGTGTCGCCACCGCAACTTGCCTCACACCTCGAGCATGTTTTGCAGGGTGAGGGTATCGCTCCTGATCTTAAAGCGCTTGAATTGATCGCTCGTGCCGCTGGTGGGAGTGTCCGGGATGCACTGTCCTTGCTGGATCAGGCGATTGCCCATGGTGGCGGTTCAATTCAAGTAGACCAGGTTTCCCAGATGCTTGGTACGTCGAATATGTCTCGCATGGTGGGGATGCTATCGGCATTGATCCGTGGCGATGTGTCAGCGGTTCGCGAGCAGACATCTCAGATGGCTGCTGGTTCTCTTTCTTTTGAATCGGCACTTGATGATCTCTCCCGCTTGGCTGTGTCATTGCAGCTCATGCAATTTGATGCTTCAGAAGGATCGCAAGAGTTTTCTTCACTCGCAGAAGATGATGCAGAACAGCTACGTCTGCTTGCCACCCAGTGCTCGCGGGCTTATGCGCAGTTAATCTACCAGGTCGCAACCAAGGCGCGTGCAGATTTACGCCTCGCACCAGACTCGGCTCACGGCTTCCTTATGGCCATGCTTCGACTATTGGCGGTTCACCCTGGCCACGTATCCGCGGCTCAGCCTGTTATGCCAGCAGCTGGTGCCATAACTGTAGCGTCCTCAGGGGCTTCTTTGGCTGCCTCTAATGTGGAATCGGCACCATCGGCAATGGTTGAGCCGGTAACTCAGGTCAAGACGCAGCCAGCAAAATCTGAGCATCCACAGTCAGCGCCGTCCCCGAAACCGTCAAAGACGGAAAGCGCTCTTTCTGCTGAAAGTTGGCCACAAACTGTTGAACGTCTTGGTCTCAAAGGGATGGCACGCGAGTTGGTTCAGCATAGTGCGTTTGCAAACTTTGCCGAAGGCCTGGTCGCACTCAATTTGCCCGCAACACATCGTCAATTGCTCATGCCTGCTTCGGAGCAACGCGTAGCGCAAGCGCTGTCGGATTTGCTTGGTGAGCAAGTGCGCGTGCGATTTGATGTCGTTGAGCAGGTAGGGGTTACGGCCGCCGTATTAAAGAAAGAAGCGGCTGAAGAGCGCCAGAATACGGCTGTGGCATCCATTGAGAGCGATCCCGTAGTGCAAGAACTGATAGACATTTTTGATGCAAAACTAATCGATGGCTCTATTCGTCCTGTGACGGGTTGAGTTGATTTAAATACAAGAGGAGTTTAAAGATGCGTGGTATGGGTGGAATGGCTGGTCTGGGTGGCCTAATGAAACAGGCGCAGCAAATGCAGGAACGCATGAAAAAGGCACAGGAAGAGCTGGCCGATGTTGAGGTCGAAGGTCAGGCCGGTTCTGGGATCGTTAAAGTCACTATGACCTGTGCCCATGTCGTTCGCCGCATTGCGATTGATCCGGCTGCAATGGATGATCGTGAAATGCTGGAAGACCTGGTTGCTGCCGCAGTGAACGACGCGGTTCGTCGTGTCGAAGAAACCTCGCAAGGCAAAATGTCCGGTTTTACGGCAGGCTTGAATCTGCCACCAGGCTTTAAGCTGCCGTTCTGATTTTTCTGTGTCAGCAACGCTCGAAAGCTTAATCGAAGCACTGCGCTGTTTGCCGGGTGTGGGCCCGAAATCAGCGCAGCGTATGGCGTACCATCTGCTGCAACATGATCGTGAAGGCGCGGCACGTTTGGGATTTGCGCTCGATTCGGCCATTAATCGTATCCAGCATTGCGAACGCTGTAACACGTACACCGAAACGCCCATTTGTGAGCGTTGCCAGTCAGATCGTCGTGACCCTTCGGTGCTGTGTGTCGTCGAAACGCCCGTTGATCTCAACATGGTGGAGCAGACCCAAGCCTACAACGGCCTCTATTTTGTCTTAATGGGACGAATCTCTCCTCTGGATGGTTTAGGCCCGAGAAATCTCCGTTTGGAGCAATTGGTGGCTCGTGCCGCCGATGGTTTGGTCAAAGAAGTCATTTTGGCCACAAATTTTACTAACGAGGGAGAGGCCACTGCCCATTTTGTGTCCGAGCTGCTAAAGCGCCACGGGCTAAGGGTTACACGGATTGCCAGAGGTGTTCCGGTGGGTGGCGAATTGGAATTTGTTGATAGTGGGACGCTAGCACAGGCATTAAGAGAGCGCCGATGGCTAGAATCCTGATTTTTCTTTGCGTATAATCTTAAAAATTAATTAAGACTGAACATTCTGGGGACCCGTCCATGAGCAATGAGCAGAAAGTAGATCCCAGCCGTCGTCGGTTACTTGTAACCACAGCGGCTATTGGGGGTGTGGGAGCGGTTGCCGCTCTGGTGCCATTTGTAAGCAGCATGTTGCCTTCTGCCCGCGCTCGTGCGGCTGGTGCACCCGTTGAAGCGGATATCAGCAAACTTGAGCCGGGCCAGATGATGGTTGTGGAATGGCGCGGTAAACCCGTGTGGATTCTGAACCGCACGCCGGAAATGCTGGGCACGCTGCCAAAGCTGAACGATGCTGTGGCTGACCCGAATTCTGAAAAAGATCAGCAGCCTGCATATTGCAAGAACGAGCATCGCTCAATCAAGGACAATATCTGGGTTGCGATTGGCATTTGTACCCACCTTGGCTGTTCGCCATCGTCGAAATTTGCTGAAGGTGCTTCGCAAGGTATGCCAGGTGACTGGCTTGGCGGCTTCCTGTGCCCATGCCATGGTTCCACCTTTGACTTGGCTGGCCGTGTCTTCAAAGACAAGCCTGCCCCGACTAACCTCGAGATCCCACCGCACGCCTACCTGACGGATACGCGTCTGGTTATCGGCGAAAGCAAAGGAGCCTGATGATGGCCGGCCACAAAAATTACGAAAAGTATAAGTCGAATGGTAGCGTCGGCGGCAACGTCCTCGAGTGGATTGATGCCCGTTTCCCACTGACAGCGACCATCAAAGGTCACCTGACTGATTACTACGCACCAAAGAACTTCAATTTCTGGTATTTCTTTGGCTCTTTGGCATTACTGGTTCTGGTGATCCAGATCGTTACCGGTATTTTCCTGGTAATGAACTACAAGCCGGATGCCAACCTGAACGAAAGCGGTATTCCTATTGCTTTTGCCAGCGTGGAATACATCATGCGAGACGTCTCTGGCGGCTGGTTGATCCGTTACCTACACTCGACCGGTGCTTCGGCATTCTTTGTTGTGGTGTATCTGCACATGTTCCGCGGTCTGCTGTACGGTTCATATCGTCAGCCACGTGAGTTGCTGTGGGTGTTCGGTACGTTGATTTTCCTGTGCTTGATGGCAGAAGCCTTCATGGGTTACCTGCTGCCTTGGGGTCAGATGTCGTTCTGGGGCGCGCAGGTGATTATTAACCTGTTTGGCGCCATTCCAGTCATCGGCCCTGATCTGTCGACCCTGATTCGTGGCGACTTTGTGGTTGGTGATGCAACGCTCAACCGCTTCTTCTCGCTACACGTGATTGCCGTACCGCTGATCTTGATCGGTCTGGTAGCAGCTCACTTGGTCGCACTGCATGAAGTCGGTTCAAACAACCCAGACGGCATTGAAATTAAAGCCAACCTGGACGAGCATGGTAATCCGCGTGATGGTATTCCGTTCCACCCGTACTACACCGTTAAGGATATTGTGGGTGTTGTGGTGTTCCTGTTCGTATTCTCGATCGTAGTCTTCTTTGCACCAGAAGGTGGCGGCTACTTCCTGGAATATAACAACTTCTATCAAGCAGATCCGCTGAAGACGCCGTCGCACATTGCACCGGTCTGGTACTTCACACCGTTCTACTCAGTGCTGCGTGCGATCGTTTGGCCAATCCTTGGCATCGATGCCAAGTTCTGGGGTGTAGTCGGCATGGGTGCATCGGTTGTGATCATTGCCTTCCTGCCTTGGCTGGATCGTAGCCCTGTCAAGTCGATCCGCTACCGTGGTCCGATCTTCAAGGCTGCGCTGACAATCTTTGTAATCGCCTTCTTTATCCTGGGCTACCTCGGTACCCAACCGCCATCGTATGTTGGCGAGAAGGTATCGCAAGTTTGCAGCCTGATCTATTTTGGCTTCTTCCTGCTGATGCCGTGGTATTCGAAGATTGATAAGTACACCATTCCGCCTGAGCGCGTGACGGACTAACAGGGTTGAAGATCATGAAAATGAAATCATTCTTTGCTGCACTCATCATGGTTCCGGCGCTGGCATTTGCGAGCGGGGACGCGGTGCATCTCGACAAGGCTCCCAACGTACAGGGTGACAATGCAGCACTGCAGAACGGTGCGCGTCTGTTTGTTAACTACTGTCAGAGCTGTCACGGTGCCTCTTTCATCCGTTACGAAAAGCTGATGGAACTGGGCTTGTCAGAGCAGCAGATCAAAGACAACCTCATGTTTACCGGTGAAAAGATCGGTGACACGATGAAGATTGCGATGCGTCCGGACGAAGCCAAGAAGTGGTTTGGTGCGACACCGCCTGACCTGACCCTCATTGCACGTGCCCGTGCATCGGGTGATGGTAGTGGTGCGGATTGGCTCTATACCTATCTTCGTAGCTTCTACAAAGACGAAGCCCGTCCGACTGGTTGGAATAACGTTGTGTTTGCTAACGTTGGCATGCCGAACGTGCTGTGGCAACTGCAAGGTGTACAGGCGCTCGAAACCGTTAAAGAAGAAAACGGCAAAGAGCACCATAAGCTGGTTCTGGTTGAACCAGGTCAGTTGACACCAGAGCAGTTCGACAAGCAGGTTGCAGATTTGGTTGGCTTCATCGTTTGGATGGGTGAACCAGGCGCTGCTAACCGTAAGGCAATTGGTGTTGGCGTTCTGATTTTCCTGGCAGTTCTCTTCGTTTCTGCGTACGCGCTGAAAAAGAACTACTGGAAAGACATTCACTAAGTAATAATCACTGGCACCTTGGGGTGCCGGCAAGGTCGGGGTCGAGTATCGATCCCGATCTTTTTTAGAGGGCCTTGATCATGATGCATTTGTACTCGGGAACCGTTTGTCCCTTCAGCCACCGTTGCCGGATTGTGCTGTTTGAAAAGGGGATGGACTTCGAGATTCACGACATCGATCTGATGAATAAGCCGGAAGATCTGGCTGTGATGAATCCGCATAACCGTGTGCCAGTTCTGGTCGAGCGCGATCTGATTCTGTACGAACCAAATATCATCAACGAATACATTGATGAGCGTTTCCCACATCCGCAATTGATGCCGCCGGATCCAGTACAGCGTGCCCAGGCGCGCCAACTGCTGAACGGCATGGAACGTGAAATTTTCTCGTTCATCGAGCCGATTGAGCGCAACATGAAAACTGCGGATAAGGCGCGTAGCGAAATCCGCGATCGTCTGATCGAAATTGCACCGATCTTCAACAAGCAAAAGCACTTGATGAGTGACGAGTTCTCGATGCTGGATGTAGCCATTGCACCACTACTTTGGCGCTTAGACCATTACGAGATTAGCTTGCCTAAAACGGCTGCGCCATTGTTCAAATACGCCGAGCGCATTTTCAGCCGTCAGGGTTTCATCGATTCGATGACGCCGCAAGAAAAGATCATGCGTAAGTAAGACAGCGTGCTCTCGACAAAGCCATATCTCATTCGGGCGTTGTGGCAGTGGTGCTGCGACGCAGGGTTAACGCCCTATATGACGGTCTTTGTCGATGAGCATTGCAGTGTGCCCCTGGATTATGTTCAGGATGGGGCGATAACGCTGAACCTCAGCCCATCGGCAACGGGGCAACTGGACATAGGCAACGATTGGGTCACGCTGAG
>JBJTFJ010000103.1:0-7882 GCA_046093345.1 Fluviibacter sp. | reverse complement strand
GTCGTACGCAGGAAGATAAACACCTTCTCGACAATCTCTTTGCTGCCACAAACAGCACCGCCCAGCACACGTCCTTGCCCATCCAGGTATTTAGTTGCCGAGTGCACCACAATGTCGGCACCCAGTTCCAGCGGCTTTTGCAGAATCGGTGTGCAGAAGCAGTTGTCAACGGCCAGCAGGACGTTGTGCTTTTTAGCGATAACGGACAGCGCACGGATGTCAGCCACTTGCGTCAGCGGATTTGACGGCGTTTCGCAAAAGAGCAATTTGGTATTCGGGCGTACGGCTTTATCCCATTCATCAGCATCGGTTTGCGACACAAAGGTCGTTTCGATACCAAAGCGCGGCATGATGGTGCCGAGCAGTTGAATAGTGGAGCCGAATAGCGAGCTGGAAGCAACAATATGGTCGCCGGCGCTGAGATTGGCCATAACCAGCGAAGTGATCGCTGCCATGCCACTGGCTGTGCCGATACAGGCCTCGGCGCCTTCGAGCGCAGCCAGGCGTTGCTCGAAGAGCGTAACACTCGGGTTGGTAAAGCGGGCATAAACGTTACCCTCTTCTTCACCCGAAAAGCGCACGGCTGCCTGCGCCGCATTATCAAAAACAAAGCTGGAGGTCAGATACAGCGCTTCACTGTGTTCGTTATGCGCACTGCGATTCATTCCCGCGCGTACTGCAAGCGTTTCTGTCGCCAGGCCTTCCGGCAATTTTTGATGCTTACTCATAATCTAGCAATTATTCCTGGCCCGGACGACGGACAAACATTTCGATCTGCTGAGCAGCATTGCCGCCCTCATCATCATCTTCCTGTGCGGCTGCAGGCGCACTTGGTTTCTGACGCGACATCTCAACGGCATCCAGATAGGCAGCATCCACATCGCCGGTAATGTAGTTACCGGTAAAGCAGGAGTCATCAAAGCCGGTGATATTAGAATTACAGGCACGCACCGACTCTTCCAGCGCAGCCAGATCCTGATAGACCAGTTCATCAGCACCGATCAGCGCAGCGATTTGCGCATCGGTGCGACCGGTGGCAATAAGTTCACCGCGCGTTGGCATGTCGATACCGTACACGTTCGGAAAGCGAACCGGTGGCGATGCCGAGGCAAAGTACACCTTCTTGGCACCGGCTGCACGAGCCATTTCCACGATTTCATGGCTGGTCGTACCACGCACAATCGAATCATCTACCAGCATCACGTTCTTGCCAGCAAATTCGTGAGGCACTGTGTTGAGTTTCTGACGCACAGACTTCTTGCGGGTCGCCTGACCCGGCATGATGAAGGTGCGACCGATATAACGGTTTTTTACGAAGCCTTCACGGAATGGAATGCCCAGCGCGTGCGCCATTTGCAAGGCTGCGGGACGCGACGAATCCGGAATCGGAATTACGACATCGATATCTTTGGGATCGATCACTTTGCGCACCTTGGCTGCCAGTGTTTCACCCATCTTCAAACGAGTTTCGTAAACAGAGACGCCATCCAGTGTCGAATCCGGGCGGGCCAGATACACATACTCGAACAGGCATGGCGACAGCGTGTGATTTTCAGCGCACTGCTCACGCACCATGTTGCGCGCCAGATCAACGAAAACCGCTTCACCCGGAGCGACATCATCAACGCGCTCAAAACCCAGCGAATCAATCGGCACGGATTCCGAAGCCAGCATCCATTCGGTGCCAGCCGATGTTTCGTTTTTACCCAGCACCAGCGGACGAATACCAAACGGATCACGGAAGGCCAACAGACCATAACCGGCAATCATTACGACCACGGCATAGGCGCCACGCACGCGTTTATGCACGCCACGTACAGCCTTGAAAATTGCTGCCTGATCCAGACATGTCCCATGTGCCGCCCTCTGCAACTCATGGGCCAGAACGTTAAGCAGCACTTCTGAATCGGAATTGGTATTGATATGACGCAGATCCAGCTTGAAGAGTTGTTGCTTCAGTTCTTCTGCATTGGTCAGATTACCGTTATGCGCCAGCATCAAACCAAATGGGGAGTTCACGTAGAACGGCTGGGCTTCGGCAAAGTTATAGGCCGAACCCGCTGTCGGATAACGACAGTGTGCAATGCCCCAGTTACCCGGCAACGCACGCATGTTGCGCGTACGGAACACATCGCGCACCAGACCCGGCCCTTTGTGCATATGGAAGGTGCTACCTTCTGCCGTTGAAATACCTGCCGCATCCTGACCACGATGCTGAAGCACCATCAGTCCGTCATAGAGCAACTGGTTAACCGGTGTGGTGGCTACAACGCCAATAATTCCGCACATGCTAGTCTCGATTACTTAGAAAGTGGATTCTGGGGTAGCAGCTGAGGAACTAGCTGCGGTGCAAGTTGTGGTGCCATCTGGCTGATCGAATCGGCATAGGCAATGTGCTTGGCCAGATCATCAGGCAGCCAGGGTTTGATATAAGTCACGCCCTGCTCGGTCAGAGGCGCGAGACGCGCCTGACGCCACCAGGACTCTTCCGGCAAGTGGGTCATACCGCCAATGGCCACGAGCAACAACACCAGTAACGTGCCGCGTGCTGCACCAAAAGCCATACCGAGTGTGCGATCGAAGAAACCAAGACCAATGGCATGAATTGTTTTACGAATCAGCGCCCGGAAAATGGACACCGACAAAATGGATGCAATAAAGAGCAAAATCCAACCGCCGGCTATCTGCCAGAAGGTTACGGTTAAATACGGTGCCAGCAATTGGGTACCCACAACCTCACCCCATTCGCGCGCAACCAGAAACGCCACCACCCAGGCACCGAGCGACATCACTTCGCTCACCATACCGCGCCAGGCACCCAAGAGGACCGAAGCGGACAGTATTGCGATAACGGCATAATCGAAACCGGTCATATCACCCAAGGCGCCCGGTTAAGAAAAGGATCATTTTTTGACTCCGAGGCCGTTCAAACCGGCCTTGGAAATTTTCGCTAGGGCTTTATCAGCAGCCTCTTTGCTAGAGAACGGACCCGCCTTGACGCGTGTCTTGCCCGCCAGGTTGCCCGTTGCCGCTTCAGTCCAGCTAGCAATGCCCTGCCCATTCAACTTGGAGCGTACCTGCTTGACGTTATCAGCGTCAGCAAACACGCCTACCTGGATGTAATACTGACCAGCCTGGACAGGCTCTTTGCTGTCCTTGGCATCTTTCTTGGTATCAGTTGGTTTGTCCGCAGGTTTCTTTTCAGCTGGTTTATCTGCTGGCTTTTTCTCTACCGGCTTCTCGACCTTTTTCTCAGCCGCCTTCTCTGCAGGTTTTTCTACCGGCTTAACAGGCTCTGGCTTGGCATCGGTTGCCTGGGCGACAACCACCGGTTTGGCGTCGACTGAGGCTGGCGCAGCAGGTACTGCAGCAGGCACAGCGGCAGGACTTGGCGCCGCTGTAGGATTGGCATCTGGTTTAGCTTCGGCTGGTGCGTCTTTAATCACGCCCGGTGCAGCTGGCGCGGCGCTGGCAGGCACCGCTTCTGGCGGTGGCACAACAACCGGTGCAGCAGCGGCCTGCTTTTCGGCTTCTGTAACGATACGGAAGTCATTAAGTTGTGGCGGCGGGGCCGTATCCATCACCATCGGCAATACAGCTGCCACGATAATGACAAAAAAAGCAGCACCTAGCAGACGTCGACGAGCGCGTCTTTTAAGGTCCTGCTGGCTATCTGATTCTGGAGTGTCTGGCTTCATGCCGTTCTGCCCAAGTCCCTGAGGACATCCGCTACTGTGAGGAAAGAACCGAAGGCCACAATTCTATCACTCTCGGTCGCATTTTTTCGTGCTGCAGCATACGCACTTCGAGGATTTTCGTAGCTTTCAATCTGATTGTCTTTAACCCCGAGACTACACAAGATGTCTCGCAACTGTGCAACAGTTGCCGAACGCGGATTGTCCAGCGGGGTGAGATACCAACGGGTAATGGGTTTAATCAGGGGCGTCAGCACACCCACCATGTCTTTATCGGCCATCATGCCCACAATGCCATGTTGCGTGTGGGCAAAAGGCAAATGGCTCAGGTTGTTGGCCAATACTTTGGCCGCATCGGGATTGTGCGCCACATCCAGCACCAGATCCGGGGGACCCGGAATCACCTGGAAGCGGCCTGCCAATTCTGTTTCCAGCAAGCCTCGGCGCACAGCGCCCATAGCCACGGGCAGACGATCCTGTAGACAATCCATGGCTGTCATCGCCGTAGCGGCGTTCAGCAACTGAATCTTGCCGCGCAAGCCCGGATAAGCCAAGCCACCCCGCCGCTGCATGTCTTCCGGTTTGGTACCTGGCTGTCGCAACCAGTAGCGCCACTGAATACTCGGCAAACCCTCTTCACCGGGCAAAGGCTCAAAACCAAACGCTTCACCTATCAGGTAAACCTTCGCACCCAGGGAGGCCAGTTGTTTAAGCGCAGCCAGCGGCATATCGGGCTCGGCAATCACGATCGGTTTGCCGGCACGGGCAATACCGATTTTTTCAAGCGCAATGGCTTCCCGGGTATCGCCAAGGAAGTCCTGGTGATCCAGCGCAACACCAGTCAACACCGACACGTCCGGCTCATAGAGGTTCACGGCATCTAGTCGACCGCCCAGGCCGACTTCCAGCACCAGCGCATCAACACCCGCCGCCAAAAAGACCTGGATGGCCGCCAATGTAGTGAATTCAAAATACGTTAAAGCAGCACCCACTGTCTGCCGCGCAGCCTCTACCTGTTCAAACGCAGCAACGAGGGCCTCGTCCGGTGCAGACACGCCATTAATGCGAACACGTTCATTGAAGTGAATCAGGTGTGGGCTGGTATACGTGCCGACTTTGTAACCCGCTCTATCGAGCATATTCGAGAGGTAGGCGACGACTGAGCCCTTACCATTGGTGCCCGCCACCATGATGATGGGCACCCGGGCAGCAGTTAGTGCCTCTTGCTGACCTAAATGCTCACTAACAACCCTCACCCGCTCCAGGCCGAGTTCAATACCTGCAACCCCACGGGGGTGCATGGCCTCTATTTGGGCCAGCCACTGATCCAGAGTTTGCATGCTTACCTTAGGGAAAAGCTCAGGAGCTCACCGGTTCCTTACGGAGAATACGTAACAACGACGACAGTTCATCACGCAGCGATTTGCGATGAACAATCATGTCAATGGCACCCTTATCGAGCAGGAATTCTGCACGCTGGAAACCTTCTGGCAGTTTTTCACGAACGGTCTGTTCGATCACACGCGGACCAGCAAAGCCGACCAGGGCATTCGGTTCGGCGATCACGACATCACCCACGAAGGCAAACGAAGCAGACACACCACCCATAGTCGGGTCGGTCAGCACGGTAATAAATGGCAACCCATGACGCGCCAGCTCGGAAATCGACGCCGTCGTCTTGGCCATCTGCATCAGGGAAAACAAGCCTTCCTGCATACGGGCACCGCCAGAAGCGGTGATGCAGACAAAACCACATTTGTTTTCGATGGCTGCGCGTACACCGCGCACAAAACGCTCACCCAATACCGAGCCCATCGAACCACCCATAAATTCGAATTCGAAACAGGCAACCACGGCTGGTTCTGCTTCAATCGTGCCCTGCATTACGATCAACGAATCGGTTTCGCTGGTCTGCTTCTGAGCTTCTTCAACGCGAACCGGATAAGGACGGCTATCCACAAAATTTAGCGCATCCTTAGGACGGACTTCGGCACCGATTTCAACGCGACCATGGGCATCCATCAACATATCCAGACGGGTGCGAGCCTTAACGCGATGATGATGCTCGCATTTCGGGCACACCTGCATGTTGGCTTCAAGATCCGCCGTATAGAGCACCGCTTCACAATTCGGGCACTTGCACCACAAACCTTCTGGCAAGGTGCTCTTGCGCTGACCGTCGGCGCGTTTGATCTTCGGGGGCAGCAGTTTGTTAACCCAGTTCATCGCGTGCTCCTAATAAACGTTAATTACTTGAATTACTTTTTACTGGCGGCTTTATCGACGCCAGCACGAATATCTTTCATCACTGCCAGCAAAGCAGCGCGTGCCTCACTTTGCGGCACATCGGTGATCGCGTCGATCAAGCGGCTGCCCACCACAACGGCGTCGGCCATACCCGCCAGACGCTCTGCGGTGCTGGCATCACGGATACCAAAACCCACGCCAACGGGTAAACCGGTGCGCTGACGAATTTGCGGAATACGTTGCGAGACCTCATGCAGATCCAGATGACCTGCACCTGTTACGCCCTTCAGGGATACATAGTACAGATAGCCGCTGGCCACTTTGGCCACCGCAGCAATGCGCTCTTCGGTCGAAGTCGGAGCCAGCAAATAAATCGGGTCCATATCCACGGCACGCAACTGCTTGGCAAAATCGTCGGACTCTTCCGGTGGGTAATCGACCACCAGCACGCCATCAACGCCGGCAGCCTTAGCGGCTGCCACAAAAGCTGTCTGGCCAATACATTCAATCGGATTGGCGTAACCCATCAACACAATCGGGGTGTCCTGATCCTGCTTACGGAATTCGGCCACCATAGCCAGTGTCTGATGCAGACCAATTCCTTGCGCAATGGCGCGTTCAGCAGCACGCTGAATCACCGGTCCATCGGCCATCGGGTCAGAGAACGGCACCCCGAGTTCGATGACGTCTGCCCCACCCTCAACGAGGGCATGCATCAGATCAACCGTAAGCGCTGGCGATGGGTCGCCCGCCATGATGTAAGGGATCAGCCCTTTTTTACCCTGTGTCGCCAGTGCGGCAAACGTATCGGTAATACGACCCATTACTTGGCCTCCGTATTGCTATCGTTAACGCTCATACCGGCTTTTGCAAAAGCAGTGCGGCAGCTCTGACGGCAATAAAATTCCATGCCACTGGCTTCTGAAACAATATGCAGATCCTTGTCGCCACGGCCTGACAGGTTGACCAGCAGAATCTTATCCTTAGGCAGGGTCGGCGCCAGCTTGGCGGCATAAGCCAATGCATGGCTCGATTCGAGTGCAGGAATAATACCTTCGATACGACACAGATCATGGAAAGCCTGCAACGCTTCTTTATCCGTTGCACCAACATATTCTGCGCGACCGCTATCTTTCAGCCAGGCATGTTCCGGGCCAACACCCGGATAGTCCAGACCCGCTGATACCGAATGGGTTTCAATGATCTGGCCATTCTCATCCTGCAGCAGATAGGTACGGTTTCCATGCAGCACACCCGGCTTACCTAGTTGCAACGATGCGGCATGACGTGGCGTATCAATCCCATCACCAGCGGCTTCCACACCGATTAGCTTAACGCTCTCGTGCGGAATGTAATCGTAGAAAATACCCATGGCGTTAGAACCACCACCCACACAGGCAATCACCGCATCTGGCTGGCGGCCAACCATATCCGGCATCTGCTTAACGCATTCTTTACCGACCACCGAATTGAAGTCTCGCACCATCATTGGATACGGGTGCGGGCCAGCAACAGTGCCGATGATGTAGAAGGTGTCTTCAACGTTAGTCACCCAGTCACGCATTGCTTCATTCAGCGCATCTTTTAGCGTGCGCGAACCACTTTCTACCGGCACCACTTCGGCACCGAGCAGTTTCATACGATAGACATTGGCCGACTGACGACCCACGTCTTCTGCACCCATGTAGACCACGCACTTCATCCCGAAACGGGCGGCAACTGTTGCCGAAGCGACGCCATGTTGACCGGCACCGGTTTCGGCAATAACGCGCTTCTTACCCATACGGTGCGCCAGCAAAGCCTGACCAATGGTGTTGTTGATCTTGTGGGCACCGGTGTGGTTAAGATCTTCGCGCTTCAGATAAATCTGGGCACCACCGAGAATCTCACTCCAACGCTTGGCGTGATAAATCGGGCTAGGACGGCCAACGAAATGCTTC
>JBJTFJ010000102.1:0-3594 GCA_046093345.1 Fluviibacter sp. | reverse complement strand
TGCTTCTTCAGGGCTTCAGCGTCAGCCTTGGAGATGCCTTCCTTCACTGCCTTAGGAGCGCCGTCAACGACGTCCTTGGCTTCCTTCAGGCCCAGGCCAGTTGCTGCGCGAACAACCTTAATGACTTCAACCTTCTTATCGCCAGCAGCAGCCAGGATAACGGTGAATTCGGTTTGCTCAGCAGCAGCATCGCCACCGCCAGCAGCAGCACCCGGGGCAGCGACGGCCATAGCGGCAGCCGATACACCAAACTTCTCTTCAAATGCCTTAACCAGCTCGTTCAGTTCGAGAACGGTCAGATTAGCAACGGCGTCCAGGATATCGTCCTTGGTAATTGCCATGATTGTTACTCCAGTAAGTTCTAATCGTTAAAAAAGGTTCGGAAGTGACCGGCCTGCTTACGCAGCAGCGCCTTCTTCTTCGCGTTTTTTCGCCAGAGCGCCCAGGCTGATTGCCATGCCAGTCAGCGGTGCCATCATGACGCCCAGCAGCTTGGCCAGCAGTTCCTCGCGGCTCGGGATGCTTGCCAGTGCCTTGACGCCAGCGGCATCCAGGGTTTCACCGGCATAGCTACCTGCCTTAAGAATCAGCTTGTCGTTCGACTTGGCAAAGTCGTTCAGCACCTTGGCGGCTGCGATCGGATCTTCGGCAATACCGTAGATCAGCGGGCCAACCATGTGTGACGACAGGTCTGCAAAAGGCGTGCCTTCAACCGCGCGACGTACCAAGGTGTTCTTCAGAACACGCAGGTAGACACCCGATTCACGTGCCTTGGCGCGCAGCTTGGTGAGATCACTCACTTCGATGCCGCGGTACTCAGCGAGTACTACGCTTTGCGCTTTGGCTACTTGGCTCGACACCTCGGCAACCACTGCCTTTTTGTCGTTCAGATTCAGACTCATTCGTCTTTCTCCATTCAAGTCAACATGTAACCGGCGAACCAGTTACCCCCATTACGGTGACCGAAATCAGAGACTTGCGGACATTGCCGCGAAATCCTGTTCTGGGACCACCATCTGCGCAGGATGCTCCGGAGAGCAATTAAACGTTGGTACGCACCTGCGGTCTTTGACGATCTGGCCACCTAGCACCCGAGGGTGCCTGGCAGCCAGCCCAAAGTTCTTTAATACTTAAGCTTGTACCGATGCCTGATCGACGTGCACGCCAGGACCCATGGTGCTGGAAACAGCGATCTTCTTCAGGTACTGACCCTTAGCCGAAGCTGGACGAGCCTTAACCAGTGCATCGACCAGCGCACGCAGATTCTGCTCAAGCGCTTCGACACCAAACGAGGCACGGCCAATCGTCGAGTGCACGATGCCGCCCTTGTCGGTACGGTACTGAACCTGGCCAGCCTTGGCGTTCTTAACTGCCGTAGCCACGTCCATAGTCACAGTGCCAACCTTCGGGTTTGGCATCAGGCCACGTGGGCCAAGAATCTGACCCAGTTGACCAACGATACGCATCGCGTCTGGTGTTGCGATCACGATGTCGAAATCCATGTTGCCGGCCTTAACCTGCTCTGCCAGATCTTCGAAACCGACCACATCAGCACCTGCTGCGGTAGCAGCTTCAGCCTTGTCGCCTTGGGCGAACACGGCAACGCGCATGGTCTTACCGGTACCAGCTGGCAGCACGACCGAACCACGAACAACCTGGTCCGACTTACGTGCATCAATGCCGAGGTTCAGTGCAACGTCGATGGATTCATCGAACTTGGCCGTTGCCAGATCTTTGGCAATAGTCAGCGCTTCACCGAGTGGATACAGCTTGTTACGATCAACTTTGCCTTGAACGGCCTTTTGACGCTTTGTCAGTTTTGCCATATTAGAGGCCCTCCACGGTGATGCCCATGCTGCGGGCGCTACCAGCGATGGTGCGCACTGCGGCGTCCAGATCAGCAGCTGTTAGGTCAGCTTGCTTGGTCTTGACGATAGCTTCGGCTTGGGCACGAGTAATTTTGCCAACTTTATCAGTGTGTGGACGCGGGCTACCCTTCTGGATGCCTGCAGCCTTTTTGATCAGGATGGTAGCCGGTGGGCTCTTCATCACGAACGTGAAAGACTTATCCGCATAGGCGGTAATCACGACTGGCGTTGGGAGACCTGGTTCCATGCCCTGTGTCGCCGCATTAAAGGCTTTACAGAATTCCATGATATTCAGGCCACGTTGACCCAGTGCTGGGCCAACTGGAGGCGACGGGTTAGCTTTACCCGCGGGGATTTGCAGCTTGATATAGCCGACGATCTTCTTTGCCATGAAAGGCTCCTTAAAGTGAGTTTTAACGCGCTTTCGCCAACCTTGGCCAACTACTAACGCTCCTCTTTGCCAACGTTACTGCCGGGGTTGGCGCCCTTAAAACCTGATCAGTTAGGCTTTTTCAACCTGACCAAAATCCAGTTCTACCGGTGTCGAACGGCCAAAAATGCTGACCGACACACGTAACTTGCTCTTGTCGTAGTTGACGTCTTCGACGTTGCCATTGAAGTCCGTAAACGGGCCTTCCTTGACGCGGACCATTTCGCCCACTTCGAACAGAATTTTCGGACGGGGCTTTTCAACACCTTCCTGCATCTGCTGCATGATCTTGTCGACTTCCTTCTGGGAAATCGGTGTTGGCTTGGTGGCGGTACCGCCCACAAAACCGGTAACTTTAGGCGTGCTCTTGATGAGGTGCCATGTGTCGTCGTTCATGTCCATTTCAACCAGGACGTAGCCTGGGAAGAATTTGCGCTCGGAGATGGACTTCTGACCACCGCGCATTTCCACGACTTCTTCTACCGGCACCAGAATCTGACCAAACAGATCCTGCATGCCCGCACGCTGAATGCGCTCGGCAAGTGCACGCATGACGCTCTTTTCGAAGCCTGAATAGGCGTGTACGACGTACCAACGTTTGCTCATTATTTCTTCCAGCCCAGGATCAGGTCATACATGACCCATTCCAGGGTTTTATCTGTCAGCCACAGAAAGATGGCCATGATCAGGACGAACACAAAAACCATCGCCGTTGTCTGCAGCGTTTCCTTGCGGGTCGGCCAGACAACTTTACGTGCCTCATAGGTCGATTCGCGGACAAACGCTGCCAGCTGGCGACCCTGAGCTGTTGTCCAAATCAGCAGGACAGCAACCACGAGGCCACCCAGCACCGATGCGCCACGCAACAGTGAGGCATCTGGCGCCAGCAGGTAGAACCCGGCGATCCCGGCAACCACGGCAAGCGCTGCCAGTACAAATTTAAGCTTATCGACCATCAGACACAATCAGAACTGTTTGCACAGTCCACGGCTAAAAGTGGCAGGGGCGGAGGGCATCGAACCCCCAACCTTTGGTTTTGGAGACCAACGCTCTGCCAGTTGAGCTACACCCCTGCAAAACACTTAAGGCGCCCCCATATTCCGGAGCGCCTCAGGCAACTGCGACCCGCTTGCGACGGGCCCTGGCAACAAATCGTTACTCGATGATTTTCGAGACGACGCCGGCGCCAACGGTACGGCCACCTTCGCGGATTGCGAAGCGCAGACCTTCTTCCATGGCGATCGGGTTGATCAGTTTTACAGTCATGCGGATGTTGTCACCCGGCATAACCATTTC
>JBJTFJ010000101.1:0-10994 GCA_046093345.1 Fluviibacter sp. | reverse complement strand
GGCAGGTAAAACCCCCGTGGCCTTAGCCTTAGCTCAGCAGCTTAAAGATCTGGGTTGGCGTCCGGGGATTATCAGTCGCGGCTATGGGCGTAAGGTTCCCGGGGTAAGAGCTGTGGGTGTAGGTGATAGCCCTCAATATGTAGGTGATGAACCGCTTTTGTACGCCCAGCAGGGCTTTCCTGTATTTGTAGGCGAAAAGCGTGCAGAAGCCGGTCGGGCTTTGCTGGCAGCAAACCCCGGCGTTAACATTCTCATTGCGGATGATGGGTTGCAGCACCTGAATCTGGCTCGGGATTTCGAAGTGGTGGTTTTTGATCAACGCGGGGTGGGTAATGGTCATCTGTTACCCCTAGGGCCCCTGCGTGAGCCATTGACTCGATTGACGGGGCCATTAGTGAAGGGTGTGATTATTCAGGGAAACCCGGACCAGTCGGGCTGGCCTGTTGTGCCCCGTTTTGAAATGTCGCTGGTGCCGGATGCCGTTTACGTATTAAATCAGCCAGAGTGTAAATCGCCATTAAAAGACTTTGCAGGCCAATCGGTTATCGCTATTGCCGGTATCGGTCATCCCGAGCGTTTTTTCAATATGTTGCGTAATGCGGGGATCAAAGTAGAGGGGCGTTCTTTTCCCGATCACCATGATTTTCAGCCGAAAGATATTCCCTTCACGCGTTTGCCGGTGATGATGACGGAGAAGGATGCAGTAAAATGCCAACACTTTGCTGACGGACACGACAACTGGTTTGCGGTGCCCGTCAGTGCCCGCTTTTCCCCGGTATTACCGCTGGCCGAATGGCTGAGTGATCATAGTGCTGCGTCTACGATAGAGAGTCGTTAAATGGATCCGCGTCTGTTAGAAATACTCGTTTGCCCTGTCTGCAAAGGCAAGCTGGACTTTGATAAATCCGCACAGGAACTCATTTGCAAGCCCTGCCAGCTGGCTTATCCCGTTCGTGATGGCATTCCCATCATGATGCAGGACGAAGCCCGCAGCCTGAACGGCCAGCAAGGCTAAAGCTAGGAGCCGGAGGTGAGTTACGTGACATTCCGCGTGGTGATTCCGGCTCGACTTAAATCCAGCCGGTTGCCGGACAAGCCGCTGCTTGATCTGGGCGGTAAGCCGATGGTCGTTCGAGTTTGCGAACGGGCGCAGCGATCAGGTGCAGATACGATTGTGGTGGCAACGGATAGCCGTGATGTACGGGATGCCGTTCGGGAAGCCGGGTTTGATGTCTGCATGACCCGCGAAGACCACCCGAGTGGTACAGATCGCATCGCCGAAGTGTGTGATCACTTTGGCTGGGCAGATGAAACCGTGGTGGTGAACGTGCAGGGGGATGAGCCTTTTATTCCGCCCGAGCTGATTGATCAGGCCGCCCATCAACTGGTTGATTCCGGTGCCGATATGGCGACGCTTGCCCATGAGATACATGACGCGGCAGAACTCTTTAACCCGAATATCTGCAAAGTCGTCATGAAGGCTAATGCCGATGCGTTGTATTTTTCACGGGCGCCTATTCCTTTTGCCCGTGATGATTTCAGCCCGACCTGGCAGCAGGGAAATCACCCACAAGCGCTGCCTGCAAGTGGCTATGCCTGTTACCGACATATCGGGCTTTACGCATATCGTCGCCGATTCTTGAGAGATTACGCCAGCTTGGCGCCTAGCCCATTGGAGTCCATAGAGGCTCTGGAGCAGTTGCGGGCGCTGTGGCACGGCTATCGTATTAGCGTGGCGGTAACAGAAACATTACCGCCAGCCGGGGTAGATACCCCAGACGATGCAATACGCGCCCAACAGGTATTTGCCGAGCACTTCGCTGCGCTGCGCATTGACCCTCAGCCGTAATTATCGTAAGTTTTTAGCAAGGTACATGTTTCACACTTTCACCATCAATACTTTCTAATCGAGGATACCGATGAAACTCATTCTGTTGGGCGCTCCGGGCGCTGGTAAGGGCACCCAAGCCAAATTTATCTGTGAAAAATTCGGTATTCCACAAATCTCCACCGGCGATATGCTGCGTGCGCAGGTTAAGGCTGGTACCCCGCTGGGTATGGAAGCTAAAAAACATATGGATTCGGGCGGTCTGGTTCCGGATGCCGTGATCATTGGTATGGTCAAAGAGCGTCTGAAAGAAGCCGACTGCAAGAATGGTTACCTGTTCGATGGTTTCCCACGCACGATTCCACAAGCGGAAGCCATGAAAGAAGCAGGTGTACCACTGGATATCGTTCTGGAAATCGATGTGCCTGATCAGGACATCATTGATCGCATGGCCGGTCGCCGTGTGCACCTCGCATCGGGCCGTACCTATCACATCACTTACAACCCACCTAAAGTGGCTGGTAAGGATGACGTGACGGGTGAAGACCTCATTCAGCGTGATGATGACAAAGAAGAAACCGTGCGTCATCGTCTAGACATCTATCACAGCCAGACCAAGCCACTGGTCACGTTCTACACCAACTGGAAGAACGCAGGCGATGCCAATGCACCTAAGGTTGAAAAAGTAGCCGGTGTTGGTAGTGTTGATGAAATTACTTCACGTGTCCTTGGCGCGCTGAACTAATTAACAAAGTACTTACAGTCGGGCGCCCGGTTGGCTCTGCCAATCCGGCGCCCGATCTGTTTTAATGCTGTAATGAAGAACGCACTTTATTTCCAGTCAGGCGGTGTCACGGCCGTCATTGGTGCCACGGCTGCTGCACTCATCAAGGCACACAAGCAATTTTCGGTAGGGCGTTTATTCGCTGCCGAGCATGGTTTGTCCGGCATCCTAAACGATCAGCTCGTTGATGCTTCTGCACTCCCAGAATCGATGAGGTTGGCGCTTAGTCAATTGCCGGGTGGTGGTCTGGGGTCCGGGCGCACGTTGCTTGCCAGTTATAACGATAATCCAGAGCAATGGCATCGGACGCGTGATGTGCTGGTAGCCCATCAGATCGGTACGATTTATGTGAATGGTGGCAACGGTTCGATGGATACCGCTGCCAAACTCGTTGAACTGGGCGACCGGTTCGGGTTGGGTCTCCGAGTAATTGGTTTACCTAAGACCATCGATAATGATCTAGAAGGTACAGACACGTCACCGGGCTTTGGCTCGGCATTAAAGTACCTCTCCGTATCGCTTATGGAAGCGGCGCGTGATCATTGCGCCATGGCGACTAAACCCAGTGTTTTTATTCTGGAAGTCATGGGGCGTCACACGGGTTGGTTGGCAA
Organism: Fluviibacter sp.; assembly: GCA_046093345.1. Classification (GTDB taxonomy): domain Bacteria; phylum Pseudomonadota; class Gammaproteobacteria; order Burkholderiales; family Rhodocyclaceae; genus Fluviibacter. Next base: position 7,769 of record JBJTFJ010000101.1, on the reverse strand, counting down.
GTTGTGGTGCTGTCGCAAGGTTGCCGACGCAAATGGCTTCGCCGCTGATTCTTTTCCCGGAAGTGACGTTTGACCCCGAAAGTTTTGTAGCGGCAGTAAAAGCGAGCTTCATCAAACATAACGCCTGCGTATGTGTTGTATCAGAGGGTATACGTACCTCAGATGGTCAGTTCTATGCGCAGCAGAATGCCGTGGCACGTTACGGTCATGAACAGCTTGGCGGCGCAGGTTTTGCTGTGGCTCAACTCTTGCGTGAGAAGCTGTCAGTTAAAGTGCATGTAGCTGTACCGGATTATCTGCAGCGCGCTGCCCGACATGTAGCCAGTGCCACTGATATTGATCAGGCAGAGGCTGTTGCAGCGTATGCCGTTCAGCTCGCGCAGCAAGGACAAAGCGGGGTCATGGTGAACATTGTCCGAGATGCAAACCAACCCTATGCATGGCACTGCGACTCTGTCTCGCTTTCAGAAATCGCCAACAAAGAGAGATCTTTTCCGGTTAGCTGGATTGATCAGCAGCGTTATACCGTTTTGCCTGAAGCGCTGAGTTACCTGAATCCTTTGATTCAGGGTGAACCGGATCAGCGCTGGTCAAATGGGCTTCCTGAGTACCCCTGGGTAGAATGGCCGCATATACCAAAACTGGTATAGCTAGCCCCCGATCCATGGGATTCGATATAAGCAAAGAAGTTTTAATTCGTTCACAAGATACTGTGCTGTGCAGCAATATTGCCCCATCTACTAACTGGATGGAGTTTGCAACATGGCAATTACACGCAAATCACTACTCTCTGCGCTGCTGGGGATAACAGTCGCTTTATCAGGGGTGGCTGCACATGCTGATACATCACTACTAAACGTTTCGTATGATCCGACGCGTGAGTTGTACAAAGATTTCAATGCTGTATTTGCCAACCACTGGAAAAAAGAAACTGGCGAAACGCTGAATGTGCGTGCATCTCATGGTGGTTCAGGCAAGCAAGCCCGTGCAGTGATCGACGGCCTGGATGCTGATGTGGTCACGCTTGCACTTGCCTATGACGTGGATGCAATTGCTCAGAAAGGTCTGATTGCGCCAAACTGGATCAAGCGTCTACCGGATAATTCGGCACCGTATACGTCGACTATTGTGTTCTTGGTGCGTAAAGGTAACCCCAAGGGCATCAAAGATTGGAACGATGTTGCCAAGCCTGGCATCGAAGTAGTAACCCCCAACCCAAAGACTTCCGGTGGCGCCCGTTGGAACTTCCTGGCTGCTTGGGGCTATGCGCTTAAACAGCCGGGTGGTAATGACCAGAAAGCACGTGAGCTGGTAACTAACATCTATAAGAATGTAAAAGTACTGGATTCAGGTGCGCGTGGTTCGCTCACAACCTTTACGGAGCGCGGAATTGGCGATGTGCTCATTTCTTGGGAAAACGAGGCTTATCTTTCGATCAAGGAACTGGGCCCAGATAAGTTCGATATCGTTACGCCATCCTTATCGATTTTGGCAGAACCATCTGTTGCCGTTGTCGACAAGGTTGTAGATAAGAGGGGTACTCGAAAGGTTGCAACCGCGTATCTGGAGTATCTCTATAGTCCGATCGGTCAGGAAATTGCTGCCCGCCATTATTACCGCCCTCGTAACAAGGAAATTGCGGCCAAGTACAGCGGGAATTTCGCCAAGGTCAAATTGTTTACCATCGACCAGGTTTTTGGTGGCTGGGACAAAGCTCAGAAGACCTATTTTGGCGATGGCGGCGTGTTTGACCAAATCATCACTAAGAAATAAACCGTTGAGTTAGGTTGCAGATTATTCCGGTACCAACAGGTACCGGAACCCTTAAGTCTTTTCAAGTTTCTTATATTCAATTCGATATAAGCAAAGACGTATTTCGTCTTTTGCTGGCATAAGGCATGCCCTAGACTGCAAGTCCCAACCTTGGAGGCAAAACCATGAAAACATCAAAAATTCGTTCGCTGATTGGTGCCACGGTATCAGCAATGCTCTTTGCGTCGACAAGCGCTGCTCTTGCGCAGACCTCAATTCTAAATGTGTCCTACGATGTTTCGCGTGAACTCTATAAGGATATCAATCCAGCATTTGTTGCTAGCTGGCAGGCCAAGGGCAATGCACCGGTTACGATTAATCAGTCGCATGGTGGTTCCAGCAAGCAGGTGGGCGCAGTTATTGCCGGCCTAGAAGCAGACGTGGTCACTATGAACCAGGTGCCTGACATCCAGAAGTTAGTGCAGAGCGGTCTTGTGAAACCTGATTGGGAAAAGCGTCTTCCGAACAACGCGGCCCCCTACACAACCACATCAGTTTTCCTGGTGCGTAAGGGAAACCCAAAAAATATCAAGGATTGGCCAGATCTTGTCCGTCAGGGGGTAGAAGTGATTGTGCCCAACCCTAAGACATCAGGTAATGGTCGTTATACCTATCTGGCTGCCTGGGGATTTGCCATCAAGAACTACAAATCTGAAGAAAGTGCCAAAGAGTTTGTGAAGGCTCTGTTCAAGAATGTGCCCGTGCTTGATGGAGGAGGTCGTGGAGCAACCACGACATTTACCCAACGTAATGTCGGTGACGTACTCGTGACCTTTGAAAACGAAGCAATTTTGCTTGATAAGGAAGTGGGTGGCGACCAGTTTGATATCGTTTATCCGAGTCTTTCAATAGATGCCCCGGCCCCCGTGACCGTTGTTGATAAGGTCGTCGATAAGAAGGGCACCCGCAAAGTTGCAACGGCTTACCTGGAGTATCTGTGGACACCCGAAGGTCAGGAAATTATTGCAAAACATTACCTGCGACCGCGTAATCAAGCAGTTCTCAAGAAGTATTCAAAAACCTTCCCTCAGGTCAATACATTCACTGTAGAAAAATTGCTGGGTGGTTGGGAGAAAGTTCAAAAAGAGCAGTTCTCTGATGGCGGTATTTACGATCAGATAGTGGTGAAACGATGATTAAACCGCTTTTCAAGCAAAGCGTAATCCCGGGGTTCGGTGTAACCCTGGGTTTTACCTTGGCTTATCTGGGGCTGATTGTTCTGATTCCTCTTTCGGCAGTGATCTGGAAAACAACCGATCTTAGCTGGCTGCAATTCTGGGAAACGATTAGCGAACCACGTGTGGTGGCCTCATTAAAATTGAGCTTTGGTGCTGCATTAATTGCAGCCGCTATAAATGCCTTTTTTGGCATGATTTTGGCATGGGCCTTGGTTAGATATAGCTTCCCGGGCAAGAAGATCGTTGATACGCTGGTCGATCTGCCGTTTGCATTGCCGACTGCTGTAGCTGGTATTGCTTTGACAGCAATTTACGCCAAAAACGGCTGGCTAGGGCAATTCCTGGAACCGCTGGGTCTGAAAATCGCCTTTACGCCGATTGGCATCATGATTGCCCTGATCTTCATCGGGCTCCCTTTCGTAGTCAGGACGGTGCAACCGGTACTCGAAGATCTGGATAAGGAAATCGAAGAGGCAGCGGCCAGCCTTGGGGCGAATCGAGCACAGACCATATTTAAAGTCGTGCTGCCAATTATCTTACCGGCCTTATTAACCGGATTTGCACTAGCCTTTGCCCGTGCTGTTGGTGAATACGGCTCGGTGATTTTCATTGCCGGAAATTTGCCGATGGTTTCTGAAATTGCTCCCTTAATGATCATTACAAAATTAGAGCAGTATGACTATTCGGGGGCGACTTCTATTGCTGTTGTCATGCTGATCCTGTCATTTATTTTGTTGCTGGTTGTTAATACGCTTCAGGCATGGACAGCTAAAAGAACAGGAAGGGAAGTGTAATGGCTGGTGGTATCTCTGCGGCTATAGGCGCTAAGTCCATACGTGGCAATCAGAAACTTAACGACGCGACTCAGGAGTCTCCATGGGTGCGCAGAATAATCATTGGAACGGGATTGTTCTACTTTGCGTTATTTCTGCTGTTGCCATTGGGTTCTGTTTTTGTTGAAGCCTTCCGCAAAGGCTGGGATGCCTATCTGGTTGCGTTGACCGATCCTGATGCCTTGTCAGCCATCAAGTTGACCTTGATTGTTGCGTTGGTATCTGTGCCGATGAATCTGGTATTCGGGGTGGCTGCGGCCTGGGCGATTACCAAGTTCAATTTTCCAGGCAAACGATTTTTAATCACATTGATCGATTTGCCATTCTCGGTATCTCCTGTCATTGCCGGTTTGATTTTTGTGCTGGTTTTTGGTGCTCAGGGCTGGTTTGGGTCCTGGTTCATAGATAACGATGTGAAGATCATCTTTGCCATACCGGGAATTCTTTTAGCGACGATTTTTGTCACGTTTCCCTTTGTGGCTCGAGAGCTCATCCCGTTGATGGAAGCCCAGGGTAAAGAGGAAGAGGAGGCTGCGATTGTTCTAGGTGCGCGTGGATGGCAGGTATTCCGCTTTGTAACATTGCCTAATATTCTCTGGGGTGTCATCTATGGTGTTGTGCTTTGTAATGCACGAGCCATGGGCGAATTCGGTGCTGTCTCTGTGGTTTCTGGTCACATTCGTGGAGAGACAAACAGCATGCCACTTCACGTCGAAATTCTTTACAACGAATACAACTTTGCTGCTGCCTTTGCAGTTGCCTCACTGCTAGCCATTCTGGCATTGCTAACGCTGCTTATTAAAACCTTTGTTGAATGGAAAGCCGCAAAGGTTAATTCGGAATTGAAGGAAGACTAATCGTGAGTATTCAGGTTAATAACATCTACAAAACATTTGGTGACTTCAAGGCGCTCGACAACGTCAGTTTGGAGTTTCCTACAGGAAAGCTTGTTGCGCTCTTAGGACCATCAGGTTGCGGCAAAACGACTTTGCTGCGGATTATTGCCGGTCTGGAATCTGCAAATTCGGGCCAGGTGATTCTCGAGGGTGAAGACGCCTCCGATCGCCATGTGCGTGAACGCCAGGTTGGTTTTGTGTTCCAGCATTATGCGTTGTTTAAGCACATGACCGTCTTTGAAAACGTGGCATTTGGTCTGCGCGTTAAGCCTCGTAAAGAACGACCATCCGAAGCTGTTATCAGAAAGAAGGTTCATGATCTTCTCGATTTGGTTCAGTTAGACTGGCTCGCAGACCGCTTTCCTTCACAATTATCCGGCGGTCAACGGCAGCGTATCGCTTTAGCGCGTGCACTTGCTGTCGAGCCTAAAGTTTTATTGCTCGATGAGCCATTCGGTGCGCTCGATGCCAAGGTTCGCAAAGAGCTGCGCCGCTGGTTACGCCGTCTTCATGATGAAATACATGTCACATCAATCTTTGTGACTCATGACCAAGAAGAGGCTTTGGAAGTAGCTGACGAAGTTGTACTAATGAATCACGGTAAGGTAGAACAGGTTGGCACACCAGATCAGGTATACGATCAACCAGCAAGCCCCTTCGTTTATAGCTTCCTTGGTTCGGTGAATCTATTTCATGGTCGCGTCGATGGAGAAGTCGTTCATGTGGGGCCGCATCAACTGGAGCATGGTGGATCGGATGTGGCCGATGGCACCAATGTGGTGGCATTTGCCCGCCCACATGAACTTACAATTTCTAAAGATCCAGCTGCCCGTGGGGTATATGCAGTAGTGGAACGTGTCCTCACCTTTGGTGCGACTTCGCGTGTAGAACTCATCGGCCTAGATATTAATGACGAAAAATCAAATCAGAACTATGAGGTCGAACTGACACGTCTCGAAGTGGCTGGTCTCAATATCGATGAAGGAGACCATGTTTATCTTGTACCAAGAAAGCTGAGCGTCTTCGAACATAAGGATGCGGCTGCATGAATTTCCAACAACTAAGAATTGTTAGGGAGACAGTTCGACAGAACTTTAACCTGACAGAAGTTGCCGAGGTCCTGTTTACATCGCAGCCCGGTGTTAGCAAACACATCAAGGATCTTGAAGATGAACTTGGAGTGGAGTTGTTTATCCGTAAAGGAAAACGATTTATTGGTCTAACAGAACCAGGTAAAGAACTGATTGGTATTGTCGAACGATTATTGCTGGATGCTCAGAATATTAAGAAGTTGGCAGATCAGTTTACTCAACGTGATGAAGGCGAACTTGTCATTGCAACGACACATACCCAGGCGCGTTACGCATTGCCTAAGGTAGTTAAGGCTTTCAAGGAAGCATTTCCTAAGGTGCACTTGGTCCTTCATCAAGGGAGTCCAGCAGAAATTGCCTCTATGCTTAAAAGTGGAGATGCAGACATCGGTATTGCAACCGAAGCCTTGGAAGGCACCGAAGATGTGGCAACTTTTCCCTACTATCAGTGGCACCATGCAATCATTGTTCCAGATGGACACCCATTGCAATCAGCTGGCAAGCTGACACTTGAAAAAATTGCTGAGTATCCGATTATTACCTATCACAAGGGGTACACAGGACGAACTCAGTTAGATAAAACCTTTTCAGATGCAGGCGTGACGCCGGACATTGTGATGTCAGCGCTAGATGCTGACGTAATCAAATCCTATGTAGAACTTGGTTTGGGAATTGGTATTGTTGCCTCAATGGCATATTTTGCCGAGCGTGATATAGGTTTGCGCATGCCAAAGTCTGAACATCTATTCAGCTTAAATACAACGCTGATTGGTGTTAGAAAGGGTTCATTTCTTCGAGGTTATGCCTATCGTTTTATTGAGTTGTGTGCCCCGGAGCTAACCGAAGATCATGTGAAATCTTCGGCTTTACTTGCCGGTTAGCCAAGTGGTTGTTATGGATTCTGGATTCGCTGGTTTAAATTCGGGCATTAGGTGCGACATTATTGACAGCACGAATGAGCGTATCAATGCATTTAATCGTGTTATCTCACAATTGTTACCTGGGCTGGTAAGCCAACCCACATGCCTAACATATCGCGTAATTTGTCCGCAGTTAACACGAGTTGAACATCTCTCTTCTCTTGCAAAGTTAGTGCCACAGCTTGCTGATGAGAATTCGCGGCTGAAATCATGCATACAAATCTCAGGATCAATAACTATTCCTGGTGTGCTACCTGTTCAAGGCAGGCTAGTCAGGGAATCTTCTACAGAGTTGCTCTCTGATCGACTTCATAGACGCTCCAAACAGATCCGGCTTCGAGTTCGCAATAACTATTTAGTGGATGAAGCCTGTTTCATAAAAGAAACCATCGAACTGCATTATCGACTCAAGCCACAATTAACTCCATCAACGCTTGTTGTGTCGTTTAAACCCGACATATTTGATACGAAATTGAGTATTGATGAAACGGGGTTGTTTTCCTACATGGCAATCCAGTCAAACCCGGATCGTGCAAGTATTGATTATGTTTATGCCACGCAGACACTAAGTTGTCCGGGACTGCTTGTGCCTATCGATCTTGTTGGGCTGATCTTGCTTTCTCTGGTTCAACAGAAAATTCCAGAAAGACAAGTCGAGTCGTTCGATTACCATGTATATGGCCAGCTTTACACTAGACAATCAATTCGTCTATGCGCGACGGTTCTTGGCGAGCGACAAGTATTGCTTTGGGCAGAGATAGAAGGAAATCTTCTATATCGAGGGGTGGTTAACCTGCGTTAAATTGATTAGCTTTCGAAAGATTGAGATTAGTATACCCAGCGCACAATTTGATCCCAAGTATGGTCTTCCTTCTTAGCTTTCGAAATGAGTTCCTGATATAGCGTCATCCCTTCTGGCCAGGCTCCATATCCTGACTCAGGATTCACATGGCCTGCATCACCAAGAGTTACTAGTTTGGATTTCCATGTCTTAGCCCACCATGCGGTTCGCTTGAAAGTCATACATGGGTCATTGATG
>JBJTFJ010000100.1:0-3626 GCA_046093345.1 Fluviibacter sp. | reverse complement strand
CAATAATGCTAAGTTTGCGCTGCGGTTAGGATCGTATTCAAGACGTTCAATTTTTGCTGGAATACCATCTTTATCGTTACGCTTAAAGTCAACGATACGATAGTGATGCTTATGACCACCACCCTTATGACGAGTAGTGATATGGCCGTTGTTGTTACGACCTGATTTTTGATGTTGTGGCTCTAACAAACCTGCAAAAGGCTTACCCTTATGCAAATCTGGATTCACCACTTTCACCATGGAACGACGTCCTGGTGAAGTCGGTTTAGTCTTCATTAGCGGCATAATTACTTAGCCTCCGCTTCAAAATTGATTTCTTGACCAGGCTTCAAGCAAACATAAGCCTTCTTAGTGTGGTTGCGACGACCTTCAAAACGACCAAAGCGCTTAGCCTTACCCTTTTGATTAACAACCTGCACTGATTCCACTTGCACTTTGAACAATAGTTCAACTGCAGCTTTGATTTCTAACTTGTTAGCATCGCGCATAACTTGGAAAACCACTTGCTCATTCTTGTCAGCAACAAATGTTGCTTTCTCAGAAATAACTGGGCCAACCAACACTTGCATCAAGCGATGATCATTTTTACGTGTAGCGATCATTTGAGCATCTCCTCAATTTGAGCAACAGCAGACTTCAAGATCAACACTTTTTGGAAGTGGATCAATGAAAGTGGGTCAGCGTGTTGCGCTTCAACTACACCAACTTTATGCAAGTTACGTGAAGCCAAATACAAGTTCTCATCAACCTTATCAGAGATGATCAAAACTGACTCCAAGCCCATTGCTTTAACTTTTTCAGCTAGCAATTTTGTTTTTGGAGCATCAACTGAAAAACTCTCAACGATGTTTAAACGACCTTCGCGAGCCAACTGAGAGAAGATTGAACGCATACCTGCGCGATACATCTTCTTGTTAACTTTTTGTGAAAAGTTTTCTTCAGGTGAGTTAGGGAATATACGGCCACCCCCGCGCCACAATGGTGAAGATGACATACCAGCACGAGCACGGCCAGTACCTTTTTGGCGCCATGGCTTCTTAGTAGTATGTTTAACTTGTTCACGGTCTTTTTGAGCACGATTACCGCTACGAGCGTTGGCTTGATAAGCAACAACGATCTGGTGAATCAATGCTTCGTTATATTCACGCTCGAAAACTTCTGGAGAAGCAGCAACGCCTGCACCCAGTTTTCCGTCAGCTTGTAGGAGCTTTAATTCCATGTGCGCGCTCCTTATTTAGCAGCAGCAGTTTTCACTGCTGGTGTGATGATGACTTTGCCACCGCGAGAACCAGGAACTGCACCTTTAATCAAGAGCAATTTACGTTCTGCATCGATACGAGCAACTTCAAGATTTTGAACTGTGCGTGTCACGTCACCCAAGTGACCTGTCATGCGCTTACCTGGGAAAACACGACCTGGATCCTGAGCCATACCGATAGAGCCAGGAACATTGTGTGAACGTGAGTTACCGTGTGATGCACGACCAGAAGCGAAGTGGTAACGCTTAATAGTACCGGCATAACCTTTACCAATCGTTGTACCTTGCACATCAACCTTTTGGCCAACTGCAAATGTATCAAGACCGATAACGTCGCCAACTTTAAGCTCACTAGCTTTAGCTGCATCGATTCTGAATTCGTTTAATGCGCTACCTGCCAATACACCTGCTTTTGCATAGTGACCAGCTTGAGGTTTTACAACGCGTGAAGCACGGCGAGTACCAAATGCCAACTGAACAGCTGTATAACCGTCAGTTTCTTCGGTTTTTACTTGCGCAATGCGGTTATCGCTAACATCGATAACTGTGACCGGTACAGCATCACCCTCATCCGTAAAGAGGCGGGTCATACCAACCTTGCGGCCGATTAAGCCTAGGCTCATATCATTACTCCAATGCTGACTACGATTGGTCAGCGGAAATTTATAAATAATGCTTAATTAACTACTTTTTCCAGATATTTCTGGAAAGCCCGCTATTGTAGCGCCTTTTTTAAGACCCCGCAATAGCAGTTTTTTGCTTACTGAAGCTTAATTTCTACGTCTACACCAGCTGGAAGGTCCAATTTCATCAACGCATCAACAGTTTTTTCAGTAGGATCAACGATATCCATCAAGCGCAAGTGCGTGCGGATCTCTAATTGGTCACGTGAAGTCTTATTAACGTGTGGTGAACGTAGAATGTCAAAACGCTCAATACGTGTTGGCAAAGGTACTGGACCCTTAACAACTGCGCCAGTGCGCTTAGCTGTGTCTACGATTTCAGCTGCTGACTGGTCGATCAAACGATAGTCAAAAGCTTTTAATCTGATACGAATTTTTTGATTTTGCATTTTTTATCCTAAAGAGCAGTGCGATGTTGTCGCGATATAACTTAAAGAGCTCGGTGGCGTGCAACATTCACGCCACCGTTTTCTGCAAAACTAATTAATCTAAAACTTTAGCAACAACACCAGCGCCTACAGTACGGCCGCCTTCACGAATCGCGAAACGAAGACCTTCTTCCATCGCGATCGGAGCGATCAACTTCACTGTAATCGTGACGTTATCACCAGGCATCACCATCTCTTTGTCTTTTGGCAATTCGATAGAACCTGTTACGTCAGTTGTACGGAAGTAGAACTGTGGACGATAGTTGTTGAAGAATGGTGTGTGACGACCACCTTCATCTTTGCTCAATACATACACCTCAGCTGTGAAGTGTGTGTGTGGCGTAATAGAACCTGGCTTAGCCAATACTTGACCACGCTCAACTTCTTCACGCTTTGTACCGCGCAACAAGATACCTACGTTGTCACCAGCTTGACCTTGGTCTAACAACTTACGGAACATCTCAACGCCTGTACATGTTGTCTTCAATGTTGGCTTGATACCGATAATTTCAATCTCTTCACCAACCTTAATAATACCGCGCTCAATACGACCAGTCACAACAGTACCGCGACCAGAAATAGAGAATACGTCTTCAACTGGCATCAAGAACGCGCCATCCACAGCACGCTCTGGTGTTGGAATGTATGTGTCCAATGCTTCAGCCAACTTCATGATCGCGCCTTCGCCTAGATCACCTTTGTCGCCCTCAAGAGCCAACTTAGCTGAACCTTTAACGATTGGTGTGTCATCGCCTGGGAAGTCATACTTAGACAACAACTCACGAACTTCCATTTCTACTAGCTCTAGCAATTCTGCATCGTCAACCATGTCGCACTTGTTCATGAACACGATGATGTATGGAACGCCCACTTGGCGTGCCAACAAGATGTGCTCACGTGTTTGTGGCATAGGACCGTCTGCTGCAGACACAACCAAAATAGCGCCGTCCATTTGGGCTGCGCCAGTAATCATGTTCTTAACGTAGTCAGCGTGACCTGGGCAGTCAACGTGTGCGTAGTGACGGTTTGCTGTCTCGTACTCAACGTGTGCTGTATTAATCGTAATACCGCGTGCCTTCTCTTCTGGTGCCGCATCAATTTGGTCGTAAGCTTTTGCTTCGCCACCAAACTTCGCTGACAACACTGTAGCAATCGCTGCAGTTAATGTTGTTTTACCGTGGTCAACGTGACCAATTGTGCCTACGTTTACGTGCGGTTTCGTCCGCTCAAATTTCTCTTTTGCCATTTTTTCAGCCT
>JBJTFJ010000099.1:0-9769 GCA_046093345.1 Fluviibacter sp. | reverse complement strand
AGGTATCAATTGTTTCTTACCGTTGCCAATCAGGTCGGCACGACCCATGGCATTCAGTGCCTCCCGCAACATCGGCCAGTTAGCCGGATCGTGATAACGCAAAAATGCCTTATGCAATCGACGGCGACGGCCTTCGCGAATCACCTCGACATCCTCTCCGCCACCCTTCAAGCCCCGCAAGGGGTTCTTACGGCTGTGATACATGGTGGTGGCCAGCGCCATCGGTGTCGGTAAAAACGTCTGAACCTGGTCGAGGCGGAAGTTATTGCGCCTTAACCAGAGCGCCAGATTGAGCATATCTTCGTCACTCGTTCCCGGGTGGGCCGCAATGAAATACGGAATCAGATATTGCTCTTTGCCGGCCGCTTTGGATGCTGCTTCAAAGAGTTGTTTGAATCGATCATAGGCACCCATGCCCGGCTTCATCATTTTCGAGAGCGGACCGGTTTCAGTATGTTCCGGGGCAATCTTCAGGTAACCGCCCACGTGGTGCGTCACCAGTTCTTTGATGTATTCCGGTGAACGTACAGCCAGGTCGTAGCGTAGCCCTGAGCCCACCAGAATTTTCTTAATGCCGGGTAGCGCCCGTGCCTTTTTATAAAGCTGAATAAGCGGGCCGTGATCGGTATTGAGGTTGTCGCAGATATCCGGATAAACACACGAAAGTTTGCGACACGATGATTCGATTTTCGGGTCTTTGCAGGTTAGCTGATACATGTTGGCTGTCGGACCGCCAACATCGGAAATGATGCCAGTGAAGCCTGTTGTTTTATCGCGAATCGCTTCAATCTCTTTAAGGATCGAGTCTTCAGACCGACTCTGGATGATGCGCCCTTCGTGTTCGGTAATCGAACAGAAGGTGCAGCCCCCAAAGCAGCCGCGCATGATATTGACCGAAAAGCGGATCATCTCCCACGCTGGGATCTTTGCCCCCCCGTAAGACGGATGCGGTGCACGCGCATACGGTAAATCAAATACACCATCCATTTCGGGGGTCGTCAGCGGGATCGGTGGTGGGTTCAACCACACATTGCGCTCACCATGCGACTGAATCAAAGGTCGTGCATTGCCCGGATTGGATTCCAGATGGAATACACGCGACGCATGCGCATACAACACCGGATCAGCACTCACCTGTTCATAGGCAGGCAGACGGATTGCCGTATGTTGGCGAACTTTCTTATGCGCAGCGATTTGCGCAGAACGCGGGACAATGTGTACAGGCTGCTCTTGTGGCGCCGGTGTTGGGGCAGACCCGCCATCTTTAGGCGTAGAGAGGCCGCCCTCTGCCATCGCGTAAGGATCGATATGCGGCTCAATGCGACCGGGTCGATCAATCTGCGTAGAATCAACGACCTGCCAATCCTCACCCGGCAACCAGTTTTTAGGCGTCATAAACGCCGTGCCACGCACATCACGGATCTGGCTTGCGGGTTCACCCTTGGCAAGACGATGCGCCACATCAACCAGCGCACGTTCGGCATTACCGAAGATCAGTAGATCCGCCTTACTATCAGGCAGCACAGAACGTCGCACCTTGTCAGACCAGTAATCGTAATGCGCAATACGCCGTAAGCTGGCTTCAATCGACCCGATAATCACCGTGGTATCTGGAAAGGCTTCACGAGCACGCTGACTGTAAACAACGACCGCCCGATCCGGGCGTTTGTTAGGTTCCGCATTCGGCGTGTAGGCATCATCCGATCGGATCTTGCGGTCCGCCGTATAACGATTGACCATGGAATCCATGTTGCCGGCAGTAATACCGAAGAACAGTTTGGGTTTACCTAGACGTTGAAAATCCTTAGCCGAATGCCAATCCGGCTGACTGATAATGCCTACGCGGAAGCCTTGCGCTTCAAGTAGCCGCCCCACCAGAGCCATACCAAAACTGGGGTGATCGATGTAGGCATCACCTGTTACCAGAATAATGTCGCATTCATCCCAGCCCAGTTGGTCCATCTCGGCACGGGACATCGGCAAAAATGGAGCAGTACCGAAGCGCTGCGCCCAGTATTTGCGATAACTGAACAGGGGTTTCGGCGTTGCCGAAAAATCAATGGACATCGTAATTCCTGAATCTTAAAGCGCGAAAGCGCGCTCGACGGCTTCGTCCAGCCGTCGTACGGCAATAACGGTTAAGCCCGGTATTGCTGATTTAGGGGCATTTGCTTCCGGAATCAAGGCATGCGTGAAACCAAGCTTAGCCGCTTCTTTGAGCCGTTCCTGCCCGCGCGGTGACGGACGCAATTCACCTGTTAGCCCTACTTCGCCAAATACACAGAGCTTCTGATCCAGCGGCTTATTGCGGAACGAAGACAGAATCGACAAGATCACGGCCAGATCGGCCGCCGGCTCGTTAATACGAACGCCGCCTACGGCATTGACATAGACATCCTGGTCGGCGCAATGGATGCCGACATGCCGGTGAAGCACTGCCAGCAACATCGATAAACGCTGGGACTCCAGACCCACCGTGAGTCGACGCGGGTTACCAAGCGCCTGATCAACCAGCGCCTGCACTTCTACCAATAACGGGCGCGAACCTTCCTGAGTAACTACGATAGATGAACCTGCCACGGGTTCAGGATGGCGCGACAGAAACAGGGCCGAAGGGTTCGTCACTGCCTTGAGACCCTTTTCGGTCATGGCAAACACACCCAGTTCGTTCACCGAACCAAAGCGGTTTTTGAAAGCACGGACCAGACGGAAGCTGGAATGCGTATCTCCCTCGAAATACAACACGGTATCGACAATATGCTCAAGGACGCGTGGCCCGGCTAACGCGCCATCTTTAGTCACGTGGCCGACAAAGAGCAACGTGATGCCATGCTGTTTCGCAAAACGGGTCAGCTGGGCAGCACACTCACGCACCTGTGCGACGGAACCGGGTGCCGAAGTAAGGGCTTCGGACCAGAGTGTCTGAATGGAATCGATAACGGCAACGCGCGGCTGACGTGACTCCAGCGTAGCAAGAATTTTTTCTAGGTTAATCTCGGCGTAAAGCGGCAAATCCGGTGCATCGACATCCAGACGTTGGGCACGCAATGCAATCTGCTCGGCAGATTCTTCACCACTGACATAAAGCACCGGCACACGGGTTGAAACCGCTGCCAGACATTGCAATAGCAAGGTGCTTTTACCAATACCCGGGTCACCACCAATCAGCGCAACACCACCCGAGACCAGGCCACCACCCAGCACGCGATCAAACTCATCAATGCCGGAGCTCAGACGCGGTGACTCTCGCGCTTCGACTTTGCCCAGGGTCTGCACACCGCTCACCGGTGCAAGACTGGCAAAACGATGCGCACTGCTCGCTGCCTTTTCGGCCACCGTTTCAACCAGCGTATTCCAGGCATTACAGTCCGGACATTGCCCCTGCCATTTAGGCTGGGTAGAACCGCATTCGGTGCAGATATAGAGCGCTTTAGCTTTTGCCATGGTTAGTCTTTCCAGACCCGGGGAACACGGGCAGCCAAAGCGCAAAAGAGTTCATAGGCAATCGTACCGGCAGCATCAGCCACTTCGTCTGCGGGCAACCCGGCACCCCATAAAGTCACGGGTGAGCCGACGTCTGCATCCGGTGCATCAGTCAGATCACAGCACAACATATCCATGGAAACGCGACCCAGTACCCGGCTACGCTGACCATTAACCAATATCGGTGCGAGATTGCCGGCATGGCGTGGATAGCCATCGGCATAGCCACAGGCAACCACACCAATTCTCATCGGGCGCTCGGCAACAAAAGTGCCGCCGTAGCCAACACGCTCGCCTGCTGCCAGATGCTGGATAGCAATGATCGAACTTTTAAGTGTCATCACCGGTAACAAATCAAGGGCTTCTGCAGTTTTAGAGGGCTCTTGAGCTCCCCATGGCGAAGCGCCATAAAGCATAATCCCCGGACGGACTGCATCACCCAGACGGTTTCTTTCTCTGTCACCTACCAACAATGCAGCAGAATTGGCAAAGCAAAGAGGCAAGGCGAATGCATCTGGCCAGACTTGAGTTAAGCGATCCAGCTGCCAATCCGTACCACGCGCGTTGTCGGCATCAGCGAAGTGCGTCATGAGTGTCACACTGCGAACCGACTTCAATGAAGTCAGCCGGTTATAAGCCGCTTTAGCATCGTCCAGCGCAATCCCCAGCCGGTTCATGCCGGTATTCATTTTCAGGAATACATCGATCGGTTCAGCAAGATCTGCGTTGGCAAGTGCCTCAATCTGATCGGCGCGGTGCACGACCGTACTTAAACCAAGCTGGCTAAACAGCACAAGTTCATCCGGGCTGAAAAATCCTTCAAGCATCACGATAGGTTGTTTAAAACCCTGCGCTCGCAGCCATTGCGCTGCTGACAACTCCAAAATCGCGAAGCTATCAACTTGCGGGGCGATGCGTTTGGCCACCTCGGCCAGCCCATGCCCATAGGCATCCGCTTTGATCACGGCAAAAACCTTGCCCTCAGAGGTTGCCAACGCCCGCGCCCGCTGGACGTTATGGATCAGCGCCTTGCCGGAAAACTCGGCAATAATCGGTCGGGGAGAACGGGGATCGCTGCTTGGATTCATGATTACGCGATTCTACCTGCTCTACCTTTGCACCGCGCGGGTTCGTTGCGGCGCACAATCGAATGTCATGAGATTCATGCTATAAAGCCAACTGATTTTTACAGGCGAGAAGCATGCCATTTGGGTTTTATATCATCATGGCAGCGCAGTTTTTTTCAGCGCTGGCAGATAACGCACTACTGATTGCAGCCATTTATGCACTTCATGAAATGCAATCACCGCTGTGGTTCGACCCAATGCTAAAGCTTTTATTCACAGTTTCTTATGTGGTTCTTGCCGGTTTTGTAGGCGCCTTTGCTGACTCTATGCCCAAAGGCAAGGTCATGCTGATCTCCAATAGCATCAAGATTATCGGATGCCTGATGGTCTTTCTGGGGGCGCATCCACTGCTTGGCTATGCGGTTGTTGGCCTGGGCGCCGCTACCTATTCCCCTGCCAAATACGGGATCCTTACCGAACTGCTGCCTCATCGCCTTCTGGTTGTTGCCAATGGCTGGATCGAAGGACTAACGGTGTTGGCCATTATTCTGGGCACCGTTGCCGGCGGCGCACTCATTAACCCGCATATCGCATCGGCGTTGCTCAGCTTTGATATGCCGGTCATCGACACACCAATTGATTCCGTTCTTGAAGCATCCCTGATGATCATTACCGGCATCTATGTGCTGGCGGCTATTTTCAACCTGTATATCCCCGATACCAAAGTGGATCATGTGCCACTCTCTCTAAAGCCGGCACACCTGTTTCATGAATTCAACCACTGTCTGAAACTGCTCTGGCGCGACAAGCTGGGTCAGATCTCCCTGGCAACTACCACCCTCTTCTGGGGCGCCGGCGCCACACTGCAATTCATCGTGATTCGATGGGCCGCCGATGCGCTGGGCTACGATCTAGGTAAAGCTTCCATGCTGCAAGGCGTTACCGCCATCGGTGTTGCCGTGGGTGCTGCCATGGCTGCCCGCATGATTACCCTGAGGAAATCCGTACGCGTTATCCCCATGGGTATCGCCATGGGCTTTGTCGTGATGCTCATGAACTTCTCGACCAGCCTGTGGAGTGCCATCCCCTTGCTGATCATGATTGGCGCTCTCTCCGGTTTCTTTGTGGTCCCGATGAATGCCCTGCTGCAGCATCGCGGTCACATTCTGATGGGCGCAGGTCACTCTATTGCCGTTCAGAACTTCAATGAAAACCTGGCCATTCTGATGATGACCGGGCTTTATGCGGTTCTTATCTGGGCAGACTGCAGCATTTACACGGTGATCGTAACCTTCGGCCTATTTGTGGCTGGCACCATGTATCTGGTGAAACGACGCTTTGATGCCAATCAGCGCATTCGGGATGACGCCTGTCATCTCGACGATTGCACCACGCATTAAGCGTTAATTGCTTTCCTGGCCAACAGGAGATCCTGCCAGGTTTTCCACTTTTCAGCAGGTTCTCTTAACAGGTAGGCCGGATGGTACGTCACCACCACCGGGATCTTCATTTCGCCCTGCGCACGGTAATGAACGGCACCGCGCAAGGTCTGGATAGAAGCCTCCTGCCCCAATACCGCATAGGCCGCTGAACGTCCCAGGGCAAGAATTACCTTGGGCTGGATCTGTGCAATCTGCTGGTTTAAATATCCGTTACAGAGATCGATTTCGTCGGTGGTCGGCGTCCGGTTGTCTTCCGGATGGCACTTCACCGCATTGCTCAGATAAACACCCTGATCGCGTTTAAGATCCAGCGCTGCCAGCATGGCATCCAGCAATTTTCCGGATTGGCCCACAAACGGCTGTCCAGCTCTGTCCTCATCGACACCAGGCGCTTCACCTACCAGCAGCCACTTGGCACTCTGATCGCCCGAACCGGGTACCGCCTGTTTACGGTGGCGGGCCAGGCTGCATTGCTTGCAGGATTTAATTGCCGCTTCAACAGATGCAAGATCCTGCCGAGTATGGGCATCAGAGCATGAAATGGCTGGCACAACCGGTTTTACGGCTGACTGTTCATCCACAATCCAGAAAGGATCGACACCCAGCGCCTCGAGCCACTGACCCTGCGTCAGTTCACGACGAACAGTGGTCATTGTTGCAGCCCCGCCAATTCCAGACTCATCAATAACGCATGCTCCCGTCCTGCGGGACGTTGCAGCAGCGGATCAGCCGGAGTCGGATAGTAGTTCTTGCGCATGCCGGACATTTTAAAGCCCATTTGCACATAGAGGTCGATGGCAAGCTGATTGCTCTCTCTGACTTCGAGAAATACGTGACTCGCCCCACGGCTGAGCGCACCGCTAACCACCTCCTGCATGAGACGTTTACCGTAGCCTTGCCCCATTTGATCGGGTCGCATGGTAATCGTGAGCAGCTCCTCGTCATCACCAGCCGTCATGCAGACGCAATAGCCCAGAATCTCTTCTTCCGGACTTCTGAGGACGCGGCAATGCCAACCACTGCGTAAAGCATCCACAAAGCTCTGGGCAGACCATGGCACATGATGTTGAAGTGCCTCTATCTGGGCAACTTGCGGTACATCAGCCTCACACATGGGCTGGATCGTGGGCAAGGTCACTACTTAAAGACTTTCACCGGCTGCTCGCTCGGCCGTGGTCAGAGCTACACGGTCTCGCACATAGACCGGGAGTGCCTCAGCGGGATCAGTCAATTGCCCCCCTTCAAAGCGGATGGCACCTAATCGCGCCAATGCCACGGCCGAAGGATAACGCACACCGGCATCAACCACCTTCTGTTTATCCAGCCAGACTTTTACCGGGGGGTATTCTTCAACCCCTGTCCCTGCAGCAACATAAGGTTCAGGCAGCTCAGGCAATTGATTCAGAGCATCCGGGTTAACCAGACATGGCGCTAACAGCGACTGCCAACCAGCATCAGACTTGGTCCAGGCACCTGCATAAATCTGGTTCATACGGGCATCAAGCAGCGTGAGTATGGTTGTCGCGCCGGTCACTTCGTTGGTTGATTCGGCTAACACCTCCAGAGAAGACACCGGAATCAGTGGCTTATCCAGGGCAACTGCCAAACCCTGCGCGAGTGCGGCAGAAACCCGTAACCCGGTAAACATCCCCGGACCCGCATCAAAAACAATGGCATCCAGAGAATCCAGCGACCAACCCAGGTCCATAAGGGCCTCCCGAACGGCCGGTAAGAGCGTTTCGGCGTGCGGTTGACCACTTGGACAGTTGAATTCACGGCAAATCGTCGTGCTGACACTGGAATCCACAACGTCACCGGACCAGAGCGCAAATGCACCACGATCGGTCGAAGTTTCGAGACTGAGCAGTCTAGGCATCGGTTTTGCGATCAAATCAGGTCAGTGATCATCGTGATCGTGGTCTTCTTCATCAGCCAGTTCGCCCAGCAACACAATGGCCTGGGCAACAATCGCTTCTTTGCGACCTACCGAATCCAGGTGTTCGTTGGTTTTGGCTTTAACGTTGATATCTTTTTCGGGCAATCCCAGATCTGCCGCAATATTGGCAATCATGGCGGGCACATGCGCAGACAGCTTTGGGCTCTGGGCAATCACCGTGCTATCAATATTGAGCACGCCATATCCGGCCGCTTCCACACGCTTCATCGCTTCACGCAACAAGGCACGCGAATCAGCACCCGCAAATGCGGGGTCGGTATCCGGAAAGTGAAATCCGATATCGCGTAAAGCCGCCCCACCCAGCAACGCATCTGTAATCGCATGCAACAGCACATCAGCATCCGAATGGCCATCCAGGCCGTGCGTGTGCGGGATCGTAACGCCGCCAATAACCAATGGGCGGTCAGGCACCAGCGCGTGAATATCGTAACCTTGTCCAATACGGAGCATAAATAACCTGTGTCTTAGTGATTGCGAGCGTTGCCGTTAATAATCGCCGTTGCCAGCGACAGGTCGGCAGGATAAGTAACTTTAAGATTTGCCAGACTACCGGCAACCAGTTTCGGTGCATAACCGAGAGCCTCTATAGCCGCCGATTCGTCTGTCGCTACGGCCAGATCGATGGCACCCAGGGCTTGTTGCAGAAGATCGAGCCGAAACATCTGGGGGGTTTGTGCTTGCCAGAGTGATCGACGATCAAGCGTGGCCTCCACCCGTTGTGCGGTATCCGCGCGTTTAACGGTGTCTGCCACTGGAATTGCCAGCAAACCACCCACCGGGTCATCGCTTAAAGATGTGATCAGGGCATCAATCTGCACCGGTGTCAGACAAGGCCGAGCTGCATCATGTACCAGAATCCAGTCTTTAGATTTAACATTAGAATTATTTGCTAACCAACTGATTCCGTTAAGAACACTCTCGGCTCTCGTGACGCCGCCGATGCGAATGACACTGACACGATCCTGTGACTGTGCAGGCAAACAGCCCTCGTGCCAATCGTTATCTTCCGGGGAAAGCACCACCACCACGCGGGCAATGCGCGCATCCGCCAGCAATGCATCAATGGCATGCCGGATGATGGGCAAGCCATTAATGGTCAGATACTGCTTGGGCAAAGGTGCGCCAAAGCGGCTACCCGATCCAGCGGCAGGAATAATGGCGAAGTATTGAGAAGACATCCGCGTATTCTACCAATCGCCTATAATTTCGGCCTTCTGCTTTGTTTTAAATTGTGCAACAGGCCTTATGCCCCAGGATTCCCCCCCCAGTCCGGAACAAAATACCCGTCTACCGGAGCTCCCTAGCGGCGTTTTGCCAGCACGACTACCGGATATAGGTCATCGCCACACCATTCGTGGCGTACCGACCGGCGCGCAAAGCCTTTTAATTGCCGAACTGGCGCGTTTAAAAACACAGCCACTGCTGGTGGTCTTTACCGCAGACGCCCTGGAACGGCAGCGGCTTTTTGAAGAACTGCAATGGTTAACGCCTGAATCCCGGATCCGCCAATTCCCGGATTGGGAAACCCTGCCCTACGACCCGTTTTCTCCGCACCACGATCTCATCTCCGAGCGGCTGGCCACACTGTCTGCGCTGCAGCGTGGTGAATGCGACATTCTGCTGGCCTCAGTGCAAACCGCATTGCACCGACTGCCGCCACCAGCATTCCTGGCGGCGCATTCATTCAGCTTCACCCAGAAACAGGCGCTCGACGAAACAGCTTTGCGAGCCCAGCTGGCGCTTGCCGGCTATCAGGCGGTCACCAACGTGATCTCCCAGGGTGAATTCTCTATCCGCGGCGGTCTCATCGATCTGTTCCC
>JBJTFJ010000098.1:0-6310 GCA_046093345.1 Fluviibacter sp. | reverse complement strand
TTACTCGATGATTTTCGAGACGACGCCGGCGCCAACGGTACGGCCACCTTCGCGGATTGCGAAGCGCAGACCTTCTTCCATGGCGATCGGGTTGATCAGTTTTACAGTCATGCGGATGTTGTCACCCGGCATAACCATTTCGGTACCTTCCGGCAGCTGGATTGCACCAGTGACGTCAGTTGTACGGAAGTAGAACTGTGGACGGTAGTTGTTGAAGAATGGTGTGTGACGGCCGCCTTCGTCCTTGCTCAGAACGTACACTTCAGATTCGAAGTGGGTGTGCGGGGTGATCGAACCTGGCTTAGCCAGCACTTGACCACGCTCGACGTCTTCACGCTTGGTACCACGCAGCAGTACGCCTACGTTGTCACCAGCTTGACCTTGGTCCAGCAGTTTGCGGAACATTTCAACGCCGGTACAGGTGGTCTTGGTGGTTGGCTTGATACCAACGATTTCCAGTTCTTCGCCAACTTTAACGATACCGCGCTCAACACGACCGGTAACGACGGTGCCACGACCCGAGATCGAGAATACGTCTTCGATTGGGAGCAGGAATGGCAGGTCTACGGCGCGCTCTGGCGTTGGGATGTAGCTGTCGAGGGCTGCTGCCAGCTCAAGGATGGCTGGTTCGCCGATTGGGCTCTGGTCGCCTTCGAGGGCCTTCAGTGCCGAACCCTTGATGATTGGCAGGTCGTCGCCTGGGAAGTCGTACTTCGAGAGAAGTTCGCGAACTTCCATTTCAACCAGTTCCAGCAGTTCAGCGTCATCAACCATGTCACACTTGTTCAGGAAGACGATGATGTATGGAACGCCTACCTGGCGGGCCAGGAGGATGTGTTCACGGGTTTGTGGCATCGGACCGTCAGCGGCCGAGCAAACCAGGATGGCGCCGTCCATTTGGGCAGCACCGGTAATCATGTTCTTAACGTAGTCGGCGTGGCCTGGGCAGTCAACGTGTGCGTAGTGACGACCTTCGGTCTCGTACTCAACGTGGGCGGTGTTAATCGTGATGCCGCGTGCCTTTTCTTCTGGCGCCGCATCAATCTGATCATAGGCCTTGGCTTCACCACCAAACTTGGCGGCCAGTACCGTGGCGATCGCTGCCGTCAGCGTCGTCTTACCATGGTCAACGTGACCAATCGTGCCCACGTTTACGTGCGGCTTTGTACGTTCAAACTTACCCTTTGCCATTTTTAGCTTCCTTAAAAGTTCAGAATTCGAAATTACTTCTTGTTGATGATTGCTTCAGCCACGTTCTTCGGGGCTTCGCTGTAGTGCTTGAACTCCATCGAGTACGTTGCACGACCTTGGGTCAGCGAACGCAGCTGCGTGGAGTAACCGAACATTTCGGCCAGCGGTACTTCGGCGCGGATACCCTTCATGCCGCCGGCGATGTCGTCCATACCCTGAACGATGCCGCGACGGCCCGATAGGTCACCCATAACGTTACCCATGTACTCTTCCGGCGTTTCGACTTCAACGGCCATCATCGGCTCAAGCAGAACCGGGCTGGCGCGACGCATACCTTCTTTGAATGCCATCGAAGCAGCCATCTTAAAGGCGTTTTCGTTCGAGTCAACGTCGTGGTACGAACCGAAGTGCAGCGTACACTTAACGTCAACGATCGGGAAGCCAGCCAGAACGCCGTTTGGCATTGTGTCTTGCAGACCCTTATCAACGGCTGGGATGTATTCACGAGGAACCACACCGCCCTTGATGGCGTCAACGAACTCGTAACCCTTACCTGGTTCATTCGGCTCGATCTTGAGCACAACGTGACCGTACTGACCGCGACCGCCCGACTGCTTAACGAACTTACCTTCGGCATCGTCAATGGTCTTGCGGATGGTTTCGCGGTAAGCAACTTGTGGGGCACCCACATTAGCTTCGACGCCGAATTCACGCTTCATACGGTCAACGATGATCTCGAGGTGCAGTTCGCCCATACCCGAGATAATGGTTTGACCCGATTCTTCATCGGTACGCACGCGGAACGATGGATCTTCCTGTGCGAGACGCGACAGGGCGATACCCATCTTTTCTTGGTCAGCCTTAGTCTTAGGCTCAACAGCGACGTGAATCACTGGCTCTGGGAACTCCATACGTTCCAGGGTGATGACGGCATCCGGATCACACAGGGTTTCACCCGTGGTCACTTCCTTCATGCCCACACAGGCAGCGATATCACCTGCGCGCAGCTCTTTGATTTCTTCGCGTTCGTTAGCGTGCATCTGCAGAATACGACCAATACGCTCTTTGCGCTGCTTGATCGGATTGTAGATAGTGTCGCCCGAGTTCAGAACACCCGAGTAGACGCGAACGAAGGTCAGCTGACCAACGAACGGGTCGGTCATCAGCTTGAATGCCAGCGCCGAGAACTTTTCGCCATCATCTGCCTTGCGCGTTGCAGGCTGACCATTTTCCAGTTCGCCTTCAACCGGTGGAATATCCAGTGGCGATGGCATCAGATCCAGAACGGCGTCGAGCATGCGCTGCACGCCCTTGTTCTTGAACGCCGTACCACACAGCATTGGCTGGATTTCGCTGGCGATAGTACGGGTACGCAGACCCAGAATAATCTGTTCTTCGGTTAGGTCACCGTTTTCCAGATAGGTATTCATCAGGTCTTCGCTGGCTTCGGCAGCGGCTTCAACCATCTGTTCACGCCAGGTGGCGGCTTCATCAGCCAGATCCGCTGGAATGTCGCGGTAGTCGAACTTCATACCCTGAGACGCTTCGTCCCAGTAGATGGCTTTCATCTTGATGAGGTCAACCACACCTTCGAAGGTATCTTCAGCACCGATGGGGATAACGATCGGCACTGGGCTTGCCTTCAGGCGTGTCTTCATCTGCTCGACGACCTTGAAGAAGTTGGCGCCGGAGCGGTCCATCTTGTTCACGAAGGCCAGACGTGGCACTTTGTACTTGTTAGCTTGACGCCATACGGTTTCCGACTGAGGCTGAACACCACCCACAGCACAGTAGACCATAACGGCACCATCGAGAACGCGCATCGAACGTTCTACTTCAATTGTGAAGTCAACGTGTCCCGGGGTATCAATGATGTTGATACGGTGTTCCTGGCGCGATGCGTCCATACCTTTCCAGAAACAGGTGGTGGCAGCAGAGGTAATGGTAATACCACGCTCCTGCTCCTGCTCCATCCAGTCCATCGTCGCGGCACCATCGTGCACTTCGCCGATCTTGTGGTTCACACCGGTGTAGAAAAGAATCCGCTCGGTCGTCGTCGTCTTACCGGCGTCGATGTGGGCACTAATACCAATATTGCGATAGCGTTCGATGGGTGTCTTGCGAGCCACGATACAACCTTTACAAAAATTAATTCAGAAACAGCTTAGAAGCGGAAATGCGAGAAGGCCTTGTTGGCTTCTGCCATGCGGTGTACTTCGTCACGCTTCTTAACAGCGCCACCACGGTTTTCTGCGGCTTCAACGAGTTCAGCGGCCAGACGGGCGCCCATGGATTTCTCCGAACGCTTACGGGCAGCATCACGCAACCAGCGCATAGCCAGAGCCATACGACGCGACGGACGAATTTCGACCGGCACTTGGTAGTTGGCACCACCAACACGGCGGGATTTAACTTCCACCATTGGCTTGGCATTGTTCAATGCCTGAGCAAACACTTCCAGCGGATCACGACCGCCTTTGTTGGTGATCTGGTCGAATGCACCGTAAATGGTACGTTCGGCAACCGACTTCTTGCCGGAGATCATCAGAACATTTACAAACTTCGATACGTCGACATTGCCGAACTTAGGATCCGGCAGGATGTCACGCTTGGGTACTTCGCGACGACGGGGCATGTTAACTACCTTTCAGAAAACGGACAGCAGGCGCCTAAATTAGGCAGCCTTCGGGCGCTTGGCGCCATACTTCGAACGGGACTGCTTACGATCCTTAACACCCTGGGTATCCAGCGAGCCGCGGACGGTGTGGTAACGCACACCTGGCAAATCCTTAACACGACCACCGCGGATCAGAACGACCGAGTGCTCTTGCAGGTTGTGGCCTTCACCGCCGATGTACGAGATGACCTCGAAACCGTTGGTCAGACGAACCTTGCAAACTTTACGCAATGCAGAGTTCGGCTTCTTAGGCGTTGTGGTGTAAACGCGTGTGCAAACGCCACGTTTTTGCGGGCAAGCTTCAAGCGCTGGAACCTTGTTCTTGGCTTCAACCTTGACGCGCGGCTTACGCACGAGCTGATTAATGGTTGGCATATCTAAAAATCCCCAATAAATCCGGGTGGAAACCCACCCTTCTTCCTACAAATAAGTTGCGGTCACACCCTGCGGGTGGCCCGGCAAACCCTCGGAAACGCTGCTACAAAACCAGCGTTCCGCACGAAAACCGAGCGGCTTAGCCGGAGAAACCCGCGATGATAAACCACCACAAGGCCTTCCGTCAACCTGAACCCGGGTTGACCCGGGGAGAGGCGGCTGGATTAACCTGCCGCCCTACCCCCTGAATCAGTTGGCGGCGCCTGCCTCGCCAGCATCGGCTGACGGTGCTTCTGCCACAATTTCTTCGACGGCCACTTCTTCGGCCGGCGTTTCGAACGCATCGTCCAGCGCTGCAGCGGCACTCTGGCCACGGCGTGCCGCGTGGTAAGCCAGACCCGTACCAGCCGGGATGAGGCGACCCACAATGACGTTTTCCTTGAGACCACGCAGATCGTCGCGCTTGCCCATGATGGCGGCTTCGGTCAGAACGCGGGTGGTTTCCTGGAAGGATGCGGCCGAGATGAACGAATCCGTCGACAGCGATGCCTTGGTAATACCCAGCAACACTGGTTCGAACTCTGCTTCACGCTTACCTTCGGCGCGCAGGGCGTCGTTGGTGATCAGCGCTTCCGAACGCTCGACTTGTTCGCCCTTGATGTAGGTCGAATCAGCCGGATCGGTAATCTGTACGCGGCGCAGCATCTGGCGAACGATCACTTCGATGTGCTTGTCGTTAATCTTAACGCCTTGCAGACGGTAAACGTCCTGCACTTCGTCGGTGATGTAACGGGCCAGTTCCTCGATACCCTTCAGACGCAGGATGTCTTGTGGATCTGGTTCACCGTCGACAATCAGTTCACCCTTGTTGACGACCTGACCATCGTGCACCAGCACATGCTTGTCTTTCAGAATCAGGAACTCGTGGTCGTTGCCCTCGAGATCTGTCAGCACCAGACGCTGTTTACCCTTGGTGTCCTTACCGAACGAAACGGTACCGGTCACTTCAGCCAGCATACCGGTATCTTTCGGCGTGCGGGCTTCGAAGAGCTCGGCAACGCGTGGCAGACCGCCGGTAATATCACGGGTCTTGGCAGATTCTTGTGGCATACGGGCCAGCACATCACCCACGCCCACTTGCTGACCATCGGTGACGCTGATAATCGAACCAACCTGGAAGGCGATGGCCACCGGATGCTCCGAACCGGCAATGCGCACTTCGTTGCCGCTGGCATCCAGCAGTTTGACCTGTGGACGCAGACCCTTGTTCTGAGCCTTACCACCGCGCTTAGGATCGATTGCGACCAGCGTTGCGAGGCCAGTCACATCATCCATCTGCTTGGCAACGGTGACGCCCTCTTCGACGTGTTCGAAGCGGACGGTACCGGCGTATTCCGTAATGATCGGACGGGTATGCGGATCCCACGTGGCGAGCTTGGTGCCGGCCTTGATGTTGTCGCCATCCGACACCATCAGTGTTGCACCGTAAGGCACTTTATGACGCTCGCGCTCCTGACCCAGTTCGGTCGTAATCAACACTTCACCCGAACGCGTAATGACGATCTTCTCGCCACGGGCGTTGGTGACGTAACGCATGAGCGCCGAGAAACGAACCACACCGGCACTCTTGTTTTCTACTTGCGAGGCAGCAGCCGCACGCGATGCCGCACCACCTACGTGGAAGGTACGCATGGTGAGCTGGGTACCCGGTTCACCAATCGACTGGGCAGCGATAACACCAACCGCTTCGCCGGCGTTAACCATGGAACCACGACCGAGGTCACGGCCGTAACACTGGGCACATAGACCATAACGGGTGGCACAGGTCAGCGGCGTACGCACCTTCACCTCATCGGCGCCAGCCTGGTCGATCAGATCACACAGATCTTCGTCCAGCATGGTGCCGGTTTCAATGATGGTTTCCTGTGTTTCAGGATGAATCACATCAGCGGCCGTGACACGGCCCAGGATACGGTCACGCAGCGGCTCGATGACTTCACCACCTTCGATGAGGGCGCGGACAACGAAACCATTGTCGGTACCACAATCATCTTCAATGATCACGAG
>JBJTFJ010000097.1:0-5752 GCA_046093345.1 Fluviibacter sp. | reverse complement strand
TACATAATTCGGCATGTTCCAGTCGCGACCACAGCCACAGATGTCATGCACGAAACGGGCAAACATCTCTTTGCCCTTGAGCGTGTGCGTGACTTCCGGGTGGAACTGTACTGCGTAGAAACCACGATCTTCGTCTGCCATCGCGGCAACCGGAGTCGATTCGTTATCACCAATGACCTTGAAACCTGGTGGCAACTGGGTGACTTTGTCACCGTGGCTCATCCAGACATCGAGTAGCCCATGGCCTTGGTCGTTTCCACGGTCTTGCAGCCCCTCGAAAAGTTTCGAGTGACCACGCGCGCGCATTTCAGCATAACCAAATTCGCGTTTATTCGAACTTTCTACCTTACCGCCCAGCTGTTCTGCCATGGTCTGCATACCGTAGCAGATGCCCAATACAGGGACACCCATCTCAAAGACTGCTTGAGGTGCTTTCCACTCGGTAGCATCGTAAACGGAGTTCGGACCTCCCGACAGAATAATGCCCTGCGGATTAAAGCTGCGAACAAAGTCATCGCTCACATCAAAAGGATGCAGTTCACAGTAAACCTGCTGTTCGCGCACGCGTCGTGCGATGAGCTGCGTTAACTGGGAACCGAAATCAAGAATGAGGATCTTTTGATGCGAACGTGACATAAGGCTTAATTATTCAACGTGGTAGTTAGGGGCTTCTTTGGTGATCTGCACGTCATGGACGTGAGATTCACGCACACCTGCGGAGGTGATCTCAACAAACTGAGCCTGCTTATGCATGTTGGCAATGGTAGCGCAACCCAGATAACCCATCGACGAACGCAGTCCACCCATCAGCTGGTGAATGACAGCCAGCACCGAGCCCTTGTAAGGCACGCGACCTTCGATACCTTCCGGGACAAACTTGTCTACATTGGCGGTGTTTTCCTGGAAGTAGCGATCGCTAGAGCCTGCCTGCATGGCACCCAGCGACCCCATGCCCCGGTAGCTCTTGTACGAACGGCCCTGGAATAGTTCAACTTCACCCGGTGCTTCTTCGGTACCGGCGAATAGACCTCCCAGCATGACGCAGTTGGCGCCTGCAGCGATGGCCTTGGCGATATCACCCGAGAAACGGATCCCGCCATCTGCGACTAGTGGCACGCCCGTGCCTTCCAGCGCTTTTGCCACGTTTGCGATAGCGGTGATCTGTGGCACGCCAACGCCGGCAACGATACGGGTCGTACAAATGGAACCAGGGCCGATACCCACCTTAACGCCATCGGCGCCATGATCTGCTAGTGCCCGCGCAGCATCGGCTGTGGCGATGTTGCCACCAATGACCTGAACATTCGGATAGTTCTTCTTAACCCACTGAACGCGATCCAGCACGCCTTGTGAATGACCATGAGCGGTATCGACGACGATCACGTCGACACCGGCTTCGGCCAGCAGTTCGACACGTTCTTCGGTACCTGCACCCACACCAACAGCAGCGCCCGCACGCAGACGACCTGAAGCGTCCTTTGAGGCATTAGGGTGTTCGGTGGCTTTGAGAATATCTTTAACGGTAATCAGGCCATGTAGCTGGAATTCGTCATCAACAACCAGTACGCGTTCGATACGATGCTGGTGCATCAGCGCCTTGGCGTCATCAATGCTGGCACCTTCACGAACGGTAACCAGTTTTTTCTTCGGGGTCATGATCTGACGTACCGCCTGATCCAGGTTGTCCTCGAAACGCAAATCACGGTTGGTAACGATACCGACGACCTTGCCGCTCTTATCCAGAACTGGCAAGCCTGAAATGCGATGCTGTTGCGTTAACGCCAGCACATCACGCACCAACATGTTCGGATTAATCGTAATCGGATCTTTAAGCACGCCCGATTCATAACGCTTAACCTTGGCAACCTCAGCTGCTTGCTGAGCCGGTGTCAGGTTCTTATGTACGATGCCGATACCGCCCTCTTGAGCGAGCGCGATAGCCAGACGACCTTCGGTCACCGTATCCATAGCGGCTGAGAGCAGCGGTAAATTAAGAGAGATTTCGCGCGTTAAGCGGGTTTGCAGAGAAACATCGCGCGGAAGAATTGCGGAGTGCGCCGGAACGAGCAAAACGTCGTCAAAGGTGAGCGCTTTCTGAATAAGCTGCATGGTGCCAAGCCCCAAGACACAAAACGATATTATACGGAACTATGCCCTTCCCGTCTCGCCCTTATGCCGCTTCTTATTGACATGCCAGCTCTGCCAAAAGTCCATTTAGGCCTATGGGTATTAGCCCTGAGCCTGTTGCCATGCACTGCCCAGGCCCAAATCCAGACTGGCCGGCTAAGTGATGGCTCGCTCCTGATCTCTGATCAACCCTTACCAAAAGGCATCCAGGCTAGTCCTCTAGCCCTGGACCAGCTGATGACGCTGCCAACCCCTGGCAAGGCAACCCAGCCCACCGAATCCAAAGTGGCACCACCTGATGGGAAGCTATCGGCACCAATACAGCGCCCAGAAGAAGCCGCCACGTGCCGTGGTATTAATAAACGCTACAACGAAACCAAAGCAACCCTGGAAAAGACAGAACGGGACAAGGCCAACGGCAAACTACTTATTCCTGATTCCGGTTTGGAAACGATGCGTCAGAACCTGGCCACCCTAGAGCGTCTACAAGCGCTTTGCCAGAAATAAGGATTATTCGGCAGTATTCAATTCTGCCGCGCCCCGCTTCATAACCTTGCCTTCGGCAGCCTTCTGACGGCGGACTTCTTTGGGGTCAGCAATTAACGGGCGATAGATTTCCACACGATCCCGGTCTCTGAGCGCAGCATCTGCTTTAACCAGTTTGGCAAACACGCCCAGCTTATTAAGACCGCCCGGCTCAATTTCAGGATATTTCTGCAGCAAACCCGAGGCTTCTACCGCCTGCAGAGCGGTTGAGCCCTCTGGCAGATCCAGAGTAATGAGTTCCTGACGGTCCGCCAGTGCGTAACAGACTTCTATTTTCATTGTTTACCAACTGTATACGTGGATTAATTACTTTTTACTACTCTACCAACCCGTCTGCCCGAGCGCCAGTGCTGATATTAGTTAGGGTCGGTGGCATTAACGGGTCAGTTAGAGTTTGCACCCTCTGCCTTGCTAAGCGCTGCAGAAGGATCTCCCGTTAGATCAGCTTTTAAAAACTGAGGTGTCTCAGGTAGTGCCATCACGATATTGTTGGCATCCATGACCTGTAGCTTTAGATTTTTAGCCTTGATACCCAGAACATGACCGCCATGTTTGTGGTCACTAGACAGCAAATGAAGGTGATAACCGGGAATATTAAAGGTACGCGCATAGACAGGCGACCAGAACCCCATGAGGGTCCCAGCCACATTGTTAAGCGTGAACTCAGCCTGATGGCTCGTTGCCTTGACTAGATCCGTACCCGGTGCAGATTTGCACGCAACCCGATAATGAATCATCTCGAAAACAGCATCTAATCGGATCGCAGCAAACAAGTTCTGAGAGTTTCGGACATTATCAATCTGGGCACATAAATCTTCCCAAGAGCTGACAGACTCCAGCGAGAGCGTTCTGTCGGCCTTAAACTCGGCACTCACCCAGAATGGCGCCGAACTCGATTCAGGCGGTTCTATGACACTACCGTCACCTAAGGCCTGAAACACATGGCCATCGAGCATAAGGCCCTCGCCATTAAGCGCATCGAACGTTCCTAAACCAAAATCGCCATGAGCTTTGATATTGCCAACGGTTACACAGCCCTGATAAACACCCTGCACCAAGGCAGTCGAGGTCGATACCTGAAACAGCGTGTGGTGTTCTACTCCAAGAGATTTTGCCAAGGCATCTTGAACCACATGATCAAATGTCTCACCAGTGTCAGCGCAACGTTTTTTCAACGCGTTGTACAGGGAATCAGAAAGACTCATGTGAACGGCGTGGCTACCGGGAATGTTTGCCTTGGCCATAATGGGTCAGTTCAAGTAGTCCTGAACCACATCTTGCATCAGTCGCATATTTAGACTGTAGTCAACTGGCACATGGATTAGCACCGGCACATCTGATTTGAATGCTTCTTCAAAAACTTTAGGCAACTCATCTGGCGACTTGATGTTATAACCTTTACAACCAAAAGATTCGGCAAATTTAACTACATCATAGCTACCCAGCTTTACACCTGCGTTTTCGCCATAGTGTGCAACTTCTTGGAAGTCGACCATATCGTAAGAGTGGCTATCCCAAACAACATGCACAAACTTTGCACCAATACGCACCGCCGTTTCAAGCTCCGTTGCCGTAAATAAAAGGCCACCATCCCCAGAAGTGGAAAGAACGCGCTGGTTTGGATATAGAAGGCTGAGCGCAATCGCCCAAGGAATCGACACTCCTAGAGTTTGCTGGCCATTACTGACCAATACTTGTCGAGCATGGTCGGCCACGCAATATCTATTCGTCCAGATGTAGTTAGATCCAACGTCCAGCGCGACATGAGTGTCTGGAGTCATTTGTTTTTGCAGTTCATACACAAGACGCAATGGCTGAACCGGGTAGGCGTCCATTTTTGGCCCTTCGGCAATCGTCGCCTGAACCTCGGTCATAGCTTTTTTGGCTTCGGCGAGATAGTCGGGGGCAATATTCAGCTTTGCCTTAGCGGCTAAGGCATTAAGCGATGCGCCGATATCGCCTACTAGCTCAGCTGCTGGAATGAATGCATTATCTTGATCTGCAGGGATTGAATCAATACTGATTAAAGGTCTTTTATTACCTGTATTCCAGATCGCAGGATCGTATTCAATTGGATCGTAACCAATTGTGATGACAGCATCTGCCTGATCGAGAAGCTTGTCGGCAGGTTGATTTCGGAATAAGCCAATACGTCCAGCATAGGTTGAACCGCCATCACGCTCAACCCAAGCACCTGCACCTTGAAAAGTGGAGATGTATGGAATTCCTGATTTTTTAAGAAAATTTACTAAAGCGTCTGCCGATTCGGCAGAGGAAGATTGCATACCTAGGATAGCGATTGGCCGTTTGCTAGCATTTAACACAGCCGCTGCCGCAATAATTTCTGATTCGGCACCAGCACCCCTAGCCAGTTTCTTGCCCCATACAGCATTTGCATCCCCAGAATAATCCGCGAGACCCACATCCTTTGGCAGCGAAATAAAGACTGCTCCCGGGCGGCCACTTTCGGCAACGCGAATAGCATTGCCGAATACTTCACCCACTTGGTCTTCCGACACAATCTCTTCTGAAAGCTTGGTAGCCGCCTTCATCAAGCTGGTTGCATCGAGTGACTGGTGCGTTTTCTTCAGTCGTTCATCAACAGGGACTTCACCACCAATTGCAAGTACAGGATCGCCCTCACTGGTAGCAGTTGCCAATCCTGTGACTAGGTTGGTCACACCCGGACCAGATGTCGCAATACAAACCCCAATTTTTCCAGTTGCGCGTCCAAATGCAGCAGCCATAAACGCTGCATTTTGCTCATGGCGACAGAGAACAAGCTCAATCTTTGAGTGCTTAAGCGCTACAAACAAGCTGTCAACCTTTGCCCCGGGAATACCGAAAACATGTGTTACGCCATGGTTTTCGAGGATCTTAACGATGGCATTTGCACAGTTCTTAGGATTGTTTGGCTGAGTCATTTGTGTATTCACTATAAGAGTTCTAAGTTTTCAGTGTACGTCCATCTGATGGAGGATCAATTACTGACGCACTTAAGAGGGCGAAACTTTGGAAAAAACCGGGTCAAGCTAACCATTTGTTTATATGAACAAACTTCATGGTGCTTTATAAACCT
>JBJTFJ010000096.1:0-2069 GCA_046093345.1 Fluviibacter sp. | reverse complement strand
TCTTCCGCGAGTAGTACGCCAATAGAAGAGTTCAGCTCGTCTAGCTCACCCAGGGTATCGATACGGGGGCTATCTTTGCCAACGCGAGAACCATCACCTAGGCCAGTGGTACCGCTATCACCGGTACGTGTCACGATCTTGCTCAGTCGGTTGCCCATAGTCAGCTCCGTTTAAGTTAGGGTTGATTCTTTTTTATGCCACCGAGTAATGCAGCAACCATTTTTCCTGGGCGCTTCGTGGGTACGGCTGGTTTGGCAGCCGTGCTCTGCGCGTTAGATGTAGCCCCTGTGGCTTCATAAGGTTTGCTGAAATCAAAGCCATCGGCAGCGATCATCGATGGTTTGGGCGTGTAATGACTGCGAGAGCGATCCTGTTGTGGGCGCTCGGCACGTTCTGGCCGACGCTCTGAGCGTTCGTTACGTTCGCCACGGGAGCTGCGTTCAGTGCCACGGTTCGAATTAAGTGCGCTGCGATCCCGTTTTTTGCCAGACGGCGGGTAGCACCAATCATCTTCGGGTTCGAAACCCGGAACAACCACCTGAAGAATCGGTTTATTGATCAGTTTCTCAATGTCAGAGAGATACCCGGTTTCATCGGCGCTAACTAGCGATAACGCATTGCCAAGGTTGCCGGCACGGCCGGTACGGCCAATGCGGTGAACGTAGTCTTCAGGTGTATGCGGCAGTTCGTAATTAACAACGTAGGGTAATTCTTCGATATCGA
Organism: Fluviibacter sp.; assembly: GCA_046093345.1. Taxonomy (GTDB): domain Bacteria; phylum Pseudomonadota; class Gammaproteobacteria; order Burkholderiales; family Rhodocyclaceae; genus Fluviibacter. The sequence continues at coordinate 1,346 of JBJTFJ010000096.1, read as the reverse complement.
TACCGCGAGCCGCAACATCAGTGGCTACGAGCGTCTGAATTTCACCATTTTTGAAAGCATTCAATGCTTTCATGCGCTCAGACTGTGATTTGTCACCATGAATGGCGTCAGCTTTGATACCGGCATGGCTGAGTGCGCGCGCCAGGCGGCCGCAACCTTGTTTGGTGCGTACAAAAACCAGCGCTTGGTTCATGGTGCCAGTACGCAGTAGATTCACCAGCAAGGCCATCTTGCGGGATTCGGCAACCGGGTGCACCTGGTGGGTGATGGTGTCCGAAACACTATTGCGCTTGGCAACTTCGATATATTCGGGGTCTTGCAGCATGGTATCGGCCAGCCGCTGGATTTCTGTAGAGAAAGTGGCCGAGAACAATAAACCTTGCCGCGTCTTAGGCAGTAAATTCAGAATGCGCTGGATATCCGGAATAAAACCCATGTCCAGCATGCGGTCGGCTTCATCCAGCACCAGCGCCTGCACCGAATGCAGGCTAACTGCCTTTTGCTCTACCAGATCCAGGAAGCGCCCCGGCGTGGCCACTAGAAATTCCACGCCCTGCTTGAGCTCGGCAATCTGAGGTTTGATATCGGTGCCGCCATACACGCAGGCAATGCGGTAGGGCAGGTACTTGCCGTAGTCTTTCAGGTTGTCATAAACCTGGATTGCCAATTCGCGGGTTGGCGTCAGGATTAGGGCGCGTACCGGGTGTTTGGCCGGTGACGTACTGCTATTGGCATGTGGCAGCAGCCGTTGTAGTAATGGCAGGCTAAAAGCCGCTGTTTTACCGGTGCCGGTTTGGGCGCAGGCTTTAAGATCACGTCCGCCCATGACGGCAGGAATCGCAGCAGCCTGGATGGGGGTAGGGGTGGTGTAACCAGTATCGGTAATCGCCCGCACGATGGCAGGATCAAGACCCAATTCGGCAAATGTCGGGGTCGGCGGTGTGTCTTCCGCAATCAATTCAGTCATGCGCTGATTATACACAGCCAAAATGCCAGATTTTCCCCTTAAATCCGTATAATTCAGGGTTTTGGCGTAGATTGTGTGGTGCAATTTACGCTGCATTGTCTTCTAGCCGTTAAAGGACTTCGACCATGTCTCACCCAAAAACTGCTTTTGTACGCCGCTCATCGCTATTGCTGGCGCTCTTGCTACCAGTTGGTGCTGCTTTTGCTAAAACAGAACTGCAAATGGCGCATCAGCTGTCGGGTCCACATGAAAAAGAGCTCGAGCAGTTGGTGAGCCGCTTTAACGAAAGCAATAAAGAGGTCGAAGTGCGTATGGTAAGACATGCGCCTAACGGTAAACCTGCCGTATTGAATCTGGCAACGCGCGCGGATCTGGCGAA
>JBJTFJ010000095.1:0-4392 GCA_046093345.1 Fluviibacter sp. | reverse complement strand
CGCAACAAGATGAGCGTGATCAAGGAAGGCATGGAAGTGTCGTCCGTGATTATTCAGGAAGGCGTGCCCACGCTGGAAACAATCCGTGACGCTGTGGCCGAGCCGGTGGTCTACATGATGGATCGCTTTGTGGTGGGTGGTTTCTACCGGGTTCATGAGGCACGGGGCCCGGAAGAGAACCTCAATGCGCCGGGCATGCATTTCGAACCGCTGGCGTTTGAGACCGGCTGCAATTTGCCGGATTACGGCGCTAATCCGGATTCACCGCCGAATCGTTTTTATGCCTATGGTGTTATCGCCCGTTTGGCGCTGATGGCCGCTGCTTACGAGCTGGAAGCCACCGATCCCTCAGGAATCTGATGGTATGAGCCGGTTGCGCGCCTGGCTGCTGGTGGCCTGTGTGGTGCTGGGTCTGACGGCCTGCGGCGATAAAAAACCGGTGACGAGCGAGTCTTTTGTCTTTGGCACCCGGGTTGAGGTGCAAGTGGCGGAAGCTGTGTCAGAAACGAAGGTGCGCGCCGCAGTTGCCAAAGTGCTGGCCGAGTTTGATCGGATGCACCGCACCTACCATGCGTGGCAGCCCTCCGAGTTAACGCAACTGAACGATGCGCTGGCAGCGGGTAACCGACAGCATGTTTCTAAAGAGATGGCCGCGTTGCTGCTTGAGGCACAAGCATTTTCCAAAGCATCGTCCGGGTTGTTTGATCCGGGTATCGGCCGGTTGATTGAACTCTGGGGTTTTCATGCCGACAGTTATGCCGCCCAGTTGCCAGATTCAGACGCGATCAGGGCCTGGCTGAAAGTACACCCTTCGATTGCACAACTGAACATCGTGACAGATGACACGGGTGCCTGGGTGAGTAGCAGCAACCGTCAGGTGGCGCTGGACTTTGGTGGATCACTCAAGGGGACGGCGCTGGATCGGGCGGCAGCTATTCTGCGCGAAGCGGGATTAAATAACGCGCTGATTAATATCGGCGGTAATGTCATGGCGCTCGGTACCCGTTATGGCGCACCCTGGCGTGTGGCTATTCAGGCACCGCGTTATGCCGGGCCATTAGCGATTCTGGAACTGCACGATGGCGAAGCAACCGGCACATCAGGCGATTACCAGCGTTACTTCGAGGTAGACGGCAAGCGATATCCGCATCTGCTGGATCCACGTACCGGCTATCCGGCACCGGGCGTGCAGTCAGTGACTATCGTGGTCGATGGATCGGGTGCTGGTGTGCGTTCGGACGTGCTCACCAAGCCGTTGTTTATTGCCGGTGCGAACGACTGGACGTCGATGGCACAGCGATTGGCTGTGCAGTCTGTGCTGCATGTTGGCGAAGATGGCACGGTGTCTGTAACTACAAATCTCGCAGATCGGCTGAAATTTCAGCCACATGATGGCAAACTGCCGGATATACGGCGAATTTCCCCATAAAATTAGGCGCTATGACAGAAACATCAACAATACCCGTCGGCATTCTGCTCTTGACGCATGGTCGTCTGGGTGACGCCCTGATTGAATGCGCGAGCCACGTTCTGGGCGGCCAGCTGCCGGCCGAATTGGCGGTGCTGAGCGCAGGCCAGGATGAGCCCGTAGACGAAGTTGAAGCCAAAGCCCGGCAGCTGCTGGAAAACCTGAATCAGGGTGCAGGCGTGCTGGTGCTGACCGATTTGCTGGGTGCAACGCCAGCGCGCGTCGCAACGCGCTTGATTGAGCCTGGCAAGGTGGAAGCCCTGTCGGGCGTGAGCCTGCCGATGTTGTTGCGCGCAATCAATTACCGCAATCGTTTGTTGCCTGCATTGGCCAAAAAGGCCTTGTTGGCGGGCACGGAATGTACGGTTGCCATGACGCCTGAGTCGGAACGATAAGCCCAGAGACAAACAGATTTCATAGGAATAACCATGACTACAGTGCGCCAGGATGTCGAAATCATTAATAAGCTCGGGCTACACGCGCGTGCTTCGGCCAAGTTCACACAATTGGCAGGGACCTTCCAGAGCGAAGTCTGGCTGGAGCGCAACGGGCGCCGTGTTAACGGCAAGAGCATTATGGGCGTGATGATGTTGGCGGCAGGCAAAGGCACTTCTGTAACGATCGAGACCATTGGCGACGATGCCGAGGCGGCAATGGCAGCGCTGGTAGGTTTGATTAACGATTACTTCGGCGAAGGCGAGTAAACGCATGAGTTTTACCCTCCACGGTCTTGGCGTTTCCGGTGGCATTGCCATTGGTCAGGCGCAGCTGTTGTCGCATGCGACGCTGGAGGTTGCTCACTTAACGCTGCCCACACGCCAGCTAGAAAAAGAAGTAACGCGCTTTGAAGCGGCGGTGGATCGTGTGCGCACCGAACTGGATGATTTGCGAAACGAGATGGCCGAGTCGGCTGCAGAGATGCGCGCCTTTATCGATGTCCATTCGTTAATTTTGCAAGATCCCGAATTGGTTGATGTACCGAAGACCTTGATTCGTGAGCGCGGTTGTAATGCCGAATGGGCACTGGTGCAGCAGATGGATTATCTGGTGAAGCAGTTTGACGCCATTGATGATCCGTATTTGCGTGAACGCAAGGCCGATGTGGTGCAGGTCGTGGAACGTGTCATCAAGGAGTTGATGGGGCGCGGCGGCAAGCTGGGCAAAGGTAGTAAAGCCAGCAAAAACGCTAAAGGGGTGAAAGAGGAGGAACAGATCATCGTGGCGCATGATTTGCCACCTTCTGATCTGATTAGCTTCAAGGAACACCGTTTTGCCGCTTTCGTAACGGATGTGGGTGGTGCAACATCGCACACGGCCATTCTCGCGCGGAGCATGGCTATTCCTGCTGTGGTCGGTTTGCGCGGTGCGCGAGAAGTCATTCGCGATGGCGAGTTGCTGATCGTTGATGGTTTTCGTGGGGTCATCATCGTTAACCCCGACGAGCGGGTGCTGGAAGAGTACCGGCTACGTAAAACCCAGATTGAACTCGAGCGCAGCAAGCTCAAACGGTTGAAGAAAGCAGATCCGCTGACGCTGGATGATGTGCGCGTAGATCTGATGGCGAATATTGAACTGCCGGACGATGTGCAGGCCGTTAAAGACAATGGTGCGGATGGCGTCGGTCTGTTCCGTACAGAGTTTCTGTTTCTTAATCGCCGCGAAATTCCATCAGAAGACGAACAATACGAGGCCTATCGCAAAGTGGTGAAGGGCATGGCCGGCAAACCGGTCGTGATCCGCACTTACGACTTGGGTGCAGATAAGGCGCTGGATCAGGCGCGCAGTGCCATTAACCCGGCACTGGGCTTGCGCGGTATTCGTTTGTCGTTGTCGGAGCCGGCGATGTTCGGTGTGCAGCTGCGCGCCATTCTGCGTGCCGCACGCTTTGGACCGGTACGCATACTGATCCCGATGATTTCCAATGTGCAGGAAGTGGATGCAACGCGTGCTGCATTGGATCGTGCGCGTGAAGACTTGCGCATCCGGCGTGTTGCTTTCGGTGAAGATATTCAGCTGGGCGGCATGATCGAAATCCCTGCGGCGGCACTAGCGCTGAATATGTTCCTCAAACGGCTGGATTTTCTGTCGATTGGTACGAACGATCTGACGCAATACACTTTGGCCATAGACCGGGGTGATGAAGAAGTCGCTGGTCTTTACGATTCGCTGCATCCGGCAGTGTTGATGCTGGTTGCGCACGTATTGGCGGGCGGTGAGAAGGCTGGCGTGCCCGTATCGATTTGTGGCGAGTTGGCGGGTAATCCGAAGCTCACACGTTTACTGCTCGGCATGGGGTTGCGTCATTTCTCGATGCACCCCTCACAGATTTTGGAGGTCAAACAGCAGGTTCTGACCTCGGATGTAGGACAATTAGCCCCCATGGTGCGCAAATTGCTGCGCCTGGACGATGCTGCCCAGATTCGTGAGCAGATTCGTCGCCTGAATTTACCGGCCGATCATTCGGCCCATTAACTGATAAGAATAATGAACGATGTCCTTCCCGGCTCGGTCGGTCTAGTCCGCCCGCAAACTTTTCACTGTGCAGAACCGCTGCCATTGAGGAGCGGTGCCGTGCTGCCCGAGTTTTCGCTGGTGTATGAAACCTATGGCACGCTCAATGCAGATGCCAGTAATGCCGTACTTGTTTGCCATGCACTGTCTGGTAATCATCACGTGGCGGGTTACACCGATGCAGCCGATAAAGAAGGTACGCTGGGTTGGTGGGATAACCTCGTCGGACCCGGCAAGCCGCTTGATACGAATAAATTCTTTGTGGTCGGCGTTAATAACCTGGGTGGCTGTTATGGCTCGAGTGGACCGAATACCGTCAACCCGAAAAACGGCAAACTGTATGGCGCTGATTTTCCGGTAGTGACTGTCGAAGATTGGGTGGTTGCACAGGCCCGTCTGGGAGATCATCTTGG
>JBJTFJ010000094.1:0-4187 GCA_046093345.1 Fluviibacter sp. | reverse complement strand
GGTTGCCGGCATCGGCGGCTCAACGCGCTGGTATCGCACGCTATTTCTCGAAGAGATCGGCAAAGACTATGTGCGTACCGCACGTGCCAAGGGGCTTTCTGATACCGCTGTACTATTCCGTCACGTGTTGCGTAATGGGCTGATTCCCATCCTGACGGGTGTGGTTGTGGTGATCCCGTCATTATTTATGGGATCGCTAATGATCGAGTCATTCTTTGGTATTCCCGGTCTAGGCAGTTACACCATCGATGCGATTGCCGCGCAGGACTTTGCCGTGGTACGTGCCATGGTCTTTTTGGGTTCCGTGCTCTATCTATTGGGACTGATCCTCACGGATCTGTCCTACACCCTCGTTGATCCGCGGATCCGGTTGAAGTAATTACCATGACGATCAGCACGCTTTTCTCAACATTGAACCAGAGCCTGTGGGTCTGGTTGGCAACCGATGTGTTGTTGTGGACGCTCTTTATTCTGTTTATTTTGTCCGTGATTGTTATCATCCGATCACCCTTGCAACGTGCTGTCTGGCAAAAGGTGTTTCGCCAACGACTGGCGGTAGTGTCTGCTGTTTTGCTAGCTGTGGCGGCCTGTTTTGCCTTGCTCGACTCGATTCATTTGCGCGAACCGTTGCCACGCGCAACGCCTGAAGCATCCGTTCGCTATAGCGTGGAAGTTAATTCGGTACTGGATCTGTTGCTGGTAGATCTGCGTAAAGATCATGAAAAAACCTATTCGGCACCGCTGGCGGTAACACTGGCTGCCTTAGAACCAGTCACTGTTACATTGCCGGATGGCTCAGTCGAAGTCCGTCGTGAAGCGCCACGTCTCAAAGTTGCAGGGGCTACCTTCCCGCCGGGGCCAGTAGAAGACATGACTTATTGGTTGGATGTGTTACAGCGAGTGGGGCTGGGTGCCTTAGGGGGCGCCATGGTCTTTGTTGTGTTTTACTTTTTGCACCTGCTTATAAAACGGACATTCTTAAAGCAGCAAAAGCGCAATCAGGTTGCATGGCGCTGGGCTGCTTATACCCTAGGCAGCGTTTGTGTCCTTGGGGGCATCTTTGTCGGATTAAGTTCGAACTTTCACGTATTCGGTACGGATAAGGTCGGGCAGGATGTGCTCTATCAAGTCCTTAAGAGCCTACGTACCGCTTTGGTGATTGGGTTAGTGCCCACCCTGGTGACGCTGCCATTGGGCATCGCACTGGGTTTATCGGCCGGCTACTTCCGTGGCAAGGTGGATGATGTCATCCAGTATATCTACACCACAGTGAGCGCTATTCCGGGTGTGCTGTTAATTGCCGCAGCAGTACTCAGCATACAAGTGATGATTGATAACCATCCTGAATGGTTTGCTACGGCAGTAGAGCGGGGCGATATACGTTTGCTGGCACTTTGCATCATTCTGGGGATGACCAGTTGGACAGGGATTGCCCGGTTGCTTCGGGGCGAAGCACTAAAGCTGCGCGAATACGATTATGTTCAGGCGTCACGCGCCTTTGGCGTAAGTTCCGGGCAGATCCTGGTGCGGCATGTATTACCTAACGTATTTCCGATTATTCTCATTACGCTGGTGATGGAGTTTTCTTCACTGGTTCTGGCTGAAGCCGTGCTTTCGTATATTGGTATTGGGGTTGATCCCACCATGTTCAGTTTTGGCCTGATGATCAATAACGCACGCATGGAGCTGTCTCGTGACCCCGTGGTTTGGTGGTCACTCACAGCTGCCTTCATGTTTATGGTGTTACTCGTCCTTGCCGCCAACCTGCTGGCCGATGCCGTGCGCGATGCGCTTGATCCGCGCGCCGAGGGTCACTCATGAATAAGCCATTGCTACAGGTACGTCATTTATCGCTGGGCTTTACGCGTAAATCCGACGATGACCGCACGCCACAGACGATTGATGCACTGAGTGACATCAGCTTTCAGTTGCATGCCGGAGAAACGCTAGCGCTATTGGGTGAATCCGGTTGTGGCAAGTCATTAACGGCTTTAGCACTCATGCGCCTGTTGCCGCCACAGGCGAGATTTCAGTCTGGTCACGTGTTGTTGGCTAGCAAAGAATCAGGATCGAGAGCAGAAGACCTATTGCGCGTTTCCGAAGATCGGATGCGGCAGGTTCGGGGTCGTCGTATGGCCATGATCTTTCAGGAACCTGCCACAAGCCTGAATCCGGTCATGCGGATTGGTGATCAGATTAAGGAAGTGCTGCAATTGCATCGTGGCATGGCCGCCGTAGCAGCTGATAATGAAGCTCTGGCACTTCTGGCACAGGTCGGGTTACCTGATCCGAAACGTGCGGCAACTGCCTATCCGTTTGAGTTGTCGGGTGGTATGAAACAACGCGCGATGATCGCCATGGCGCTGGCCGGAGATCCAGACATACTTCTGGCGGACGAACCCACGACTGCATTGGATGTCACACTACAGGCACAGATTCTGGATCTAATTGCCGAATTGCAGCAACAACGGCAAATGGGCGTGTTACTCATTACCCATGATCTGGCAGTCGTATCAGCACGGGCTGACAGGGTTGCCGTGATGTATGCCGGACAGATTGTAGAAAGCGGCCCGGTTGCCCAGGTTTTGAATCATCCTTCACACCCCTATACCCGTGCACTACTTGCCGCTTTGCCAGAGAAGGCAAAGCCCGGTGAGGCGTTGGCGCAATTGTCAGGCCGTGTACCGCCACTCGGCAGTTGGCCCATGGCTTGTCGATTTGCTCCCCGCTGCGCGATACGCGAGCCGCATTGCACGGAAGAGTCGCCGCCCTGGGTGTTGTTACCCGGGGCTAATGCAACTGAATTGCAGCACCATGCCCTGTGCTGGCGTGTTGGGGATGACACGATCTCAGTGGCTCAGGCTTTGGCACCTTTGCCTGATCCTAGCCGAGGTGCGGCAGACGCGCCTGTGCTGACGGTATCAAACCTGAGTGTCCGGTATCAATCTTCGAGCCAGGGACTCCTGCAACGTTTTGCTCAACGCTTGTTGGGTAGAAAGCAAACAGCGCTCCCTCCTGTTGTGGATGCGGTGAGCTTTAATCTTAAACCCGGTGAAACGTTAGCCATTGTGGGCGAATCAGGTTGCGGCAAAACCACGACTGCACGGGCGATACTGCGTTTGATCGAAAGCGAGTCGGGCGACGTTGTTCTGAATGGGAATCCAATCGTCGGCCCCGGGGTAAAACCGGTGAAGGGTTGGCGACGTGATGTACAAATGGTTTTTCAGGATCCGTTTGCTTCTCTGGATCCACGACAACGGATTCGGCAGGTATTGTCCGAAGGGCCTATTGCTCTGGGTTTGCCCGCATCAGAGACCAGTCAGGAGGCATTGATCCGTTTGCTTGACCGGGTCGGTTTGCCCCCGGAAGCCCTGGATCGTTTTCCGCATGAGTTTTCTGGTGGTCAACGCCAGCGTATTGCCATTGCCCGTGCATTAGCTGTATCGCCGAAAGTGCTGATTTGTGATGAACCCACTTCGGCACTGGATGTGTCTGTGCAGGCACAGATTCTTAATCTGTTGCAGAAGCTTCAGGCTGAAACGGGGATTGCGTATCTCTTCATTACCCACAATTTCGGGGTAGTCCGTTACCTGGCCGATCGTGTGCTTGTGATGCAGGCAGGGAAGGTTGTGGAATCCGGTGATGCCGATCAGCTTTTGCAACACCCCCAACATGCCTATACCCGCGCACTACTGGCTTCTGTCCCGGTGCTTGGCTAGCTGCTAACGACTCAATTGTTTTTCTTGCTGCTGGATTTGCTGGTGCTGGTTGCAGGCTTGTTGTCGCCTTTGCTTGTTGGCTTGGCGGTAGCAGGTTTAGGGTCGGCTGCCGCTTTGCCTGAAGATTTGCCGCTGCTGGCAGACTTGTCAGTCGATTTTGCTGGGGCTTTGTCAGCTTTCCCAGATTTTCCGGATTTTTCAGTTTTGTCTGCTTTATCCGATTTGCCCGATTTCGATGCTTTATCGTCTTTGTTGTTTGTAGCTTTGGATGATTTGCTGGACGTGGTATCGGTCTGGTTCGAAGCGCTCTTGCTGGCGGGTTTGTCTGGTGTCTCAGTAACGTTGACCGGGGTGTTGTCGTTTAGTTCCGCGAGCGACGCAGCTGGTGCGGATTCGGTCGCAGGATCTTTAAGTACCAGCAATGGTTGACCCGGTTTGCTCAGCGACTTCATCGAGACACCATTAGCC
>JBJTFJ010000093.1:0-25410 GCA_046093345.1 Fluviibacter sp. | reverse complement strand
CCCAACTGGTTTGATGCTAAAAAATTCCCGCAGGCCACTTTTGTCGCAACGCAAGTGCAGCCACTCGGCAAAGATCGCTTTGAGCTATCGGGCAATCTCAGCATTAAAGGCCAAACAAAGCTGGTGCGCTTTCCGGTAACGCTCACCCGCGAATCAGCCACCAATGCCCGCCTAGATGGCACGCTTGTGATTAAACGCCTGGAGTTTGGCCTCGGCCAAGGCCAATGGTCTGGCACCGGCACCGTTGCCAATGATGTTAGTGTTCAAATCCGTCTTTCTCTCATGAGCAAGTAGCTTTACCCCCCCACCACAGGAGTATCACTATGAAAAAAACAGTTTTGCTGAGTGCAGCACTGCTCTCGAGCCTGGCCACATCGGCGATTGCAGCGCCCACTAGCTACGCGATCGACCCGAGTCACACCTTCGCCAGCTTCGAATACACCCACCTGGGTTTCTCGAAGCAGCGCAGCCGTTTCAACGACACCACGGGGACAATCACGCTGGACCAAAAGGCTAAGACCGGCACTGCCGACATCGCCATCAGCGTGACTTCAGTGAGCACTGGCAGCAAGGCTTTTGATGGCCATCTGACGAGCAGCAACTGGTTTGATGCCGATGTGTATCCCACAATCAACTTCAAATCGAATCAGTTCAAGTTCAAGGGCGACAAACCAACCGAAGTAATCGGTGAACTAACGGTTCGCGGCATTACGAAGCCAGTAACCCTCAAGATCACCCATTTCCATTGCGCCATGCATCCGATGCGGCAGCTGGAAGCTTGCGGTGCCAATGCTGTTACGCACATCAAGCGCAGTGAATTCGGTCTAGGCAAATATGCACCTAACGTTAGCGATGACGTCGAGCTGAGCATTGCCGTGGAAGCTGTTAAAGAATAAGCATCTGCACACATAAAAAATGGCTGCCCCAGATTGCATCCGGGCAGCCATTTTTATTGAACGGTCGCTGGTTACTTATTCAGGTCGCTATCCTGATAATACTTAGTGCCCTTACCCGTAATTTCTGCCGCCAGCCCATTATCAGTTAACTGATACATCCAGACACCTTCACTCACATTGGCGGCACCTTCATAAGCCCCCCCATTGTTCTCGTACTTGGCGGCTGCAGTAGCCTGACCACCGAACTCCCAACCAGAGTTAATAAAACTGTTCAATGCTTTCTCGGTTTCAAAAACAAAGATTGCACTGAACGACTTGATCCCCATGCCTAACCCGGCCTGGACTTCGACCATTTTCATGAATACCGGCTTGCCGTTGCCCTTACGCATTACCACGCCCGATCCCGAACCACCCCCGGCGATAAAAATCTTCATGCCAAAGTTACTGAAGGTGGCGTAGCCGACAGACTTCGCCACCAGCTCTTTGGCATGTGGCTCCAGACGATAGAGGCGCGACATGATCTGCTCATTCTGTTTGAGAATATCCGCACGCTGTTGCGCCACGCTCTTGGTATCAAAGAGGGCAAAGGCAGGAGCCGCAGGTACAGATAGCATCGCTGCACAAAGTAGCAGGCTAAACAATCGTTTCATGGTCGATGTGCTCCCAATCGTTCTCATTAGACGTTGAACAGGAAATTCAGCACGTCGCCATCTTGCACAACGTATTCTTTGCCTTCAGCGCGCATCTTGCCGGCTTCTTTGGCACCCTGCTCCCCCTTGAAGGCAATGAAATCATCAAAGGCAATGGTCTGCGCCCGGATGAAGCCTTTTTCGAAGTCAGTGTGAATAACGCCCGCGGCTTGCGGACCTGTATCGCCTTTGTGGATAGTCCAGGCACGCACTTCTTTCACGCCGGCAGTGAAATAAGTCTGCAACCCCAACAAATCATAACCCGCACGAATCACGCGATTCAGGCCCGGCTCTTCCAGGCCCAGATCTGCCAGGAATGCTTTCTTGTCTTCATCTTCCAGATCGGCCAGCTCCGCTTCCAGCTTGGCACACACCGCAACGACCGGCGCACTTTCCTTAGCCGCAAATTCACGCAGACGATCTAGGAACGGATTGTTTTCAAACCCATCTTCAAGCACATTACCAACATACATGGCTGGCTTAATCGTGAGCAGGCACAGTGGCTTGAGCGCCAGTTTGTCTTCGTCAGACAACGCCATGGTTCTTGCCGGTTTGCCTTCATTCAAATGCGGCAGCAGCTTTTCCAGGATTGTGACAAGCTTGGCGGCATCCTTATCCCCGGAACGCGCTTTTTTGCTGTCGCGAGTAAGGGTACGCTCAACCACGGCCAGATCAGCCAGCGCTAATTCCGTCACAATAGTTTCAATATCGGCAATCGGATCTACACGACCGGAGACATGCACCACGTTTTCATCGTCAAAACAACGCACTACGTTAACGATGGCGTCGGTTTCGCGGATGTTGGCCAGAAACTGGTTGCCCAGACCCTCGCCCTTGGAGGCCCCAGCCACCAGACCGGCAATATCCACAAACTCCACAATCGCCGGTTGTACCCGCTGTGGCTTAACGATTTCCGACAGCGCATCTAGCCGCGGATCTGGCACTTCCACAATGCCGACGTTAGGCTCAATGGTGCAGAAGGGATAGTTTTCCGCTGCAATACCTGCCTTGGTAAGTGCATTGAACATGGTGGATTTGCCGACGTTAGGCAGGCCGACGATGCCGCATTTGAGACTCATGATGTTCCTTGAAGTGCTTTTTTTAATATAGGCGCCATTCTAAAGCACCGCGTTCAGATCACGTGTGCGTAGATTTCCTGACCATGCCAATACATCCCGTTAATCCGACTGGCAATTTTCTGGACCTCGCCGTCATTCAATGTTTCAAATTCAATGACATACGCAGGTAGCGCCGTATTCAGATCAACCCGATCAATCGCACAAGGTGCGATATGCGTATATTTAACAATTAGTTCACGCAGATCGACCTCCTGAGTATCCGTGCTGATACCTGTCAGATAGAGACGTTGACCAAAACCTTTCATTTGTTTTCCAGACCGATTTGTTGCGTTGCGCCATTATGCCAGTTTTCAAACACTATCTGTCTGAAACTTAAAGCAAAAACAGCTTGCCCTATGGTAAAGTTCAGACCTTTCGCCAACAATTTCAGACACAGGCGCGCCACGCGTCTATCTGCATCTCTTTTGCTTTCAAATCATGGCCAAATTCATTCCTGACGCACTGCTGACTCGTATTCAAAACGCCACCGAAACAGTACGCAATTTTGACTGGGCCACACTGAAAAACATCACAAAAGAAGACGTTGTTGCTGCCCTGAAAAACCCGCGCTGGCGTAAACCAGTCGCCATTGTTTTCGGCGTTCTGATTGCGATCCACGTCGTCAAGAACGATCTCGTTCTGCCCTACATGAAGGCCCACTTCGCCCTGGGCGTCGATACCATCGAAGTACAACCACTGACGGTACCGCTCGAATCACAGCTGGTTGGTCAAACACGCAGTCCGCAATCTGTTGCGATCTACACCCGCGTTTCGGGTTTCCTCGAGAAACAGGTCTACACAGAAGGTTCATGGGTTAAAGCTGGCGACATCCTGTTCGAAATGGACAAACGACCATTCGTTGCTCAACTCGACGCTGCTAAAGCGGCACTGGTATCGCAAGAGGCCTCATTGCGTACGGCGACACTGACGCTCAACCGCATTAAGCCGCTGGCAGCGGCCAAAGCCCTGTCGCAACAAGACTTAGACACGGCTACTGGTAACTTCCTGCGCGCGCAGGCTGGTGTCGATCAAGCCCGTGCTAATGTGGAAACTGCCCAGCTCAATCTGGAGTATTGCACAATCCGCTCTCCGATCTCGGGTCTGGCCTCGGTCCGTAAACAGGCACTGGGCACCTACCTGCAAGTTGGCAGCCCAAATTCAGAGCTAACGGTAGTCAACCAGATGGATCCGATGTGGGTTTATTTCTCGGTTTCTGAAGATCAGATGCTCAATGTCGATCGACTGCTGAAGCAACAGCAGCTAGCCGCAAGCAACCTGACTGATCTGGATGTCACCGTGACTATGTCAGACGGCACACTGTATCCCTATATCGGCAAGATCGGTTTTGCCGATGTGCTTTATAACGTCGACACCGGCACCCGCCTGATGCGCGCCGTATTCCCGAACCCGAGTAGCGCCCTACAACAGGGCCAGTTTGTCACTGCAACGATTGTTGGGTTGGTGCAGCAGAACGTCTATCTGGTCCCGCAATCATCAGTACAACAAAGCAGCCACGGTGCTTACGTTTGGGTGGTTGACCAGGAAAACCGTGTCCAATCCCGTACAGTGACGCCAGGCTACTGGAACGGCCCTAACTGGGTCATCAATGATGGTTTGAATCCGGGAGAGCGCGTGGTTGTCTCTAATGTGCTGCGCATGTCGCCTAACCAGCTGGTGAAACCATCCACAGTCAAGGCGCCCGAAGCACAACCAGTGAAACTGCCAACGCCACCAGCAGAAACCCAGAAGCCAAATCCGTATGGTGCTGGCACCCAGGTTCAATCAGAGGCAAACCAGGCTCAGGATCCGAAACAACAACCTATGCCTGTAGCACCTCCTCCGGCACCAAAACTGGTTGCGCCTAAGGAAGTGCCGCTGGCTCCAGGCATCCCCAATGCACCGGCACCTGTGCCAAATAGTCTGCAGGCGCCGACAACGCGCTCAGCCCAGTAATCGAACGGGGCTGATCAATCATGTTTTCGAAGTTCTTTATCGACCGCCCGATTTTTTCGGCCGTCATCTCCATCATTATCACTATTGCCGGTCTGGTAGCGATGCTTTCGCTGCCGATTGCGCAATACCCGAACATCACGCCTCCCCAGATTCAGGTATCCACGACTTACCCTGGGGCCAACGCGGAAACCGTGTCGCAGAACGTTGCATCACCGATTGAGCTGCAGGTAAACGGTGCTGACGGCATGCTCTACATGTATTCGACCAATACGGCCGGCAACATGACGCTGAGCATCTATTTCGATATCAATAAAGATCCAGCGCTGGCGCAAACCGATGTGCTCAACCGCGTTAATACTGCACTCCCCCAGCTGCCTCAATCGGTTACTAGTCAAGGCGTGAACATTCAGCAGAAAAGTTCATCGATCATGATGGTCGTAGCGATCAAGGATCAGGATAACAAATACGACCTCACCGAGCTGAGCACATTTGCCAACATCATCGTGCTTAACGAAGTCCAGCGCATCCCAGGCGCCAGCATGGCTTCGATTGGCGGGAACCCCAACTATGCCATGCGCATCTGGCTGGATCCGACCAAACTCACGCTCTACAAGCTAACTACCAGTGATATTGCCAACGCCATAACCGCCCAAAACCAGCAATATGCAGTAGGTCAGTTGGGTCAGCTGCCTTCTAAGGGCAATATCATCCAGAACTTCTCAATTACCACCAACGGCATGCTACAAACGCCGGAGGAGTTCGAAAACATCATCGTTAAAGCCGGCAAACCATCAGTAACGCCCGGATCAGAAGGCGCCATTGTGCGCCTGCGCGATGTCGGGCGCGCCGAGCTAGGCTCCCAAACCTACAACTTTGACGTTAAAACCAACCAGAAAAATGCCGCACTGATGCTGATTTATTTCCAGCCGGGCTACAACGCGCTGAATGTGGCAGAGGCCGTCAAAGCAAAACTTGAAGAGCTCAAGCCTAGCTTCCCGCCCGGCATGTCTTACGAAGTTACGCTAGACGCCACCGAGTTCATCAACTCATCAATCGAGGAAGTGATCCATACCTTCTTCGAAGCAATGTTGTTGGTGGTGCTGGTAGTCTTCATGTTCCTACAGAAGCCCAAAGCCACCCTGATTCCGCTGGTCGCCGTTCCCGTATCAATCATCGGTACCTTTATCGGGATGAGCCTGTTTGGCTTTTCAATCAACATGCTCACCATGTTTGGCCTGGTGCTGGCCATCGGTCTGGTGGTAGATGATGCCATCGTCGTGATCGAGAACGTCGAACGCATCATGGAAGAAAACCCAACCATGAAGCCACGTGAGGCTGCTGCTGTGGCGATGTCCGAGGTCACCGGACCGATTGTGGCCACCACGCTCGTGATGGTGGCTGTGTTCGTCCCGGTTGCATTTCTATCGGGCATTACTGGCCAGCTCTACCGGCAGTTCGCACTCACCCTTTCTGTTTCAGTCACGCTATCAGCGATTGTCGCCTTGACGCTCTCGCCTGCTCTGGCTGCCATTCTGATTCGCGCCAAAACCGATACAGATGATGTAGCCAAGCCTCGCTTCTTTGTGGGTTTCGAGAATCTGTTCAACAAGATTCGTGATCACTACATGATGGCGGTCAAGTGGACAATGACCCACCGCAAACCCTCTTTCATGATTTTTGGTGGTGTCATCCTTGCGTTGCTTGTGCTCTTCCGGGTTGTACCAGGCTCTTTTGTACCGGAAGAAGATCAGGGCTATCTATTTGGCGCCGTGGTCATGCCGAAAGCATCAAGCCTGCAACGAACCGCCGCGTTCTCGGAGGCCGGCGCCAACTGGTTCCAGGAACAACCTGGCGTTGGTTATGCCACCAGCTATGCCGGCTACAGCATTATCGATTCGCAGGTGCTGCCTAGCGCCAGCACCCTGTTTATTGGCCTGAAGCCTTTCGATGAACGGACCGACAAAGCCTCATCCGCCTTCGCCTTGATCGACAATGGTCGCAAGCACTTTGCGACCCAGAACGATGGCATTGTCATTCCGGTCAACCCACCCTCCATTCCTGGCCTAGGCACTACCGGCGGTTTCCAGATGTGGCTGGAGCAGACAGGCAATGGCTCGATGGACGAACTGGAAGAGCAGACTTTGCGCTTTATGGCTGCCGCCAAAAAGCGCCCGGAGCTAACAGCACTGAACACGACTTTCGGCACCAATGCCCGTGAAATGTTCATCAATGTGGATCGCGGCAAAGCTGAACTCCTGGACGTGCCTGTGAATGACGTCTACAACACGTTACAAACAATGATCGGCTCCCAATACGTCAACCAGTTTGCTTATCAGAACCGCTTATGGCAGGTGATTGTGCAGGCAGATGCCGATTATCGTCAGGATCCATCGGCTTTTGACACGATGTATGTCCGCTCACGTACGGGAGCAATGGTTCCGCTACGCGCACTCATCAGCTATCGCTATGAGGCGAGCCCGGATATCGTGACCCGTTTCAATGCCTACCCCGCTGTGCAGATTACGGGCAACAACAGTGCAGGCTACAGCTCTGGCCAGGCTATCAAGGCAATGCAACAGGTGGCAGATGAAGTACTGCCTTCAGGATACAAGATTGCCTGGTCGGGCGAAGCCTTCCAACAGCTCCAATCTGGCAGCACCGCTATCTTCGTGTTTGCCTTTGCGCTGGTCATGGTTTTCCTGATTCTTGCCGCCTTGTACGAGAAGTGGTCGCTACCGTTCAGCGTGATGTTTGCAGTGCCCTTTGCCCTTTGCGGCGCGCTACTCGCCGTCTTCCTGCGCGGCCTGGAAAACGATGTGTACTTCCAGATCGGCCTGGTAACACTGATCGCGCTGGCGGCCAAGAACGCGATTCTGATTGTGGAATTTGCCGTGGCCAACGTTGAAGAGAAGGGCATGTCGGTTATTGATGCCGCGCTCCAAGCCGCCGAGATCCGCTTCCGCCCGATCATGATGACCTCTATGGCCTTTATTCTGGGTTGCGTACCACTCGCCACGGCTGTCGGTGCTTCCGCCAATAGCCGACACTCTATCGGTACCGGAATCATCGGCGGCATGGTCGGTGCCACCATGATCGCCATTATTTTCGTCCCACTTTTCTTTGTGGTGTTTGAAGAAATGAGCGAAAAGAAAAAGAAGATGGTTGCAGACAACCCTGCACAACCAGGACCGCACAATTTAGAAGCGCCGACAACCGGGGAGGATGCAAAATGATCCGCCAACCCCAACGCCGCTTACTCTGGGTGCTGACCTGCACCGCAATGCTTTCTGCGTGTGCTGTTGGCCCAGACTATGAGCGCCCCGAGACCAACAACCCCGAATCATTTCGTTCTGCTGCAACCTCCCCCAGCCCAACGACCCCTAGTGACATTCAACTAGCCAGTGATAGCTGGTGGCAAGGTTTTAACGATCCGGTCCTTAATGAGCTGATCGAGGCAGGCCTGCAGAACAATCGTGACCTTCAATCGGCGATTGCCAACGTCCGCAAAGCGCGTGGCCAACTAATCTCTACTCGGGGCAAATTCTTCCCCCAAGTTGAATATTATGGTGCTGGCGAACGCGGTAAGTTCGCAGGCCTTAACCAGAACGTAGTGACGAGCACGCCTGGCAGCCTGACCACCATTGGCACGATGGCGCTGCCTGCGTCATGGCAGCTGGATGTCTTTGGTGGCCTGCGTCGTCAGTATGAAGCAGCCAATGCCCAAGAGGCTGCCGCCATCGCAGCCCGCCAGGCCATTGCATTAAGTGTTGCCGGTGAAGTCGTTAACATCTATGTCACGTTGCGATCACTTGACCAGCAGTTAGCAGTTGCTAAACAGACACTGGAAAACTACAAGACCACGATGCGCATCTTCGACCTGCGCTTCCGTTATGGCACTGCCAACATGGTGCAGGTATCGCAGATCCAGTCTCAGGTCGATGCCGCCGAAGCCGCTATACCGCCTCTGGTTCAAGCCATCGGCCAACAGGAAAATAATCTGAATTTCTTCTTGGGCCGCAACCCGGGCACCATTCCCCGTGGGAAACCCATTGATCAGCTGGTATTACCTACCCCACCAGCCGGCTTGCCTTCGGATCTGCTGGCACGTCGTCCTGATGTCCGCCTGGCCGAGCAACAGCTGATTGCCGCCAACGCGCAAATTGGTGCCGTTAAAGCCCAGTTCTTTCCGAATATTTCTCTGACCGCAACGCTCGGAACCTCTGCGACTGCGCTAGGCAACTTATTTGGACCAGGCTCAAGCATCTGGGACTTTGGCCCGGTTATGCTGGGGCCGCTATTCAAAGGCGGCGAAATCTACGGTCAGTATATGGCTGCCAAGGCGGAGCAGCAGGCGCTGATGTCGCAATATCTGCAATCCGTAGAAAACGCCTTCCGGGATACGGACAACGCGCTGATCGCTACAACTGAGACGCGCAAACTGGTTGTGGCACGTCAACAACAGGTGGGCACGCTGAAAACCTATGCCAATCTGTCGAGCATGCAGTTCAACTATGGATATACGGATTATCTGACTGTGCTCAATGCCGAAGATAGCTTGTTCAAAGCACAATTGAATCTGGCACAAAGCCAGGCCGAGCGTGCTCTGTCACAAGTCTCTCTGTATATGGCCCTGGGCGGTGGATGGGAATCTGCGGACCAGAAGACAATGACCGCTAATAAAGCCATTGCCGAAGGCAATGACCCTAAAAACCCGGTAAATCAGCAGGGGTTCTGGCCGTTTAAGTAAGCAGTCGAACAGAACGAAATCGCTAAACGGCTTGGGGCGTGGTGTGCAGCAGACGTTGCGCCTCTGCCATATCACCACGCACTAGCAGTACTGCCTGTGCCGCAACGCGATCAATCGCGCGATCAATATCGATCTGTTCTTCCTGCCGAGGCCGGTGCAGCACAAAGTCGGCTACGCCCTGGTTGAGTTGTAGCGACCGCGGGTGGCCAATACCAATGCGCAAGCGCCAATAATCCGGTGTGCTCAATGCTGCCTGGATGTCTTTTAATCCGTTGTGACCACCGCTGCTACCACCCTGTTTAACGCGTAACTGGCCGGGCAACAAATCAAGCTCGTCGTGCAAGACCAGGACTTCTTCAGGACGAATGTCATGAAAGCGTGCAAATGGCCCCACTGACTGCCCAGAGCAATTCATATAGGTTTGCGGCTTAAGCAACCAGACTTTGCGGCCATCCAGATTAGCGGATGCCACTTCGGCTTTCATTTTTTTATCGGCACTAAAACCTGATGCTCCGATGGCTTTTGCCATTTCATCTAGGGCCCAACATCCGGCATTGTGTCGTGTGCGCTCATACTCCGAACCAGGGTTGCCCAAACCAACGATCAGCCTGATTGGTGACAACACCGCTGGCGCTTTTACTTTCGCAACCGCTTTGGGTGCCTGAGAGTCTGTTGTTATGGTCATAGGTTGTAGCGTAGCGTATTTCCATAAAAAAAGCCGTGCGGCGAACCGACACGGCTTTCAAGCATTACGCCGGCAAGCCGGCGCACATACTTAGGCTGCTGGTGTAGCGCCTTCGTCGGCGGCAGCGCCGGCGGAAGCATCTGAACCCTTAACAGCCATCACAGCAGCAACGACTGGGTTACCTGCACCGTGCTGAACAACACGCACGCCAGCTGGCAGCTTCAGATCGGTCACGTGCATCGAATGGCCCATTTCCAGGGTCTTCAGATCTACTTCGATGAACTCTGGCAGTGCCTTCGGCAAGCAAGCCACATCGATTTCGGTAATTACGTGGCTAACGATACCGCCTTGCAGCTTAACGCCTGGGCAAACTTCACCGTTTACGAAGTGCAGAGGCACCTTGGTGTGTACTTCGGTGTTGGCATCAACGCGTTGGAAATCAACGTGCAGAACCAGCGGCTTGTAAGCGTGCAGCTGAACGTCACGCAGGAGCACATCTTGCTTCTGGCCATCAACAATCGCTGTGACAACAGATGCGTGGAAGGCTTCTTTACGCAGACACTGATAGATCTCATTGTGGTCAACGTCGAACGATTCAGCCGGCTTGCCTGCGCCATAAATGACGCCTGGAACTCGGCCAGCACGACGCAGGCGGCGGCTCGCACTCGATCCCTGCACATCGCGCTTGGTAGCATTAAATTCAAAACTGCTCATAATTAACTCCAATAAAGTGGACGATCCGCGACCAGATCATCCGGTAAAACCGGGGCCGAAGCCTCAGTCAATAAACAGCGAGGAAACAGAATCTTCCTTGCTGATGCGGCGGATGGTCTCCGCCAGCAACTCTGCAACCGACAATTGCCGGATGCGTGAACACTTTTGTGCGGACTCGCTCAGTGGAATCGTATCCAGCACGACCAGCTCATCAAGCACTGAGTCATTCAAACGCTCGACAGCAGCGCCTGACAGTACCGGGTGGGTACAGTACGCGGTTACACTGCGTGCGCCATTTTCCTTAAGAGCAACGGCCGCCTTACACAGGGTACCTGCTGTATCGACGAGGTCATCGACAATGATGCAATCTTTGCCGCTGACGTCACCGATGATATTCATGACTTCCGAAACATTGGCCTTCGGACGACGTTTATCGATAATTGCCAAATCACATTCCAGCCGCTTGGCTAGCGAACGGGCACGCACAACGCCGCCATGGTCTGGCGAGACGACAATCGGCTTTTCCAGATGCTTATTCTGAACATCATCGAGCAGAATCGGCAGGCCGTAAATATTGTCGACCGGGATATCAAAAAAGCCCTGAATCTGCTCCGCATGCAAATCCATGGTCATTACGCGATCAACGCCAGCGGCGACGAGCATATTGGCGACCAGTTTGGCAGCGATAGGCACGCGATTAGAACGCGAGCGGCGATCTTGACGCGCATAACCAAAATACGGAATGGCTGCGGTAATACGACCGGCCGAGGCACGCTTGAGCGCGTCGACCATGACCAACAGTTCCATCAGATTATCGTTCGACGGATGGCACGTAGATTGCAAGACAAAAACGTCATTGCCACGCACGTGCTCTTGAATCTCAACACTGACTTCGCCATCCGAAAAGCGACCGACATCGGCACGCCCCAGCGGCAAGCCAAGACGTTGAGCAACTTCGGCCGCCAACTTCGGGTTAGCATTGCCGGCAAAGACCATCAGGTTCTGGAAGGCCATGATCTGCTTATCCTTTTGGTATCCCGCACCAATCGGTGTGCCCGTCGACGGCACGTTATAAAGCTACAAACAAAATGGGCAGCTGCTTCTGGCAACTGCCCGTAATTTGGTGGCTGGGGAAGAAGGATTCGAACCTTCGCATGCCGGAATCAAAATCCGGTGCCTTAACCAGCTTGGCGACTCCCCAACACTCACCCCCATACGGGGTTGAGGGCGAAATTGTACCCGAAATTTCGGATTTGAACAGCCCCCCTCAACGCTTTTTTACAGATGGTGATTAGGCAGGAATCAGCTCATGCAACGGGTGCTGGTTCAACCCCGGGGACACCCACCCCTGCCAAACCGATGGCAAACGCTGAAGCACAGCCTGTGCGGCAGTTTCTGCCTCAAATACCGCAAAAACACAGGCACCCGAACCGGTCATACGCACTCGACCGGCCGTTTCCGGCTGTTGACGCAACCACGCAAGGACAGCAGCTACTTCCGGATAAAGGCGTGCCGCCACAGGCTCCAGGTCATTAGCGCCAACTCCCTGGTTCAAAGCCTCTGACCAAGCCGCCGGGTCTATCGCAGGCGTGTCTCGACGCAAATCGGGTGCGGTAAAAATTCCGGCTGTCGGCACCCCGACCCCCGGATGAATAATCAGATACCAGGCAGCAGGCAAACACACCGGAGACAGTTTTTCGCCAACCCCTTCGGCGAATGCCGACTGCCCAAAAACAAACACAGGCACATCGGCACCCAGCGGCAAGGCCAGCGCCTGTAACTCTGACTGGCTGCCACCTAGCCGCCACAGATAATTCAACGCAATCAACACCGTAGCAGCATCAGAACTGCCCCCACCCAAGCCACCGCCCATGGGCAAACGCTTAGTCATATGAATGGTGACACCATCCTGAACGCCTGCTGCCCGGCGCAACGCCTCGGCTGCACGTACCGTTAAATCCGTTTCTGGCGCTACGCCAGCAATCGGATTGGCTAACTGCACCTGGCCATCACTACGTGGCACAAAGCTTAACGTGTCATCCAATGCCACAAAACGAAACAGCGTCTGCAGAGAATGGTATCCATCTGCCCGCCGACCCGTTACATGCAGAAAGAGGTTGAGCTTAGCGGGGGCCGGATAGCAAGATGACCAGTTCCAACGCATGGCCACTTGGGGATCCGGCAAAATAGCGGGGGTCTTAAAGCTCATAGCGCGTTAAGGAGCTGGCCGATCCGACGGATCGCTGACGCCATCCCATTCCGTCAAGGCCACGCGCACCCAGAGGCCGTTCGGGCCGGCGCCTTCAACAGCTAGCGGCCAGGCTTCAGGTGCCGGCGCACCATAACGGTATTCAAACCGCCAGCCGCGCGCAGTCGCAGTCAACACCCGGCCATCCGCATCGCGCGTCTGAACAGCGGTTTTTGCCCATCGCCCACGCAACCAGGCATCGGCCGCCACATCCGGCAAACGAACGCCTGCAAGAGATTCGCCCAAGGCCTGCAAACTCGTCGCTTCGCCCCGCTTGCCCGTAGCATCCTGCCAGCGCACACCTGCAGGCGTTAATTCAATCTTTGCCAGCGCATTGCCCAATGGCCCAATCAACCACAGGGTGTCGTCATCGCCTTGGTGCTGCCAGGCAAAACGGCCCGCAACAGGATCCGGCACCGCAGCCTCAGCGGCCTCATCTGCTCGTTGTCCGGCCACAAATCGCCCTGCCAGTTGCCACTGCTGCCCGCCACTCAGTTGCGACGATTGGGACGTGCCATTCGTCTCCGGTCCTGGCACATGCGCACAAGCCGAAAGCAGGAGGAGCAAAGCCAGGACTAGCCAACGATGCATAGATCGGCTCACAGCGACTGGCTGGGTGCTGCAGCAGGCGCTGCGTCCAGACCCAACGCCTTGCCTTTGTCACGCAACTGCACGTTGTCAGGAAACTGCCGCAGGCCAACCCGCCAAACTCTGGCCGCTTCTTCATCCCGCCCCATCGCTTTAAGCACGATCACCTGGTGCTCGATAATCTCGGGGTCCAGACGCAGCGAAGCCGCCTTGTTTAAATACTCGAGGGCAACGTTGTAGTTTTTTTCGCGGTAATACAGCCACCCCATACTATCGAGAATGAACGGGTCATTTGGCGACAGCGACAAAGCTTTCTCAAGCAATACACGCGACTCTTTGAGATGGATATTACGATCGGCGTAGGTAAAGCCCAGTGCGTTATATGCCTGTGCATATTTGGGGTCACGCTTGATGACCTCGCGCATGCTTTGCTCGAAAATCGCCATCTTGCCAGAGCGCTCCGCCAACATCCCACGCTCATAGCGCAGCAAGATACTTGATGGATCTTTTTTGAGGGCCGCATCCACCAGTTTGAATGCGCCCGCCACATCACCACTATCCCGTACGAGCGTTGCCTCACCCACAACCAATTCGGCACGCACCGAAGCGTCTCGTGCCGGCGTTGTTTCAAGCAGTGCCCGAGCGGCCTTCAGGTCGCCATCGCGTGCCATGAGGTTAGCCGCCCGCATCCGTGCCGTTACAAAATATTCGCCCGGCAAGACCTTGAGGTAATGCAACACGGCATCGGAATCTGCCGCGGCAATCCGCTGAGACTCTCCCCGGCTTTTTGCCAATTCTGCCTGGCTCTCATAGGCAAGGCCGAGGTTATATTCGATCAATGAGGTATCCACCGAGTCCATCGTGAGCAATCGTTGTAACGCCTGAATTGCCAGGGGCGGATCTTGAGCCTGAATCGAAATAGCGGCGGCAGCGAACAGCGGCTCTGGAGCGATTTCTTTCTGTTCAACCAGCGATTGCAACTGGACTTTTGCATCCGCCAGACGATCGGCCGACAAGAGCTGCTGCGCATACACGGCACGAATTGCTGATGCGTTTGGGTAATCAGAAAGATATTCGGCCAGAATTTTTAACGCAGCGCCCGGTGATTTTTTCGCCACAATTTGGGCATTCAGAAGCACGCCAGGCTCAGAATCAGGCTTCAGCCGACGCGCCTTCTGCACCGCCTCCAGCGCAGCTGGATCATCCCCTGCCCGCAAGGCAGCCTGTGCACGCGCAAGCTGCGCATCGGGTACCGACTGATAAGGCGCCGTCACCGCATCAATCAAGATACGCGCACGCTGAGGATCTGCCTGCGCCGGAAAGCGCTGGCCGAGAAGCAATAACTCCTGAGAACGTTTATCCGCTGGCAGCAACGACAGATAGCGCAACAAGACGGTCTGCGCATCGGCATACCGACCCATCAGAATCTGTGTAGATGCCAGCACATTCAGCGCATCCGTCGAGTTAGGCTCTTTCTCAACCCAGAGCCTCGCCGCTTCAAGCATCAGCTCCGGCTGGCGATTCAGCGCCGCCACTTCAAACGTGCGACGAAAGATTTCAGGATTGTTATATTTCAGCGCCAGATCTGCATAAGCCGCCAATGCCACCTGAGGCTTATCCCGTTTTAGTGCAATCTCCGCCAGAATGACTTCAAACACAACCTGTGGCGGCGTATCAATTGTCTGGACAGCAGGAGGAACTGCGGCCACTTCTGCACAAACAACTCCTGAAGCCAGCAAACCACCCAACAACCCGAAGGATTTAAAAGGGGCTCTCTGCTTGAACACACTGCAAAAGCGGGACAGTAAAAAACTTGGTCTGAACGGCATGGTGGCGTTATCTTATCCCGTCTTAAGCGCTTTTCACCGAAATATTGCTAGAGGATGAATCCAGATGCCCGAATTGCCCGAGGTTGAAGTCAGCAGACTTGGCCTAGAACCGGAGCTACGCGGCCGTTTAATCACTGGTGCCGTGACAAGAACGCCCAAGCTGCGCTACCCGCTACCAGACAATCTCAATGAGCGCTTACAAGGCAGCCGCCTCAAAGAAATCCGCCGGCGAGGCAAGTATCTTTTATTTGATATTGATCAACGACCTCAAGGTCATGATGCGGCAACCGCTATCTTGATTCTGCATTTGGGCATGTCGGGAAGCTTGCGTATCGTGACGCCGGATACACCGCCTCAGACGCATGATCATGTAGACATTGCCTTTGGTGACAAGATCTTGAGGCTAAGGGACCCGAGACGATTCGGCGCCCTGCTCTGGCACGACGATGCAACACCCCTGATGGATCATCCATTGATGGCTGTGCTGGGGATCGAACCGCTTGAAGACCAGTTCAATGGCGCCTGGCTACACGAACACCTACACAAGCGTAGTGGCCCGATCAAACCAGTCCTCATGGATAGCCACCTGGTTGTTGGCATCGGCAACATATACGCAGCTGAAAGTTTATTTCTCTCCGGGATTTCACCGCTACGTGCGGCGCAGCGCATCAGTGCTGCCCGCTGCGATTTGCTTGCAGATGCCGTTAAGAAGACTTTGTCAGCGGCCGTTGCCGCCGGCGGCTCCAGCGTTAGAGACTATGTACACTCTGATGGCGGTGCAGGCTGCTTTCAGCTGCAATGCGCCGTGTACGAGCGAGAGGGACAACCCTGCGTGGGTTGCGGCAAACCAATCCGGAGAATCCGACAAGCGGGACGATCAACGTTTTACTGCCCGCATTGTCAGAAATAAAACCACATTCAAACGATCTTGCTACATGTGACGTCCGGCATGGACTCGCAACTCAGATGTCGCTACGCGCCAATTCGCTGCTCACACATACCGAACATCACAACTAGACCGATTGTGGTCAAACAGGGTGGCCGATGCGCATGCGGATTGAATCGGCGCGCAGCGGCGTCTGAACGAAGCAGGCTTAACGGCTAGCCTGCCCCTTCAATTACTTGCCAGTCAAAGCCTCGTATTTGGCCCAGAGCTGTTCCTGGTTTTCTTCGTTCGCCGGATCCTTAGGAATGCAATCCACTGGGCACACCTGTTGGCACTGCGGCTCATCGTAGTGGCCTACACATTCCGTGCACTTATTCGGATCGATCACATAGATTTCCGGACCTTGCGAGATTGCCTCATTAGGGCACTCAGGTTCACAGACATCACAGTTGATGCACTCATCAGTAATCATGAGCGACATAGCAGACTCCTGGACAACGATTAAAGAGGGTAATTAGGGGCGAATTGTCCCTGATTGCGGGGTTTTTAGCCACCCCACACGCATCAGGGAGATGGTTTTCCCCAACCGCGCTTCACAAAACAGGCATTGATATGCGGCGAAACAAAGGAACTGACATCGCCACCGAGGCGGGCAATTTCACGCACCATAGTGGCCGAAACGAACATATGGCGCTCACCCGGTGTTAGAAAGACCGTTTCCACTTCCGGGTAGAGACGACGGTTCATGCCGGCCATCTGGAACTCGTATTCGAAGTCAGAAACGGCTCTCAAACCGCGAATCAGAATCTTGGCACTCTGTTCGTGTACAAAATCCATCAGCAGTCCGTCAAATCCCACCACACGCACATTGTCCAGCGGTGCCAGCACCGTTTTGGCCATATCAATACGCTCTTGCAGACTGAACACCGGGTTCTTCGAACGGCTTTCGGCGATCGCCAGCACTACCTCGTCAAACATACCGGCAGCACGGCGCACCAGATCCTCATGTCCACAAGTGAGCGGGTCGAACGTTCCCGGGTAAATGGCGATTTCACGTTTCAGCATGTCAGGCAGATCCGGTAGAAGTCTCGAAAGAATAAAGATGATAATGCACCTGACCCGCTTGCCCACGTTTTAGGCAATGCAGTCCCGGCGCCAGTGCATCCGGCAGCGCTGACTCGGCCTCGACATAAAGCCGCGCATCCTCAGCCAGATGAGGCAATAAGGGCATAATGATCCGATCCAGCCAACCCTGTCCATAGGGCGGATCCACAAATACCAAGTCCAAAGGCGGCACCGGTTTCTTAAGGTAAACCAACGCATCGGCACACACCACCTCCAGCGCCGGCTCTTTCAGCAACTCGGCCGCCGCCTGCAAGCTGCGGGCAACAGCTGGCAGCTGTTCAACCAGCACCACTGATACCGCGCCGCGGGATGCTGCTTCAAAGCCTAATGCACCCGACCCGGCGAACAAGTCCAGGCAACGCCATCCCGATAAATTCTGACCTAGCCAATTAAACAGAGTCTCTCTCACCCGATCTGGCGTAGGCCTTAAACCTGGCGCATCAGCGACCGGCAGTTTCCGGCCACGATGCTTCCCGCCGATAATCCGTACCTGATTCGGCCGCGCCGATGCTGGTGGTTTTGCCATGCTTAGTCAGCTGCCGTGCGAACCGTTATCAGCTGTTCCGGTTTGACATGTTTCTGGAAGGCGCTACGAATCGCTTCAGGCGTTAACGCGCGAACACGCTCCGGATACTTCTCCAGCCAATCCGTCGGCAACCCGTAGAATGCCATCACACCGAGGTTCGCCGCCAGCTTGCTGTTCGAATCAATCCGCAATGCGAACCCACCTGCAATATTGTCTTGCGCTGCTTTGAGTTGCGCTGCTGTGGGACCGCGCTTCAAGAAATCGCCGAGCACACTATTAACCACCTTCAATGCATCGTCGGCCTGTGCACGTTTGGTTTCGAGACCAATCGTGAAAGGTCCTTCGACAAGTTTCGGATCAAAATAACTGTATACGCTGTAGGCATAGCCACGATCTTCACGTACGGCTTTCGTGAGCAACGACACGAAGCCACCACCGCCCAAAGTGTAATTGCCTACCTGCAGTGCAATCTGTTCCGGATCATCCCGCGCTACCGATGGCATGCCCACCAGCAAATGCGCCTGCGATGCCGGATGATCGACCCGCACAACTTGAGCTTGAGTAGCAGTAGGCTTTGGCAAAGCTCGCGGCACTTCAGCCTGATTTGCCGGCAACGATGCGGTTAGCTGCACTGCAAGGGCTTCAGCCTCGGCACGCGTCAGATCACCCACCAGAGCAATGCTGGCACGGGCAGCACTGTAATGCTCACGCCAGAACTGCTCCAGATCTGCACGGTTAATAGCGGCTACCGACTCCGGTGTTGCCACACGGCCATAGGGATGATCAGGATAAATCGCTGCCATGTAAGCGCGCTGTGAAAGTACCTGCGGTTTGGTTAATGCCTCTTTCAATGCCGCGATGCTGCGCGCCTGGTCGCGTTTAAAAACACCGCCATCAAAATGAGGCCGTGCGATTGCATCGCTCATCAAACCAACAGCCGTCGCCCGGCGATCTGGATCGGACAGCGTCCGCAACGTCACGCTCGCGCTATCCATGCCCGCGGCAGCAGTCATCTGGGCGCCGTTATCAGCGAGCGCCTCTGCCACGTCTTTTTCATTACGCGTGCCCGCACCCTGATCCAGCAAACTCGCCGTCATGGATGCGAGACCCACTTTGTTGGGCGGATCAAATGCCGAACCTGCCAGAAAACTGATCTGCACATCCACTATGGGCAGGGCATGCGTTTCAATAAAGTAGACACGCGTGCCCTGATCGGTAGTCCAGGACTGCACCGGCGCAGCTTGCGCTTGGACGCTTAGCAAAGCCGCCAACATAGCCACTGATGTCATCACGAAGCGCTTCATTGCTCTAGTTCCGACGTTTAAATTCGTAGCGTTCATTAGTGACGCCCTCCGGCCTGCACTGCTTCAGCCCTTTTGGCACGTGCAGCAAGCTCCGCCGCATCCAGCGGTTGCGGCACCAACCGAGCAATTGTTAGCTGATCATCTTTGAAATAGCTTTGTGCGACCCGTTGAACATCGGCAGTGGTCACTTGATTCAGTTTATCCAGCATCAGCGGACTCGCCTGCCAGCCGTAGCCCAAGGTTTCCAGCATGCCGATTTCCATCGCCTGCCCCATCATCGAGTCTTTTTTGTACACCTCGGAAGAGCGCAACTGACTCCGCGCCCGCGCCAACTCCTGTTCCGTAACACCCTTGTTGGCTACCTCGGCAAGTGCCCCGCGAATGGCTTGCTCTAACTGATCAACGGTATGCCCGGGACGCGGCGACGCCTGCAGCATAAACATACTCGGTCCGCGGTTGGTGCTGTCGTAACTGGTGTCGACGGAAACCGCGACCTGCTGTTCTTTCACCAGCGCAATAGGCAAACGGGCGGCCTCATGACCATCCAGAATCTGCGCCAGCATTTCCAGTGCATAGGGGTCAACATCCTTGCGCGGATCGTTCAGCCGGGGCACCTTCCAACCCATTACCAACAAAGGCAAATCTGCAGGCGCCTTCACATCCAGCTGTCGTTTCCCTGCCTGAACGGGTTCCTCGAATTGCTTGCGCTCCGGCAATGCGCGTGCAGGGATAGCGCCGTAAGTCTGACGCGCCCATCCAAACACCTGCTGATGGTTTACGTCACCCACAACCACAAGCGTGGCGTTATTAGGCACGTACCAGCGACGATACCAGTCACGCACATCTGCGACAGTCATCTGCTCCAAGTCGCTCATCCAGCCAATCACCGGGCGGCGATAAGGGTGAGCCTGCCAGGCAACGGCATTCATCGCCTCATGCACCCGTGCGCTGGATTGATCATCCGTACGCATCCGGCGCTCTTCCATAATCACCTGGATTTCCTTGTTATAACCAGCAGGCTCCAGGGTTAAGTGACGCATCCGATCGGCCTCCAGCGCCATGACGGTTTTTAGTTGGGTAGCAGGAACCTGCTGAAAATAAGCGGTGTAATCCGTGCTGGTAAAAGCATTGTCACGCCCGCCAACAGCGGCAACCCGTCGGTTAAACTCACCCGGACCTACGCTAGGCGTACCTTTGAACATCATGTGTTCGGTCACGTGCGCAACGCCCGTCACGCCATCATGTTCATCAATGCTGCCCACCCGATACCAAACCATCTGCACCGCCGTTGGCGCGCGGTGATCTTCGCGAACAACCACGCGCATGCCATTGGCAAGCCTTGTTTCAAAGGTGTTGTCGGCATCAGCAGCAGCCCATACGCATGTAGGCATGACAAGCGCTGCACATAATGAGAAAAACCCCAGGGTTGTTCGTAATCGCATAAGCTATTTTATCTAGGCTAAAATCAAAGATTAACAAGGATACCCCTGCCACCATGTCTGACGCCACCGATAACCAACCTCGCCGCTCCTGGCGCGAACGTCTTTTTGCAGGTCTCACCAAGACACGGCAACAGATTGGTGGCTCGGTACGCAGTCTTTTTGCGCGCGGCCAGGTGGATGACGAACTCCTGGAAGAACTGGAAGCGCTACTCCTTTCGGCAGACGTTGGTGTCGAAGCCACTGTGATTCTGATCGAAGATCTGCGCCAACGCGCCCGCAAACAGAATCTGCAGACGGCAGAAAGCATTCAGGCGGCCATGGTGGACTGTCTGACGGATCTCCTGCAGCCCCTTGAAGCGCCGTTGAAGATTACACCGCCGCCGGGCTCCCCCTTTGTCATCATGGTGGCCGGCATCAATGGTGCCGGTAAAACTACCACCCTGGGAAAACTGGCGCACCACTTCCAGGCGGCGGGGCATTCCGTTCTTCTGGCCGCCGGCGACACCTTCCGCGCAGCAGCCCGCGAACAGCTGCAAGCCTGGGGAGAACGCAATAACGTCACCGTTATCGCGCAGGAAGGCGGCGACCCCTCTGCCGTGATCTTTGATGCAGTACATGCCGCAAAAGCCCGCGGCATTGATATCGTTTTAGCTGATACCGCCGGTCGTTTGCCGACACAGATGCATCTGATGGATGAAATCGCCAAAATCCGCCGCGTCATCACCAAAGCCGAAGAAACCGCACCGCACGAGGTGCTGCTGGTGCTGGACGGGACCATCGGCCAGAACGCCATTGGCCAGGTTAAAGCATTCGACAAGGCCATTGACGTTACCGGGCTGGTGATCACCAAACTGGATGGCTCCGCTAAAGGCGGGGTGATTGCCGCTATTGCCAAACAATGTCCGAAACCAGTTCGTTATATCGGCGTTGGCGAGCAAGTCGAAGACCTGCAGCCTTTTAGCGCACGCGCCTTTGCTGAAGCCCTGCTAGGCTAGTCTCCCCTGACGATGATAAATACCCTCAAGCGTGAGTGGCCATTTTTTCTCTGCCTGATCACCGCCGTAACGATTATCAGCACACCAGCCATTCTTACTGAATGGACTGCACGTGGCTGGATTGCCAGCATACTATTTCTGATCACCCTCTCTGCGATCTTCCGTGTCACGCACCACGCAGATGAACTGGCAGAAATGCTGGGCGAGCCCTACGGCACGCTGATCCTGACCATGTCAGCCACCATCATCGAAGTGGCCATCATGATCACCGTGCTCGGCCACAACGAAAACAACCCCACGTTTGTACGCGACACGATTGCTGCAACCGTCATGATTACTGTTGGCCTGATGTTGGGTCTGGCCATGTTTATTGGTGCGTTTGTGCACCGGCAACAAACCGTAAACACCGAAGGCGCACTTACCTACCTGGGGCTGATCGTTCCCCTGGCAATTCTAGCCCTGATCCTGCCCAACTTCACGGCCACCACCATCGGGCCTACATTGGCGCTGGCACAGGAAGTTTTTATCGCCATCGTATCAATCGTGCTCTATGCCATCTTTCTGTTTATCCAGACCCGTCGGCATCGCCAGATGTTCAAGGACCGTTCCGCTCCTGAACCGCTCACTTTTGACGCCGGAAGCGCCGAACGCAAACATAAACGCACTTACACCCGCAAAGAGCTCTGGACCAGCATCGCCTGGTTGGTGGGCAACTTATTTCTGGTTGTTTTTCTGGCCGAAGAGCTGGCCGTACTGATTGATGACCAACTAGAAGCCAAAAATCTGCCCGAAGCGCTGGGCGGCCTATTTGTCGCGCTCCTGATTCTGGCACCGGAATGCCTCGCTTCCGTTAACGCGGCCTTGCATAACCGCCTGCAGCGTTCCGTGAATATTGCCCTGGGGAGCGGACTCGCCACCTTGTCGCTGAGCGTGCCCGCCATTCTGCTGGCGGCAACCCTGATGGGGCATCAACTCATTCTCGGCTTGCCGAACAACGAAATGGTCATGTTGCTAGCCACGCTGTGGGTCGCCAACATTGCCCTGGCCACCGAACGCACCAATCTGATGCAAGGCACTGTTTTATTGGTGCTTTTTCTGACATTTGGCTTCTTGATCGTCGTCCCCTAAAAATAATTCGGATTTCCGGGAACTTTTCGCGTTTTTAGCACTCTATTGCTTTGAGTGCCAAAACAACGATAATAACGAGAGGAAATCCATGACTACGACTGCAATGACTATTGCAAACCCCAAAATGAATGCTTTGACCGCGATGCCATCGCCGGTTGGCAACCTGGACGCCTATATCCGTGCCGTTCAGCAATACCCTATGCTCACCGAACAGGAAGAGCAGAACCTTGCGCGTCGACTGCGTGACCAGGACGATCTGGATGCTGCCCGTCAGCTCATCGTGTCGCACCTGCGTCTGGTAGTTTCTACTGCCCGTCAGTATCTGGGCTATGGTCTGCCGCATGCCGACCTGATTCAGGAAGGCAACATCGGACTGATGAAGGCCGTTAAACGCTTCGACCCAGAACGGGGTGTGCGTCTGGTGTCTTTTGCCATGCACTGGATCAAGGCTGAAATCCACGAGTACGTCCTGAAAAACTGGCGTCTCGTTAAGGTGGCTACCACCAAAGCTCAGCGCAAACTGTTCTTCAATCTGCGCAGCATGAAGGGCAACAACAGCCACCTAGACCAGGCCACCACGGAAAGTATTGCAACGCAGCTGAACGTATCGGAAGCCGACGTACGCGAAATGAACATGCGCCTCACCGGGCGTGATGTTGCGCTGGATCCGGGACCGGATGTCAGTGACGAAGATCAATTCGCTCCGATCGACTATCTGGCCGATGACACCATGGAACCCACTGCGGTTCTGGAAGGTCGCGATCAGGACCGCCTGCAATCGGAAGGCCTGCAAAATGCATTGGCCCAGCTGGATGATCGCAGCCGTCACATCGTTCAAGCCCGTTGGCTGGCCGATGACAGCGGTGCCACGCTGCAGGAGCTTGCAGATAAGTACGGCGTTTCTGCAGAACGCGTGCGTCAGATCGAAGCAAAAGCCCTTAAGTCGCTGCGTTCTTACCTGGTGCCTGCTTAAAGGCCACCAATAGACAGCTTTCCTCTGCCGAAACCCGCAAGAAAGCCGTATAATTCAACGCCATACAGCGCGCCCGCGACTAGCGGGCGCGCTTCTATTATTCGTCGACACCTCGTTTTTCAGGAATTCGCATGGCAGGACATAGTAAATGGGCCAATATCCAGCACCGTAAAGGTCGCCAGGATGAAAAACGTGGGCGCGTCTTTTCGCGCCTCGCCAAGGAAATTACCGTAGCCGCCAAAATGGGCGGGGGTGATATCAACTTCAACCCCCGCCTGCGCATGGCCATTGATCGCGCCAAAGGCGTCAATATGCCTGCCGACAACATCGACCGCGCGGTTAAGAAAGGCACTGGCGAGCTGGAAGGCGTTGAATACGTTGAACTGCGCTATGAAGGCTACGGCACCAACGGCGCCGCCGTGATCGTCGACTGCCTGACCGATAACAAAACCCGCACCGTTGCCGATGTTCGCCACGCATTCTCCAAGCATGGCGGCAACTTGGGTACGGATGGCTGCGTGGCATTCCAGTTTCAACATTGCGGGCAATTTCTATTTGCCCCGGGTACCGACGAAGCCAAACTCATGGACGTTGCCATCGAAGCAGGCGCTGATGATGTTATGACTCATGACGATGGCGCACTCGAAGTACTGTGCCCACCAAACGATTTTGGCGCTGTGCAGGAAGCCTTGACCGCTGCCGGTTTCAAACCGGAAATGGCCGAAGTGACGATGCGTCCGCTCAACGAAACCGAGCTCACCGGCGACGATGCGGCCAAGATGCAGAAGCTGATCGATGCCATCGAAAGCCTAGACGACGTCCAGGCCGTTTACACCAGCGCTGTTTTTGACGAGGCCTGATTCGTTGTCAACGGTCACGCGCATTCTCGGGATTGATCCGGGTCTGCGCATGACCGGCTTCGGCATCATCGAGATGCAGGGGCAGAAATTACGTTATATCGCCAGTGGTTGCATCAAGTCTGACGGCAACCAACGGCTGCCAGAACGGCTGCACACGCTGTACTCGGGCATTACTGAAATTATTGGCACCTACAAACCCGATATCGCCGCTGTGGAACAGGTCTTCTCCAACGTCAACCCGCAATCCACCCTGCTGTTGGGTCAAGCGCGCGGCGCGGCCATTACGGCACTGGTAGCCCAGCACTTGCCAGTGAGCGAGTACACAGCACTGCAAGTCAAACAATCCGTGGTCGGCCATGGTAAAGCCGCCAAGCAACAGGTAGCTCATATGGTGATGCGCCTCCTGGCTTTGCCAGGCGAACCGGGCAGCGATGCTGCCGATGCGCTGGCCTGCGCCATTTGCCACGCCCATGGCTCACAAGGACTTGGCCAACTGGCCGCACCCGGCAGACGCCAACGTGGCGGGCGCCTTATGGCAATAGCCGATAGCGAACTATTGAACAGGGCCACTGTCAGCCAAACCACTGCCTCACGGAGAACCGCATCATGATCGGACGCCTGAGCGGACGGCTCATCGCCAAACAGCCCCCTGCCATCATGGTTGACGTACAGGGCGTGGGTTATGAGGTCGACGTATCGATGAA
>JBJTFJ010000092.1:0-2344 GCA_046093345.1 Fluviibacter sp. | reverse complement strand
TGGGCAACGGCGACTGCAGACTCCAGGTTTTGCAGCAAAGCACTCTGCTCTTCCAGACGCTGTTGCTCTGCCTGCAACTCGGACTGTTGTTCGTCACGTCCAGCATTCAGTGAACGCACACGTTCTTCGTAGTGACGTACGGCTTGCGCCAGCTTTTCATGCTCGATCGCATGACGATTCTGCTCGGCCTGCGCTGCCTGTGCTTGCTGACGCAACCCTTCCAGGGTCAATCGCGTAGAGCGCAGCGCTTCGCGGGCCGCTTCAACCCGTGCATTAGCTTCATCTAATGGTGCCGCCAATGCTTCAACCCGTGCCTGAGTTGCTTCGAGTTCTTGCTGACGCTCTAATAAACCATGATCAGCGGCGTCAGGGGCAAAGAAGGTGACGCTATAGCGATCCAGCAAATGGCCTTGCGGTGTGACAATAGATTCTTCAGCTGAAAGTTGATTTTGCAGGGCACGTGCAGACTCTAATGACGGCGCAGTTCTCACACCCGATAGCCAACAAGCCAGAACCGGTTTTATCTGACCATCCAGGCATTCCACCTGCGCTATCAATGCATCCGCACCCTCGCCTGCCGAAACGGCATTCATCTCTGGCATCAACAGAGTGAGGCGTAGCGAAGGCGGCTCGGCAAAACAACGATCTAGCTCAGGCAAGTCCTGCTGACCACAAGCCACCGCTTTCAATCGATCTCGTAGCACCGCTTCAACGGCGAGTTCCCAGCCACTAGTCACACGAATCTTCTGCCAGAGGGCAGGACGTTCCTGCAAACCAGCCTTACGCAACCAGTCTGGCAGCGAACCACTCGCCTGCACACGTTCCTGCAGCTGTTTCAATGCCTGATGGCGAGCCTGTGTCTGGGTAAATTCCTGCTGCAGCGTCCGCTGCTGATCCGTAGACTCCTGCAACTGCTGTTCTGCGCTTGTAAGGCTTTCTTCGGCAACTGCCTGCTGTTCCTGCAATTCTGCCAATGCCATAGCAGCGGATTCGCGCTGCTCTGCCAGTGCCTGTAACTGCTCTGCGTCTGGTGGTGCCAGCGCCGCTTCATCGCGCTGCAAACGTTCGATCTGTTGTGTAATCCTTGCCAGATTGCGCTCAGCATTGCTACGGTTGGCCTGCGCCACCTGCAAACGCTGCTCCAAACCGGACAATTCTCCCCGAAACTGGCTGGCCTGTTCCTGTGCTTCACGTTCGGCATCTTCAAAGGCAGGCAAGCCCTCCTGGGCGCGCTCCAGCAACTCCTGATTCTGCGCCAGACGCATGGCTGCATGTTCCTGCAACTCGGTCCAGCGAACAAGGTCTTCTTCGGCCTGGATCTGACGCTGTTTCCAGCTTTCGCGATCCACCATCAGCTGTTGCAAACGGGCCTCGAGGTTGCGACGGGTTTCCTGGCGATGACGTATATCCGCTTCAATGGTGGCGACTTCTGCATTGATGCTGAAGAAAGCACTTTGCGCCGTCTGGACCAGATCATTTGCGGTGTAATAGGCTTCCCGCAGTGTTTCTAGCTCTGCTTCAATATTGCGCTGTCGGGCAACTGTTTCTTCCAGTTCGGTCTGAGCAGCGGCAAGACCTGCCGACAACATTTGCGCGTCCGTACGGCCCTCTTGCAACTTCACAGACCACAGCTTCTGCTGGGTACCAATCAGCTCAGCCTGCAGACTCTGGTAACGCTCGGCAACTTCGGCCTGGCTTTCGAGGCGGCCAATCTGGGTACCTAACTCCTGTCGGATATCTTCGAGTCGTGCCAGATTTTCACGGGTATCCGAAAGACGCCCCTCGGTTTCCTTCCGGCGCTCTTTATATCGTGTAACCCCGGCGGCTTCTTCCAGAAACACGCGCAGCTCTTCCGGTTTCGCTTCGATAATGCGGGATACCGTACCCTGACCAATAATGGCGTAGGCGCGTGGACCCAGACCCGTGCCCATGAATAGATCCGTCACATCCTTGCGACGCACCTTGAGATTATTAATGAAGTAATCAGACTGACCATTTCGGGTCAGAACGCGCTTAACGGAAAGTTCGGCATATTGCGACCATTGCCCTACGGCACGTCCCAGCGTGTTGTCGAAAACCATCTCAACACTAGCGCGTGACACGGGCTTACGCGAAGTCGTGCCATTAAAAATGACATCCTGCATTGATTCGCCGCGCAGCTCCGTTGCCCGGGTCTCGCCTAGTACCCAGCGCACCGCATCCATAATGTTGGATTTGCCGCAACCATTCGGACCCACCACGCCAATCAATTGGCCAGGAAGTTCGACATTTGTCGGATCTACGAAGGATTTAAAGCCGGCAAGTTTAAGCTTGGTAAGTCGCATAATTCATGATGCGCCCGTGA
>JBJTFJ010000091.1:0-34361 GCA_046093345.1 Fluviibacter sp. | reverse complement strand
GAATGTGGCCGTGCTGTCCAAGGTGTTTCCCACGCGATCGCACACGGTGGCAGCACAAGGCGGCATTGGGGCGTCATTGGGCAATATGTCGGAGGACAACTGGCACTACCACTTCTACGACACCGTCAAGGGTTCGGACTGGCTGGGCGACCAAGACGCGATTGAATTCATGGTGCGTAAAGCCACCGAGTGTGTCGTTGAGCTGGAACATTACGGCATGCCGTTTGATCGTCTGGACAACGGTAAGATCTATCAACGCCCGTTCGGCGGTCACTCGCAGAACTTTGGCGAAAAGCCTGTAAACCGTTCTTGTGCTGCCGCTGACCGTACCGGTCACGCCATGCTGCACGCCATGTATCAGCGTAACGTTCGTGCCAACACGCAGTTCTTCGTGGAATGGATGGCACTGGATCTGATCCGTGATGAGTCGGGTGCCGTGATCGGCGTGACCGCCCTGGACATGGAAACGGGCGAAGTCTCGATTTTCCACGCCAAGGCTGTGATTTTTGCCACCGGTGGTGCCGGTCGCATCTACGCTTCGTCGACCAATGCCTTCATCAATACTGGTGATGGCCTGGGTATGGCCGTTCGTGCCGGTATCCCGCTGGAAGACATGGAATTCTGGCAATTCCACCCGACCGGTGTTGCCGGTGCGGGCGTACTGATTACCGAAGGTGTGCGCGGTGAGGGTGGTATCCTCCGTAACGCCGATGGTGAGCGTTTCATGGAACGTTACGCCCCGAACCTGAAGGATCTGGCATCGCGTGACGTTGTATCACGTGCGATGGCCACCGAAATCAAAGAAGGTCGTGGCTGCGGTACGAATAAGGACTACGTCCTGCTCGACATTACCCATCTGCCGCCAGAAACCATCATGAAGCGCCTGCCAGGCATTCGTGAAATCGCCATCGAGTTCGCCGGTGTGGATCCGATCCAAACCCCGATTCCGGTGGTGCCAACCTGTCACTATCAGATGGGCGGCATTCCAACCAACTATCACGGCGAAGTTGTTGTGCCGCAAAACGGTGAAGCCAGCGTTCCGGTAACCGGTTTCTACGCTGCGGGTGAGTGTGCCTGCGCTTCGGTGCACGGCGCTAACCGTCTGGGTACCAACTCCCTGCTGGATCTGCTGGTTTTCGGTAAATCAGCCGGTGAATCTGTGGTTGACGCCATCAAGGCCAACAAGCTGCCGCTGCGTCCGTTGCCGGATAACGCCGCTGCTGCATCGCTCGCACGTATCAAGCGTATCGATACGCAAGAAAACGGCGAAAGCATGTTCGAAGTTCGCGCAGCAATGCAGCGCGTGATGCAGGCTAACGCCGGCGTATTCCGCTTCGGTGACGACATGAAGAAGGGCGTCAAGGACATTCTGGAAGTTGCCGAGCGCGTTAAGAAGGTTGGCATCAAAGACAAGTCGATGGTCTTCAACACCGCCCGTGTCGAAGCCCTTGAGCTGGAAAACCTGATTGAAGTTGCCAAGGCCACCATGATTTCTGCCGAGAACCGGAAAGAGTCGCGCGGCGCCCACGTACGTGATGATGCGCCGGACACCCCGGCCAATCCTAACGGCCGTGACGATGCCAACTGGTTGAAGCACACCCTGTGGTTCGGTAGTGACAACCATATCGAATACAAGCCTGTACAGCTGAAGCCGCTGACCGCACCGTCGGTCGAGCTGAAGACGCGTACCTACTAATCCGGAGGATAGAAACATGACTATGCGTACTGTGCATTTCAAGGTGTACCGCTACGATCCGGATAAGGACGATGCGCCCTACATGCAGGATATTTCAGTTGAACTGGAGCCTAGCGACAAGAAGTTGCTGGATGCGCTGGTAAAACTGAAGGCCAAGGACGATCTGATCTCTTTCCGCCGTTCGTGTCGTGAAGGCGTTTGTGGTTCTGATGCCATGAACA
This sequence comes from Fluviibacter sp., assembly GCA_046093345.1. Taxonomy (GTDB): domain Bacteria; phylum Pseudomonadota; class Gammaproteobacteria; order Burkholderiales; family Rhodocyclaceae; genus Fluviibacter. The sequence continues at coordinate 32,444 of JBJTFJ010000091.1, read as the reverse complement.
TCAACGGTAAGAATGGTCTGGCTTGTTTGACCGACGTGGATAGCCTCAAGCAGCCAATCGTGCTGCGTCCACTGCCAGGTCTGCCAGTTGTTCGCGATCTGATCGTTGATATGACCCAGTTCTTCAAGCAGTATCACTCGATCAAGCCATATCTGATCAATAACGACCCAGCGCCAGAGCGCGAGCGTCTGCAGTCGCCAGAAGATCGTGAAGAGCTAAATGGCCTGTACGAGTGCATCCTGTGCGCCTGTTGCTCGACTTCTTGCCCGTCGTTCTGGTGGAACCCGGACAAGTTTGTTGGCCCAGCGGGTCTACTGGCTGCTTACCGCTTTATCGCCGATACACGTGATCAGGCAACCAATGAGCGTCTGGATAACCTGGACGATCCTTATCGCCTGTTCCGTTGCCATACCATCATGAACTGTGTTGATGTCTGTCCGAAGGGTCTCAACCCAACGAAGGCCATTGGCAAGATCAAAGACATGATGGTGCGTCGCGCCGTATAAGCGTACGACACATAGAGAATCGGCTGGGTATGGAACTTCATGAACTCAACAAACTGCGCTGGCACTGTACGCGTCGCGCATTGCTTGAGCTGGATATCGTACTCGGCCGTTTTCTCGATAATGGCTTTAATCAGTTAACGGATGCACAGGTAAAAACCTTTGTGGATCTGGTGGCCATGGAAGATCATGACCTCTGGGCGTTGGTCAGTGGCAAGGTTGATGCAGAAGATCCTGCAGAAATCGAAGTTATTGCCGCCATCCGTAAGCACTGAGTAAGGCTCGATAGTTAGTCTGGCAACGTAAGCGTCTGACGCTATCAGCAACAGATTTACAAGCTGTATCGACCATCCCGTGTCACTGTCTATCACCTCATATTTTTGGGACGATTCAAATGAGCGAACGTAAAGCTACTCTCCAGATTACAGGTCAGGAAGCCGTTGATTTTCCGATTATGGTCGGTACGCATGGTAACGACGTTATTGACATCCGTTCACTGGGTGGCAAGACCGGTCTGTTTACCTATGACTCCGGTTTCTTGTCGACGGCCAGCTGCCAGTCGAAAGTAACCTACATTGACGGCGATAAGGGCGAGCTGCTCTATCGCGGGTTCCCGATTGAACAACTTGCTGAACAGTGCAACTTCCTTGAAGTTGCCTACTTGCTGAAGAATGGCGAACTGCCAAACAAAAAGCAAAAAGTTAATTTCGAAGAAACCATCAAGAACCACACCATGGTTCATGATCAGATCACCCGTTTCTTTAACGGCTTCCGTCGTGATGCCCACCCAATGGCTGTTATGGTTGGTGTGATCGGCGCGCTTTCTGCGTTCTATCACCATGGTGAAGATTACTCGAAGCCAGAAGTGCGTAGCGTTGCTTTCAATCGCATCATCGCCAAGATGCCAACGATTGTTGCCATGACCTACAAGTACTCGATCGGTCAGCCGTTCATGTACCCACGCAATGATCTTGATTACACCGCTAACTTCATGCAAATGATGTTCGGCACCCCGTGCGAAGAGTACAAGCCGAACCCAGTGCTGGTTCGTGCTCTGGACATCATCTTTACGCTGCACGCTGATCACGAGCAGAACGCATCGACCTCGACCGTTCGTCTGGCCGGTTCGTCGGGCGCTAATCCGTTCGCCACGATGGCAGCTGGTATCGCCTGTCTGTGGGGCCCAGCACACGGCGGCGCCAACGAGGCTTGCCTGAATATGCTGGAAGAAATCGGCGACGTTTCGCGCGTACCTGAGTTCATTGCCCGTGCCAAAGACAAGAACGACAGCTTCAAGCTGATGGGCTTTGGTCACCGTGTGTACAAGAACTTCGACCCACGCGCCAAGCTGATGCGCAAGGTTTGTTACGATGTGCTGACTGAGCTGGGTCTGGAAAACGACCGTCTGTTCAAACTCGCCATGGAGCTGGAAAAGATCGCTCTGGAAGATCCTTACTTCGTCGAGAAGAAGCTCTACCCGAACGTCGACTTCTACTCGGGTATCGTACAAAAGGCGCTGGGCATTCCAACCGATATGTTTACCTGTATCTTCGCGCTAGCCCGTACGGTTGGCTGGATGACGCAGTGGGAAGAAATGATTACCGATCCGGAATACAAGATCGGCCGTCCACGTCAGCTGTACATCGGTGCAGCCCGTCGTGATGTGACTTCGCTTGATAAGCGTGGTTAATCAGATCGTCTGAGACAGTACTCCGGAAGGGGCGGCGATGCCGCCCTTTTCCACAATAAGAGGCGTGTGCATCTGCAGCAAACGTCTTTAGCAGAATACAGTCGTTGAGTAGTCAACACACCAGGGGACGGGAACCGTAGGTTCCCAGAAACTATAAGATCAACCGAAAACGGTGACAAATATGATGAAGGAAAAATTCGGGAGCACCTACCTGTTCGGTGGCAATGCCCCGTTCGTGGAAGAACTGTACGAAGCCTGGCTGGAAGATGCCGCTTCAGTACCAGAATCCTGGAATCAATATTTCTCGGATCTGGCGCGTCAGCCAGGTGCTGTAGCCCGCGATGTTGCACATGCACCTGTGATCGCTGCATTTGAGGCATTGGGTAAAAACGGTGGCTTCCGTCCTACGGCATCTGCCTCTGGTGGTGATGTACAAAAGAGTATGGCGGTTGAGCAACTGATTAATGCTTACCGCTTTAGCGGTCACCAGCGTGCTGAGCTTGATCCGCTTAAGCGTGATGTACGTCCGATGGTTGCTGACCTGGATCCTAAAACCTATGGTCTGACCGATGCAGATATGTCGCGTAGCTTTGATACCGGTGATTTCAAGGTAGGGTCGGGTCAAACTGCGCCCCTCAACCAAATTATCGACGCCTTGAAGCAGACGTACTGCCATCATGTGGGTGTTGAATACATGTACATGACTTCTTATGAAGAGAAGAAATGGCTACAGGCACGTATTGAACCTAATCGTGGTCAGGCTGCTTATTCAGCTGAAGAAAAGAAACGCTTCCTGGAGCGCCTGACGGCTGCTGAAACCCTGGAGCGTTACCTACACACACGTTATGTTGGTCAGAAGCGCTTCTCGCTTGAAGGCGGCGAAGCATTAATTCTGTCGATGGACGAGCTGATTCGCGTTTCCGGCAACATGGGCGCTAAAGAAATCGTTATCGGCATGGCCCACCGTGGCCGTCTGAACGTTCTGGTCAATACGCTGGGTAAACCACCATCAGTTCTTTTTGCCGAATTTGAAGGCAAGAAGAAAGTTGATCTAGGTTCTGGCGATGTGAAATACCACATGGGTTATTCATCAGATGTGGGTACGCCTGGTGGTCCGGTTCACCTGACACTGGCATTTAACCCATCGCACCTGGAAATCGTGAACCCTGTGGTTGAAGGTTCGGTCTTTGCACGCCAATTCCGCATTGGCGAAGAGGGCAAGAAAGAAATTATTCCTGTGCTAATTCATGGTGATGCCGCTGTGATTGGTCAGGGTTGTAACCAGGAAATGCTCAACTTTGCGCAGACCCGTGGTTACGGCACAGGCGGTACGATCCATATCGTGGTGAACAACCAGATCGGTTTCACTACATCGGATCCACGCGACTATCGCTCGGGCTTCTACTGTACGGACATCTTCAAGATGTCTGATTCGCCGATCTTCCACGTAAACGGTGATGATGCCGAAGCCGTGGCGATGGTGACACGCTTGGCCGTAGAGTACCGTCAGACTTTCAAGAAAGATGTCGTCATTGATATCTTCTGTTTCCGTAAGCTGGGTCACAACGAGCAAGATGAACCGATGGTTACCCAACCACTTATGTACAAGAAGGTTCAAGCCCATCCTGGTACGCGTAAGGTATACGCAGATCAGCTGATCGCCGCCGGTGTGGTGAGTGCCGATGCCCCGGATGCAATTATCAAGAGCTTCCGTGAGCATTTGGATCGTGGCGAGCTGCTTTCGAACCCAGTTATTTCGGACTATAAGCGCAAGAACGCACAAGATTGGCGTCCATTTGCAACCAAGCAGTACATCGAAACAGCTAACACCAAAGTGCCAGCCAAAGAGCTGAAGCGCCTGGGTCTGAAGCTGGCAGATCTGCCAGAAGGCTTTACGCCACACTCACGCGTTAAGAAGATCATTGAAGACCGTCGTTCCATGGCCGAAGGTAAGCTGCCGGTTGACTGGGGTATGGGTGAAAACCTGGCCTATGCAACACTGCTGGCCGAAGGTTACGGAGTACGAATCTCGGGTGAGGACGTTGGTCGTGGTACCTTCTTCCACCGTCACGCCACTCTGCATGATCAGAATCGTAGTAGCTGGGATCAGGGTAGCTACCAGCCTCTGGCGCACCTTCAAGATAAGCAGGGTCCGTTCCAGTGTTACGAATCAGTTTTGTCAGAAGAGTCTGTGCTGGCCTTTGAGTATGGCTATGCGACTGCCGAGCCAAACCAACTGGTTGTCTGGGAAGCTCAGTTTGGTGACTTCGTCAACGGCGCTCAAGTAGTTGTTGACCAGTTCATTGCTTCGGGTGAAACCAAGTGGGGTCGTGGTTGTGGTCTCGTCATGCTGCTGCCACACGGCTATGAAGGTCAGGGTCCGGAGCACTCATCGGCCCGTCCAGAGCGTTTCATTCAGCTTTGTGCTGAAATGAATATGGAAGTCTGTGTGCCATCCAATGCAAGCCAGATCTATCATGTGCTGCGTCGTCAGATGGTTCGTAAACAGCGTAAGCCATTGGTGATCATGTCGCCGAAGTCGCTGCTCCGTAACAAGGATGCCAGCTGCTCACTGGACGATTTGTCCAAGGGTGAGTTCCAGCGTGTGATCGGTGAAGTAGACAACCTGAATGCGGCCAAGGTAACGCGCGTTATCCTGTGTTCTGGTAAGGTGTACTACGATCTGTTGAATGCACGCCGTGAACAGAAGCTGGATCATATCGCCATCGTGCGTATTGAGCAGCTCTATCCGTTCCCGGAAGAGTCGTTCAAGAAAGAACTAGCGAAGTTCCCGAAGGCCACCGAAATCGTCTGGTGCCAGGAAGAGCCGCGTAACCAGGGTTTCTGGTACTGGTTTGCTTCCCGTCAGCACCTGGCCCGTTCGATGGGTCCGAAACAGAACCTGCTCCTCGTGTCGCGTCCGGCAGCTGCATCGCCAGCCGTGGGCTATCTGGCCAAGCACAACGAGCAACACAAAACTTTGATCGAGTCCGCTCTGGGCAAGATCGAGTATTAAAAACCATAAGAGTCCGTGGAGAGAACAATGGCAATTATCGACGTCAAAGTCCCGCAACTGTCTGAATCGGTCGCCGAGGCCACCCTGGTTTCCTGGCACAAGAAAGAAGGCGAAGCCGTTTCCCGCGATGAGAATCTCATCGATATCGAAACCGATAAGGTTGTGCTGGAATTGCCCGCGCCGGATGGCGGTGTAATCGTCAAGCTGATCAAAGGCAATGGCGACACGGTTGTTTCGGGTGAAGTGATCGCTCAGATCGATACTGCTGCCACAGCATCGGCTCCGGCTCCTGCTGCCGCTGCCGCGGCTCCAGCTGCTGCTCCAGCCCCAGCCGCCGCACCGGCAGCTGCCGCTGCGGCACCTGCAGGTACCGCTAGCCCAGCTGCGCGCAAGATCCTGGAAGAAAAGGGTATTGCTGCAGGTGACGTTGCTGGCACGGGTCGTGGCGGTCGTGTTTCGAAAGAAGACGCAGTTGCCGCTCAGCCTAAGGCTGCCGCTGCTGCTGCAGCACCAGTTGCACTGGGTGACCGTTCTGAGCAACGTGTACCAATGTCGCGTCTGCGTGCCCGTATTGCCGAGCGTCTGCTGCAATCGAAGAACGAAAATGCCATCCTGACAACGTTCAACGAAGTGAACATGGCACCGATCATGGCACTGCGCAAGCAATATGGCGAAAAGTTCGAAAAGACCCACGGCGTTCGTCTGGGCTTTATGGGCTTCTTCGTTAAGGCTGCTTGTGCCGCCCTGCAAAAGTTCCCGATCCTGAATGCTTCTGTCGACGGTAACGACATCGTTTACCACGGCTTCATCGACATCGGTATTGCTGTCGGTTCGCCACGTGGTCTGGTTGTGCCAATTATCCGTAATGCGGATCAACTGAGCATTGCCGAAATCGAAAAGCAGATCGCCGAATTCGGTGTGAAGGCCAAAGACGGTAAGATCACCATGGAAGAGCTTTCGGGTGGTACGTTCTCGATTTCGAATGGCGGTATCTTCGGTTCGATGCTGTCGACCCCGATCATCAACCCACCGCAATCAGCCATCCTCGGCATTCATGCAACGAAGGATCGCGCCGTTGTTGAAAACGGCCAAGTGGTGGTTCGCCCGATCAACTACCTCGCCATGTCGTACGATCACCGCATCATCGATGGCCGCGAAGCAGTACTGGGTCTGGTCACCATGAAGGAAGCGCTGGAAGATCCATCACGCCTCCTGCTCGGCGTCTAAGAAAGGAATTTCACGATGTCTCAGCAATTTGACGTACTCGTGATTGGTGGCGGCCCCGGTGGTTACGTGGCTGCTATCCGCGCCGCGCAACTGGGTTTCAAGGTTGCCTGCTGCGAATCCAATCCTTATGCCGATCCGAAGGGTCAGCCACGTCTGGGCGGTACCTGCCTGAATGTGGGTTGTATTCCATCGAAGGCACTGCTGCATACCTCGCACCTGTTTGAAGAAGCGGGTCACTCGTTTGCTGATCAGGGCATCACTGTTGGCACACCAAAGATCGACGTTGCCAAGATGATCGCCCGCAAGGCAAACATCGTTACGCAGCTGACTCAAGGTATTGCTGGCCTGTTCAAAAAGAACAAGGTCACATTCCTGGCAGGCCACGGCAGCTTTGTGGGTCAGGGCGCTGGCGGCTGGCAAGTTCAGGTGGGCAAAGAAACAGTTGAAGCCAAGCAAGTCATTATTGCAACGGGTTCAACTGCACGCCACCTGCCAAACGTGCCGGTTTGCAACGAAATCGTTTGTGACAACATTGGTGCTCTGGAAATGGGCGCAGTACCGAAGACCCTTGCGGTGATCGGTGCTGGTGTTATCGGCCTCGAAATGGGTAGCGTCTGGCGTCGTCTGGGCGCACAGGTAACTGTTCTTGAAGCGATGCCAGACTTCCTGGCTGCAGCTGATGCGGACGTTGCCAAAGAAGCCCAGAAGATCTTTACGAAGCAAGGTCTGGCCTTCAACTTTGGTGTCAAGATTGGTGACATCAAAGTCAGCAAGAAGGGCGTTTCGATCGCTTATACCGACAAAGATGGCAAGGCTCAGAAGCTTGATGCCGATCGTCTGGTGGTGTCGATTGGCCGTATCCCGAACACGCAGGGTCTGGGTGCCGACAAGGTAGGCCTCAAGCTTAATGAGCGTGGCATGGTTGAAGTCGATGGCCACTGCAAAACTAATCTGCCGGGCGTTTGGGCGATTGGTGATGTGGTCCGTGGACCAATGCTGGCACACAAGGCGATGGAAGAGGGCGTTGCCGTTGCCGAAATCATGGCAGGTCAGGCTGGCCACATCAATTTTGATCTGATTCCTTGGGTTATCTACACCGATCCGGAAATTGCTTGGGTGGGTAAGACCGAGCAACAGCTCAAAGCTGAAGGCGTTGCCTACAAAGCTGGCAAGATCCCGTTCCTGGCAAATGGCCGTGCGCTGGGTGCCGGCAATGCACAAGGCTTCGTCAAGATGCTGGCTGATGCCAAAACAGATCGTATCCTCGGCGTACACATCATCGGACCGAATGCTTCGGAGCTGATTGGTGAGGCTGTGGTGGCTATGGAGTTCGGTGCAGCGAGTGAAGATCTCGCCCGCATTTGCCATGCTCACCCAACGCTGTCGGAAGTGGTTCATGAAGCAGCACTGGCATGCGATAAGCGTCCACTGCACTTCTAATCACGACGTATCAAACAAAAACGGGAATCTTCGGGTTCCCGTTTTTGTTGGTGGGTACGGAAGTGATTACTTCTTCAACCAACCCTTCTTATGGAAATACCAGAACGGGAAGGCAATCGAAATGGCCATCATGCACAGAGAGAACGGATAGCCATACTCCCAATCTAGTTCAGGCATGAACTTGTAGTTCATCCCGTAGATACTGGCGATCAACGTTGGTGGCAGCATGGCAACCGAAGCCACAGAGAAGATCTTGATGATGCGGTTCTGGTTAATGTTAATAAAACCAACCGTCGCATCCATCAGGAAGTTCAGTTTATCGAATACAAAGCCCGTGTGGCCATCCAGCGAGTCGATATCTCTTAGAATCTGACGGCCTTCATCGTTTTGCTGTTCATTAAGCAGCTTGATTCGCATCAAAAATGACACCGCGCGACGGGTATCCATCAAGTTACGACGAATACGACCGTTCAGATCTTCCTCTACGGCAATGCCGGACAGAACCACGCCTGCGGTGTCATCTGACATCTCGCTGCCAAGAACCTGCTTGCTGAATTTATCAAGGCGATCATAAATGCCTTCAATAATATCGGCGGAATACTCAACGTCGATATCGAGCAATTGCAGGAGAACGTCTTTTTCGTCGCGCACGTAATAGGGTTGGCGACGTGCACGCAGACGGAGCAGGCGAAACTGCGCCAGTTCATCCCGGCGAATGCTGAATAGAATGCCGCCTTTGAGAATGAAGGCCACGCGCATCGTGTCGCTGTCTTCGTCGCTATGCTGGAAGAAGTCAGAACGGATATGAAGTTCGCCGTTTTCACCTTCGAAGAATCGGGCAGATGCTTCAATGTCATCTACCTCATCTTCTTCCGGTAGATCGATCTCAAAGGTGCTTTTTGCCCAGTCACGCTCCTCCTCAGTCGGGGACTCGAAGTCTACCCAGACAGGATGACAGTGCTGCAGATCTTCCAGTGACTCGACAGTCACCTGCTGCAAGCGTCCGTGATTGAGCTCAAATGCGGTAATCATGGCGCGAACTATATCCAACTACGCGCCATCGGTAAAGCAAAATCCCTTGGTATTTGGCTAAATTGTGTCGAAAGATCAGGGAGATGCTTTGCTTTTCTCAAGCACGTTTGAGGGGTCTGGCTCTGGCTCCGGAGCATTTTTCAGATTAGGCACCAGGGGTTTGCCAGCTGCCTTTTTTGCTTTGATTTCCTTCACCGTCTCTTCAAGCGCAACAAAGCGCTCAGGCGTTGCCGGATGAGAGGCTAAGTGACTGCTTTTAATTGCATTGGGTGAAAGCGTTGCCATGCGACGCCAAAACTGCGGTGCTGTATCAATGTCACCGCCCGATTGCGCCATGATGTACAAACCCACATAGTCGGCTTCTGATTCAAACCCTTGCGAATAGGCATTGCCGGCTAATTTGCCAAATAGTCCCTGCGTAGGGATGCCCAAAAGAATTTGTGCGGCCAGATCGACGACAGTGCCTAAAGCATAGTTCGTCATTTTTGAGCGTACATGGCTCATGCTGTTATGAGCGATTTCGTGAGAGATCACCAGTGCCAGCTCCGTGTCATTCGAAGCAAATCGCATCATGCCGCGCTGTATAACGACCTGCTTGCCATCGGCATAGGCATTGACTTCGTCGCCATCGCCCAATACAACCGGGTACGCACAGGATTTATCGGGTGTGATCAGCAAGCTCTGACCTTTCCCATTGCGTACGACATCAAGGCGAACGGCCTTGCCGGTTTGCGTTTGCAGCTGGAGTTGTTCTAGTGATTGCCTTACGGCATTTTGTCCGGCGGGTAATGACCAATCCCCGATATAGCGTATCGTGTCGCCAGAACGGATGCCGGCTTTGTCTGCGGCTGAGCCGGGAATCACATATACCGCTTTAACTTCATCTGTGAGCTGGTAGGTGTTTTGGGCCGACTCTCTAAAATCTTCGCCAAGTAAGGTCGAACTATTCGCTAGCGCCAGACCCGTTGTGTATCGGATATCGTCACCGCAGAGATCCGAGCCTTTGGTCAGCAGCGGGTAACTCACACGCATTAGACGCCGTTGATCATCCATATAGGCCTGGAGTGCAACCTCTCTTTGTTTACGCGCCTCAGCCTGAGTGGCCTGATTATCAATCCGCACCCGTTGTGTAGTCGGTGCGCACGCACTAGCCAACAGACAAATAAGAACGCCCGTGCATAATCCACGGGCGCTAAAGAAGCGGATTCGCTTCAGGTTCAGATCACTGCTCCAGCAGACTGCGTAGCATCCATGCGGTTTTTTCATGAATCTGGATGCGCTGGGTGAGTAGATCAGCAGTGGCTTCGTCATTGGCTGCTTCCACTTCAGGGAAGAGGGCGCGTGCTGTGCGTACGGTCGCTTCATGACCTGCCACCAGCTGTTTAATCATATCTACCGCTTTAGGTACCCCTTTGGTACTTTTGATCACGGTGAGCTTGGCAAAATCTTCATAAGTACCTGGCGCCGGGAAGCCCAGAGCGCGCACACGCTCTGCAATAGCGTCTGAGGCCAACCATAGCTCGTTATATTGCGTCTCGAACATCAGGTGCAAGGTCTGGAACATCGGACCAGTGACGTTCCAGTGGAAAAAATGGGTCTTCAGGTAAAGCGTGAAATTATCCGCAGCCAGGCGGGATAAGCCTGCTGCTATGGCTTTTCGATCTTTTTCTGGGATACCAATATCAATTTTCATGATGCGTCTCCTTTGGAGGCAGGTAGATGAAGTAGCACATCCTGCGCACTTCTATTATGCACAAAATGAAAAGCTATGAAACTAGGTGCTGCAAAAGATAAAATACCGCCCATGAACCTTAGTGAACTCAATCCAAACTTGCCGGGCATGCTAGGTGCCTACGCCGCTGCGCTCGAAGCCAAGGGGTTTGAAGCCGACCCTGCTCAAATGCAAGCCGTTGAGCGTTTAGAAACCCTGTATCAATCGCTCGTCAGCTTTAAAACCGCTCGGGGTAATAAGATTCGCCGTTTGATATCAGCGCCAACCGTACCGCGTGGTGTTTATTTCTGGGGTGGAGTTGGACGTGGCAAAAGTTTCATTATGGATTGCTTCTTTGCTGCTGTACCTTACAAGCGAAAAAAGCGCATTCACTTTCACGCATTTATGCATCAGATTCATGCAGAGCTGCGTCAACATGCCGGCAAGGCAGATCCGCTCGCGCTAGTTGCAGCGCGGATTGCCAAAGAAACCCGCTTGCTGTGTTTCGACGAGTTTCATGTCTCCGATATAGCCGATGCGATGATTCTTGGTCGCCTGCTGGAAATTCTTTTTGAAAAGGGTGTGGTCTTTGTGATGACCAGCAATTACCCGCCAGACAATCTATATCCGAATGGCCTACAACGTCAGAACTTTCTGCCGACAATTGCGTTAATCAAAAGCAAAATGGATGTCATGCCGCTGGATGGCGGTCAGGATTACCGTTTGCGCAAACTCGAAGTCATGCCGGTATATCACGTGCCCCACGACGCCGAGACCGAGCGTGCTTTAGCAGAATACTTCGAAGTCGCCGCGACCATGCCTGGCACCACGGGTGAGGGTATCGACATCAATAATCGACAGATCAAAACCGTGCGGCTAGCCCCCGGTGTGGTCTGGTTCGACTTTTATTCGATTTGTGGGGATGGTCGGGCGCAGACGGATTATCTGGAACTGGTCCGTGAGTATCACACCATTCTGGTGTCGGATATCCCGGTGCTTGAAGTGCGCCATGGCGCAGAGGCGCGTCGTTTTACCTGGCTGGTAGATGTTTGCTATGACCATCGGGTAAAACTGATTCTCTCAGCTGCGACCTATCCGGACGATTTGTACGTGGAAGGGCCTAATGCCCATGAGTTTTTCCGGACGGCCAGTCGTCTCACCGAGATGCAGTCGCGCGAATACCTCGCGCTACCGCATCTGGTGGAGATTGTTAGAACTTAGGCTTTGTTGAGTGCCTGATCAAGATCGGCAATCAGGTCATCGATATGCTCGATACCGACTGATAGACGAATCATGTCTTCGGATACGCCGGCCTTAGTCAGTTCTGTAGGCGAAAGTTGGCGATGCGTGGTGGACGCTGGGTGACAGGCCAGTGTTTTGCAGTCTCCGATATTGACCAGACGTGTCACCAATTGCAACGCATCCTGGAATCTGCCGCCGCCAGTTAAGCCACCCTTGACCCCAAAGTTGAGGATGCCCGAGGCACGGCCACCCATATACTTCTGTACCAGTGCGTTATCTTTGTGATCAGGTAGCCCTGCGTAATTCACCCAGCTTACCTTCGGATGGTCCTTGAGGAAGTTGGCAATCTTTAACGCATTGTTACAGATGCGATCCATGCGTAGCGCCAAGGTTTCGATGCCTTGCAAAATCAGGAAAGCATTGAACGGCGAGATCGCTGCACCCATGTTGCGAAGTGGTACCACGCGCGCACGGCCAATATATGCCGCAGGCCCAAGAGCCTCTGTATATACGACACCATGGTAAGAGACATCAGGTTCATTCAGACGCTTAAACTTGGCTTTGTGCTCAGCCCATGGGAACTTGCCGCTATCGACGATGATGCCGCCAATCGAATTACCGTGCCCACCCAGATACTTTGTTAGTGCATGAACAACAATGTCAGCACCATGCTCAAAAGGGCGGCAAAGATAAGGTGATGGCACCGTGTTATCAACAATGAGTGGCACGCCATGTTTATGTGCAATCTTGGCAAGCACCTCAAAATCGGTGACATTGCCCAGTGGGTTGCCAACCGACTCGCAGAAAACAGCTTTTGTTTTGGCATCAATCAGTTTCTCAAAACTCTCCGGGTCGCTGTAGTCAGCGAAACGAACCTCAATGCCGTATTGCGGCAGTGTATGGGCAAACAGATTGTAGGTGCCGCCGTATAAGGTGCTCGACGTAACAATGTTGTCACCGGCCTCAGCAATTGTCTGAATAGCGTAGGTAATGGCTGACATGCCTGAAGCAACAGCAAGTGCAGCGATACCGCCTTCCATAGCTGCGACGCGTTTTTCCAGCACATCTTGTGTAGGGTTCATGATGCGGGTGTAGATATTGCCCGGCACCTTGAGGTCAAACAGATCGGCACCGTGCTGTGTGCTATCAAATGCGTAAGACGTGGTCTGGTAAATTGGTACGGCAACCGCTTTGGTGGTTGGGTCAATATCGTAACCGGCATGGACTGCCATAGTTTCAATCTTCATTCGATGTCTCCTCGGTGAAAGTTTTTTTGTGAGCATACCGCATTGGATCAATTGCGCGAACTAGATCTTTGGGAAGGGGTAGCGGTTCGCCAGAAATCTGGCAAGCGATAAGATCTGCACAAAGCGTCGCAAGCAGGATGCCGCGAGCGCCGTAGCCCGAATTGATAAATAGCCCCGGCACCCTTGCCCGTGCAACACGAGAAAGACTGGCATCAGTTTGAGGGGTAATACCAGGCAGAGCACCAACTAATGGTAGCCGGTCTGGGACCAGCGGTCTTAAACCGACTTTTCCAGCGAGTATGCCGGGTTCAGTTACTTCAAGGTGGGGCAAAGGCTTTTGCAACATGCCAGACACAACGGTTAGGTTCTCCTCATGCTCTTCCGGGCGAATGGCAAGATCTGTGTCATCTACGATAAAACTGGCACCACATGTGCTCTGTCCGTGAATCGCTGGGGTCCAGTAGCCGTTACGACAAATGACGACGTGCGGGGCAGGGAGCGGGGGTGACGCAAACACGCTGGTTTGGCCGCGAGCTGGTCGAATTGGTACGGCTTCACTGAAGGGCGCGCTCAGTCTTGGGGCATCCGTGGCATTCGCCAGCACCACGATATCGCCTTGGGCAATAATTGCGCCGGTGGTATCTCTCGCCGCCCAGCCATCTGTATGTCGGGTGAGCGATGCAACCGGTGTATGCGTTATTAAAGTCGCACCTGATGCCTGGAGTAGCTGTGTGCAATAGTCTGATGGGTTAACCCAGCCAGCGGTAGGAAACCACCAGCCGCCTGCGCTTACTTCTAACCCGGCATGACTACTCGCCTCTTGTTGGTTTGCCCAGGTTGCAAAGTCATCAGGTGCGCCATGGGCAGTCAAAGCCTTCTGCATCAATACCGCTTGCTCGGCATCTCTCGCTAGATGTAAGACGCCGCATGGATTCCATTCGACCGGATGTCCCTCTTCAGCAAGCTGCTGCAGTCTCGCTAAGGTAGAAAGAAAGCCCGTGCGGATTAATCGTGAGAGAGTATTGTCATCGACAGAGGGTAATGGTCTGAGAACGCCGGATTTGTTGCCTGAGGCACCGTTTGCTGTTGTCTCGGATTCAATCACTGTACAACGCCAACCCTTGCTGCAGAGGCGCTCCGCTGTGGCAGCGCCGGCTAAACCGGCACCGATAATCAGCGCATGCCCCAGTGGGGTCGGGGGGTGTGAATGGGGGCGTCGTGCATGGCAACGCCCAGTGAGCATCTCCCGCTTTTGTGCAAAGCCTGGCGCCAGACTGAGGTCAAATCCGCAGGCGCTTAGGCGACGTCTTAGGGCACCATTAACGCTCCACGTAGCGAGCGTGGTGCCTTCGCCGGAAAGGCGTGCCAGTGCCTGACAAACTCGGTCTGACCAGATGTTCGGGTTTTTAGCAGGGGAGAAACCATCCAGATAAATCGCATCTGCGCGGGCAGACAACTGGGGTAAGGCAGATTCTGCATCACCTAGTATAAGCGTTAGAACAATGCGTCCATCCCCGAATGTCAGGCGATGCGTGCCTTCAGTAAGCGTTGGCCATTGCCTAATCAGAGATTCAATTAGCGTGGCGGGCAACTCGCTCAGGTAAGGAGTCAGTAACCGGGAGAGGTCTGCTTTACGCAGGGGATGCTTTTCAACGGAAACAAAGTGCAACCGTTGGCAACGCTCAGATTCGGGCAAACTTTGCCAAGCAGCCCAGGTGGTCAGAAAGTTAAGCCCGAGGCCAAACCCGGTTTCAACCACCACAAAATGATCACGGCCAGCCCAGCGGCTAGGGAGTTGGTTACCTCCCAAAAAAACATGCCGGGCCTGAGCAATCGCTCCGGCCCGGCTATGGTAAACATCGTCATAAACCGGCGCGTACGGCGTACCGTCTTCTATAGAGATGACAGCAGGTTCAATCCTAATAACCATAAACCGTCACGAACGAACATCAGACGCGGCGGCGAGGAAAGCTGCGACGAGACAGTACATTTTGTACGGCGAGAAGCGGCTAACGAAGCCAACAATGGCTGATGGGGTGCAGTGGGTTTTAGTCGGCGGCTCTCATTTGCGGAAACAAAATCACATCACGAATCGCGGGAGAGTCCGTTACCAGCATGATCAGACGATCAATGCCGATACCGCAACCACCGGTTGGTGGCAGGCCGAATTCAAGCGCCTGGATGTAATCGGCATCGTAGTACATAGCTTCTTCGTCACCAGCTTCTTTGGCAGCAACTTGTGCCAGGAAGCGTTCGGCTTGGTCTTCCGGATCGTTTAGCTCCGAGAAACCATTGGCGATTTCGCGGCCAACAATAAAGAGTTCGAAGCGTTCGGCAATATCCGGGTTAGTATCACTACGACGTGCCAGTGGAGAAACTTCGGCCGGGTAGTCGATGATGAACGTTGGTTCCCACAGCTTGTCTTCGGTGGTTTCATCAAAGAAAGCCAGTTGCAGGCTACCCAAGCCAGCGTGAGCGTGTAGCTCAACCTTGCGTGCAGCCAGCTGTTCCTTAAGCCATGCCATATCGGTTAGTTGGGCTTCAGTGTATTGCGGGTTGTGTTTCATCACCGCTTGTACGATGGTGAGGCGGTGGAATGGCTTGGATAAATCCAGTTCGCGACCCTGGTAGCTGAATGTTTCCTTGCCCAGTGCTTCGCGGGCAGCGTGGCGGATCAACCCTTCGGTAAAGTTCATCAGGCTCTTGTAATCTGCGTAAGCCTCGTAGAACTCCATCATGGTGAACTCGGGGTTATGACGCGGGCTCAGGCCTTCGTTACGGAAGTTGCGATTGATCTCGAAGACCTTTTCAAAACCGCCAACGACCAGACGCTTCAGATAGAGTTCAGGCGCAATGCGCAGGAAGAGCGGCATATCCAGTGCGTTGTGGTGCGTGGTGAATGGCTTGGCTGAAGCCCCACCCGGAATCGGGTGCATCATCGGCGTTTCTACTTCCAGGAAGCCATCGTGCACCATATAGGCACGAATGGATTGCACCAGGCGGCTACGCGCCACAAAGGTTGCACGAGATTCCTGGTTAACGATCAGATCGAGGTAACGTTGGCGATAGCGTTGTTCAATGTCTGTCAGGCCGTGGAATTTTTCTGGCAGCGGACGCAGGCATTTGCTTAGTAAACGAATGCTGTCACAGGCAATGGTCAGTTCACCTGTCTTGGTGATAAAGAGGGTGCCTGTACAACCAATCAGATCACCCAGATCCCATTTCTTGAAGCCGTCATAAACAGCTTCACCGACTTTGTCGCGGGTCACATGAAGTTGAATGCGACCCGATACGTCCTGAATGGTCAGGAATGACGCTTTGCCCATCACGCGTTTCAGCATGATGCGGCCAGCCACGCTCACCGAGATTGGCATGGCTTCGAGTTCTTCGGCGGTTTTTTCACCAAAGTGTTCTAGCAGCTTGCCTGCAACGTTTTCGCGCTGGAAATCATTCGGGTAAGCAGTGCCCGTTTCGCGCCAGGCACGCAGTTTTTCGCGGCGCTCGGTAATCAGCTGGTTTTCGTCGTGCACTGCGGCGATGGTGCCGTTGTTCTGATCAGTCATAGTCGTTTTCCCGTTTTCCGTCTCTTTGTCTTTTGTCAGGCCTGCTTAGACGCCTTGCTTCAGGCTTTCTTCGATAAATTGATCCAGGTCGCCATCAAGCACGCCCTGGGTGTTACCAACTTCTACGTTTGTCCGTAAATCCTTGATGCGCGACTGATCCAACACGTACGAGCGGATCTGGTGGCCCCAGCCGATATCCGACTTGGCATCTTCCAGTTTCTGCTGTTCAGCCTGACGTTTGCGCAGTTCGAATTCATACAAACGGGCGCGTAGCATCTTCCAGGCTTCATCGCGGTTGCGATGTTGTGAACGGTCATTCTGACACTGCACCACAATATTGGTGGGTATGTGGGTCAGACGAACGGCGGAGTCGGTCTTGTTAATGTGCTGGCCACCCGCGCCTGAAGCACGGTACGTGTCGGTGCGCACGTCGGCCGGGTTGATGTCAATCTCGATTGAATCATCGACTTCTGGGTACACGAAAACGCTACAGAATGAGGTGTGTCGCCGTGCATTCGAGTCAAACGGCGATTTGCGTACCAGACGATGCACACCTGTTTCAGTACGCAGCATGCCGTAGCAGTAGTCGCCGGTATAACGCAAGGTGGCCGATTTAATGCCCGCAACATCACCCTCGGATTCTTCCAGGACCTCTACCGTAAAACCTTTGCGCTCGCCGTAACGGATATACATCCGCAGTAGCATCGAGGCCCAGTCCTGGGCTTCCGTACCGCCCGCACCTGACTGAATTTCTATAAAGCACGGGTTAGGGTCCAGCGGGTTGTTAAACATGCGGCGGAATTCCATAGCCGCCACTTGCTTCTCGATGCTATCGATGTCTGCACCAACAGCGTTCAGCGTATCGTCATCGTTTTCTTCACGGGCCATCTCGAATAGATCACCGGTGTCATTGAGACTTTGCTCGATATTATTGAGCGTGAGCACCACGCTTTCGAGACTTTTCAGTTCGCGACCCAGCTCCTGGGCGCGCTTTGCTTCATTCCAGATATTAGGGTCTTCAAGAATCTGGGAAACTTCGGCTAGACGCGCAGACTTGGCATCGTAGTCAAAGATACCTCCGGAGACCGGTGGCACGAGTGGCCAGATCTTCAAGGTGGTTGGCGAGGCTATTAAGCTGTTCAGCTTCCATGATGCGGCTTCTTTAAATGGTGTACATAACTTAGTCCGATATTATAGCTGTCCCCCTTGTATTCGGGGTCTGCTTTGTGTATAGTTTCGGTCTCGACGCGCTCGTAGCTCATCTGGATAGAGTACTTGGCTACGAACCAAGGGGTAGGGAGTTCGAATCTCTCCGAGCGCGCCAGAATTCAAGGCCTCCAGCAATGGAGGCCTTTTTCTTTTGCATGTACTGAAGCATGTGTTTAACCTACTATTTAACTAGGTTATAGTTAGCTATTGGGGTACGATGCTTCATCAGGCAAAAGTCATAGGGTGCGTCCATGAGACATCAGGCAAAATCAATCGGCTTTATCAGTCTCTATGTGCTTACGGCATTGTCACTGTTGCTGATGGCACCAACTGTGTATTCACAGTCGATTCCTTTGATCGCAAACTCAGCACTTAAACCCTATGGCACGGCCGAGTTCAGACGTTTTGGGTTTCTTGTATACGAAGCACAACTTTGGGCTGGCAATAATCCTACGGAACCGCCTATTGCTTTGCAGCTAACTTATAAACGTGAGATTGCCGGATCTAAAATTGCTGATGCCAGTGTTGATCAAATGCGGGCTCTAGGCGCAGATGAACAGCGGCTGGAGATTTGGGGTGCTTCGATGCGCAGAATATTCCCCAACGTTAAACCGGGCGATCAGATTGTGGGGATCTATCGCCCTGGGTCAGCTGTTTTTTTATATAACAATCGGGAAATCGGTGAGGTAAATGATCCCGAGTTTGCACGATTGTTTTTTGGTATCTGGTTAGATCCACGCACGAGTGAACCTAAATTACGTGAACGTCTGTTGTTGCGAGGCGCCGGTTGATGCAACGACAGCAAGTAATCCGTTACGGTTTTCTGGGGTTACCTCTTGCTTTTGGTGCGTTACCCATTTACCTCTTTGTGCCGGAATTCTATGCCCGTAGTGGTTTACTTGAGCTCTCGTCAATCGGCTTTATTCTATTGTTGACGAGGCTTATGGATGCCGTTGCCGATCCGGTTTTTGGTGGGCTTATTGATCGTTATTCACGTAAACCTATCGTTTACGCTGCATTAGTCCCATTCGCGCTGGGATTTATTGGGCTATTTACGCTACCCAACAGCGGCGTAAGTCCGTCATTCTGGCTTTTTATTACCTTAGCCTGTTGCACCCTGGGGTTTTCTGCGGCGATGATTGCCTATCAGGCGTGGGGAAGTGACTTGGGTATTGATAGTGGTGAGCGGCTTCTTTTAACGGGCGCCCGTGAAGCTTTCATCTTGGCGGGTGTAGTTATCGCAGCCATTATTCCTTCACTACTCTCAGAGAACCCCTTAAGCGGTATGGCAGGTCTGCCGTATTTTCTTATCGGGTTTTTATTGCTGGCGTTTTTTGTCATTCGCGGTCTACCAACCGGGACTTTTTGCAAAAGTGAACAATCACTGAGCGCTCGCCTTGGGGTTGCTTGGCATGACAAGGTATATCGTCGTTTGCTCATGGTCTTTATGGCGAATGGTGTTGCCTCAGCTTTTCCTGCAACCTTGTTTGTATTTTATGTGTCTGATGTGCTGCAATCGCCTGAAAAAACGGGTTTGTTGCTGGCGATTTATTTTGTATCGGCGGCTGTAGCCGTGCCCTGCTGGGTGCGCATCGCTCGGATGATAGGCCGACCTCGTGCCTGGTTGATGTCGATGATCATTGCGATGGCGGCATTTACGGGCTCAGCCTTTCTCGGGTCAGGTGATTGGCTGTGGTTTTTGGTAATTTGCATCGTATCGGGTGCCGCTGTTGGCACCGATCTCACGCTGCCTGCATCGATGGTTGCTGATCTTGGAGAAAAGCAAACTGCCAGTGGTATTTATTTTGGGGTTTGGAATCTTGTTGCCAAGATTAATCTTGCTTTGGGCGCGGGCATTGCTTTACCCATGCTTTCTTTGTTCGGGTATTCACCAGGCAGTCTCACGCACAGTCACGTCCTTATCGCAGCTTATGTGCTGTTACCCCTGTCTCTTAAGGGAATTGCGCTGGTTTTGCTCTTCTGCTGGAGAAAACCACTGACAGCTCTTGCCCTGTAATGGGTATCAGGCACGAATCATTCGTTGTAGTCCCCGCATTAAAGAACCTATGACAGGCAAACGCCCATAGAGTTCTTCAGCGGCGTCCCAATAGTCCCGGTGCAATGTAACTAATCCCTGGTCGTCAAATGCGATGTGACTCACGCCTTCAAGAGTTTGTAACGTTTTGCTGGCTAATCCCTTGAAGCGAAAATGAAACGTCCAGAAAAGGATAGCGTCTCCTTCACCACAGATGACTTTAGTGACACGAAAAGCCGGATCATGAACCTGTGTAAACATATGATCGAAGATATGTTTAATCCCATCAATACTGCTGACACGGTTAAACGGATCTCTAAAGCAGGCATCTTTACGGTAGAAGTTATCAAACTGATTGATGTCATTCGGCTTCAGATTCTCGTAAAACGGTACCAAAGCATCAACAGCAGATCGGGTTTTTTCATGACTCAATAAAGGCATGGCTTATTCCATTTTAGAGGGCGGCTTGGAAGTTAACTCAGTGCGTGATAACAAAGGCACCAGACGCTTTGATAGTCTCAGGTACCAATGAATAGGTAGCATACGTAGTAATTTCATGAACCAGGAGAAGCGTGCGGGAAAGTGAATCTCGAAATGACCCTTGGCAAAACCACGAATGATCGAAGACGCTGCTTCTTCAGGTTCGATCAGGGCGGGCATGGAAAAGGTGTTCTGTGCCGTAAGACGTGTGCGCACAAAGCCTGGATTAATAATCCACGTGTTCAGTCCTAAACCTTTTAAATCAACCCAGAGTGACTCGGCAAAGCTGATTAAGCCAGCCTTTCCGGGGCCATAGGTGAGGGCGCGAGGTAGACCACGATACCCCGCAACACTGGCAACATAAGCAAACCCGCGTGGTTTTGTATTCTCCGAGGAACAGGTGAGCAGCGGTAATGCAGATGCAGTTAATGCAATCGGTGCGAGCAGATTAACCCGCAATGATTGCTCTGCCGATTCTGGTGACAATGTATCCACTCGGGTTGCTTCATAAGTGCCGGCGTTATAGATGACCAGATCGACCCCTCGCCAGATTGTATTCACTTCTGAAACAGCCATGCTTATTTGGTGATTGTCACTGACATCAAAGGGAATGACATAGGACTCGCTGTCAGGATGAGCACGGCATTTATTTGCAACAACACGTAGATTGTCAGCGTTGCGGCCAGAGAGAATAATCCTGGCGCCAAGTGCCGACAATTGCTCAGCCAGAGCCGCACCAATGCCTGTTGATGCGCCAATGATCCAGACTCTCAGCGTCTGCCAATCGCCAGATCGTATCGGTTGGTTGATGGCGTAGCGCATCAGTGCACTCTTAACGTTTAACAAAAGTGAGTGTTACTTCGCCTAGATCAAAACCCCATTTGGACATGGCGGAACGATTTAGCATCACACGTTCGTCCATCAGGAACATCCAGTCGTCGAAATTTACGTGATAAACCTTATCATCGACTGGTAGAGCAAGCACATAGCGCCAGCGAAGTGCGTTGCCGGCGCTTTCGCCGACCGCTTCGCCAACAACATCGTCAGCTGTGCCACGGTAGGTGCCGGTCGCTGTTTTTGTTATGGTCCATATACGTTGCTGCGTTGTACCATCACTATAGGTAAAACGCTCATCAAGGGTGCCAACGTTTCCTTGCCAGCGAGCATCAATGACGACATGAAAACGTTTGATGACTTCACCGGAAGGTTTCTGGAAAATACCGTAGGCATCAAGAGTGCCATTGAAATACCGCTGTAAATCTAGAGTTGGTTGTTGCTGTGCGTATTGAGATACCTCAATACCACTACAAGCGCTAAGCCCTAGAAGCGTGCAAAGTGCTACTAAAGGTTTACGCACTAATCGGGTCAGATAAGACATGGTCTACTCCTCAGGCTTCTAATGTGAACTGATGTACGTCAATAGATCCTGACCGGAAACCTGCCTCGCAGTAGGACAGGTAAAAGCGCCACAGGCGTATGAAACGTTCATCAAAATTCTGTGCTTTAACGTCAATCAAGCGATCGCAGAAAGTTTCGTGCCACAGGCCCAGGGTGCGGGCGTAGTGAGCGCCAAAGGCTAAATCATCAGTAACCCTGAGTCCGGCTCGTTGTGCCTGTGCACAGAAGATGCTCGGGGATGGAAGCATCCCACCCGGGAACACGTGCCGCTGAATGAAGTCAGTGCCACGCTTATATTGATTAAACAGGGCATCATCGATGGTAATGACCTGTATCAGTGCTTTTCCACCGGGTTTAAGTAGCCGTTTTATTGACTTGAAATAGGTGGGCCACCAGCGTTCCCCGACCGCCTCGAACATTTCCACAGAGACGATGTGATCGAATTGCCCATGCATATCCCGGTAGTCAGTGAGGAGAAATTCTGCCTGGTTGTTCCAGCCTCCGGTTCTGGCTCTGGTTTGAGCAAATGCGAGTTGTGCTGGTGATAGCGTAAGGCCCGTAACATGTGCGCCATGCTTGGCGGCCTCCTCAGCAAATCCACCCCAGCCACAGCCAACTTCTAGAACCCGGTCACCAGGCTTCATGTTAAGTGCGGTAAGCATCCGCTTGTTTTTAGCACGTTGAGCAGCGGGCAGATCAACCCACATGGCCTGATCCGGGTGCGCATGGTCTTTAAATAGAGCACTCGAATAGGTCATGGTTTCATCCAACCAAAGCTGGTAGAAATCATTGCCTAGATCGTAGTGCGCCATGATGTTGCGCTTGCTCCCGCTTTTGGTGTTGGCTCTTAGCCGGTGGCGTATCCAGGCAGTCAGTAGTTGCCAGCGTTTGCCATGGATTGCTCGTTTGAGTGAATCACGATTGCGGCCAATCAAGGTGAGTAGGGCAGTAAGTGATTCCGTGCCCCAATGGCCATCGATAAAGGCCTCGGCTGCGCCAATATCACCACGGGCGATGATGTCATCAAATACTGACCATTGGTGAATCAGCATATCGATCGTCGGACCACTATTGCTATCTCCACAGTGGTGTACGCAGCCGTTCGGGAGCGTCACACGCAGTTCACCATGTGAGATGTTTCCCAATAGGCTTAAGATGGTATGCGCTGCCGAAGGAATGTCATGATTCTGATCTAATGAAAACCGAGGATAGATAGATTCTGCAATGGGATCAGCTTGCAAGGTGTCAGTGCGAGAGTTCACGATGATGTCTCCTTGATGGGCAGCGTCGGTTTGGAGAAAAAACTTACCTTGTTTAGCCAAAGGCGAAGTGCTTGCCAATGAATGCGCGCGATCACACCAAAGGTCAATAATGGGAATCGACACAATGCGCCATAAATTGCAGTGGTTGTAAGTGGTTGGGCATGTCCGCGTAACCAGGTTCGCAAACCGTAGCGACCGTTACCTGCTCTAGCATCAGCAGTTGCTTGAGCCGTATAGTTGATCACGGCTACCGGTTTGTCTGGTGTCCCGCCGAAGCGAAATTCATAGTTTCCACCCATGGGAAAAAAGGGTGACACATGAAATGCTTTCTGGGCACAGAAGCTATCATGCGCCTCAATGGGGCGATAATCAGCATGCGATATTAGATAGTTATGACGTTCGCCGAACGTATTGCTGACTTCGCAGATTACCGCACGCAAAGCGGTTGACTGATCATGGCAGAAATAAAAACTAACTGGGTTGAATTGATAGCCCAATAGCCGTGGCATGGTCTGCAACATGATTTCACCTCCTTGAGTGATCTCCTTTAAACCATGTTGTGCAAGTATATTGCGCGCCCAAAGCATCAGGTCGCTACCATCTTGCGGCCCGTGATCCTTGTTAAGGATCTGGCATATACCCCGTTTGTTGATTGCTAAACCACCAATATTCAATTTGTTCAGCTGGCTTAAGGGTAGTCTTAAATAGAAGACCGGATAATGAAACACGTTGCGTTTCGGGCGCGTGCGTGCATGCATGACCTCCCCTACGCAAAGAGTTGGCGTTAGCCAGTCTAAAGTGATTAAGCTCATGAGTTGGCAAGCACCGGAGTAGGTGCGCCTAATGGAACTTCATTCAGTTGAGGTTGATCGCCCAATAGCCACGCAGGTAATGGGGCTAGCTGCGCAGCAGCACGAACTGCAGAGGCAAAGCCATCTTCGTGAAATCCGTAACCTAGCCAGGCACCAGCATACAAGGTTCGGTTCTGTCCTGAAATCTTCTTAATATCAGCTTGTGCAGCGATGGCTGGGCCATCGAATACCGGGTGTGCGTAGTGGATCTGTCTAAATGTTTTGGCGGCATCGGGTTCATGCCATGGATTGAGCGTTACGATGACAGGTGTCTCTGTCGGTAACGGCTGAAGTTTGTTCAACAGGTAAGAAACACTAACCGGGGTTGGACCGAAGTTTTCTGCCAGTTTTCCCGGTGATGCATAATTCCAGGCAGCCCATGCCTTAGCGTTGTTTGGTAATAATGCTTCATCGGTATGGAGTACGGCCCGGTTGGGCTGGTAACGAATCGCACTCAGTAGGGATTTCTCTTCTGCCGTTGCATCACCCCCTAATAATTTAAGGGCTTGATCACTGTGACAAGCCAAGAGGATCTGGTCAAAGCGTTCGATACCATCTTGAGTTTGAATAGTTACGCCGTCTGCATGCCTTTGAACTGCGTGGATGTTGGACTCTAGACGAATATCACTGCCTCTTTTGTGTATTGCCTCAATCAATGCCGCCACATAGACCTGGGAACCACCGGCAACTGTCATCCAGGTTGGTCGGTTCATAATCTGCAGCAGGCCATGGTTGTGGCAAAAGCGGACAAACGTATGGAACGGATAGGCCAGCATCTGTTCGGTAGGGCACGACCAGATTGCCGCTGCCATAGGTAGGAGATAATCGTTCCGAAATGATTCACCATAACGATACATATCTAGATACTCGCCCAGAGTTAGCGAGCTCAGCTCCGTATCATTTACAACACGTGTAGCGTTTTTGTTAAATCGAAGAATGTCACGCAGCATCTTCCAGAACGATAGGCTCAGAAGATTTTTTCGCTGGGCAAATACCGTGTCTAGATTCGTGCCAGCCCACTCCAACTGAGGAGAAGCAATCTGAACTGAAAATGACATCTCGCTTTTTACAACGGGTGTTTGCAAATGGCCAAACAAACGGCAGAGAAGCGGATACGTGCGCTCGTTAAAGACCAGAAATCCTGTGTCTACACCAAATCGATGTCCATCAACTTGGATATCAACGGTATGACTATGGCCACCTGGACGGTGATCTACCTCGAATACCGTTACGTCATGGTGTTCACTAAGAAGATAGGCAGACCCTAGTCCGGATATACCACTACCAACGATTGCGATTTTTTGCCGCATAAAATGCCTGCTTTCAGGGGTTGCTGCCCTCAATGAGTGCGTAGGCAGAGTGGTTGTGAATTGATTCGAAATTTTCCGAGCTTACGGACCAGTGTTTAATGCGCGCTTCCTGTTTCAAACGGAGCGCTATATCCCGAACCAGATCTTCTACAAACTTGGGATTGTCATAAGCGCGCTCTGTGACCCATTTTTCGTCAGGGCGTTTCAATAGCCCGAAAACTTCACACGAAGCTTCTTCTTCGGCCATGCGCACGAGGTCTTCGAGATTCAGTGATTCACTGTCCTTAAGGGTTGCAACAATCGTAATGTGAGACCGCTGATTGTGAGCGCCATAGGCCGAGATCTCCTTTGAGCAAGGACACAGGCTAGTAACGGGTACAACGACTTTTAATGTAAGAGCTGTTTGGCCTGGAGCCTCGCCGCTCACGGTAATACCGGCATCGATATCGATGAGACTGGTCACGCCGGAAACTGGCGCCTCCTTACGAATAAAGTAAGGGAATTCGAATTCAATTTTTCCGCTGGTTGCGTCCAGACGCTGACGCATTTTGCTAAATAGGGATTTTATGCAGGTAAGCGTCAGTGGCTTATCCTGTGCCTCCATAATCTCGACAAAGCGAGACATATGTGTTCCTTTAACCGTAGGTGGCAGCCCAACTGTCATGGTGAGAGTGGCTACCGTAGAGTGAGTGTCTCCTCTAGCATCCACTAAACGTAAGGGATAACGTAGTCCACGCACACCTACTTGATTGATAGCCAATGCACGGTGGTCGGGTTTTCCTTGTATATCCGGAAGCATCATCTCGTGTAGCGATTTCTCTGGTGCGTTCATTTTTTCTCTCGCTGGGGTTAGGGGGCTTGGGTAGTGAAATTACGGTGTGCTTTTGAGCATCTGTTCTATCGCTTCGGTCATTGATTTGCTTTCAGGAGCAATCTGGCTGCCAAAGCTCAGCACCTGCCCGCCATCGCGACTGATCAGGTACTTATGAAAATTCCAGCTTGGCGCTTCTCCAGTTTGTTTAGCAAGCTGCTTGAAAAGTGGGTTGGCATCGCTGCCTCTGACAGAGGATTTGGCGAACATCGGAAACTTGATGCCATAAGTGTTACGGCAGAAGTCCGCTATTTTCTTATTGCTATCAGGTTCCTGTTGGCCAAAATCGTTGGATGGGAAGCCCAGAATCACCAGACCCTGTGATTTGTAACGATCGTACAAACGTTCTAGACCATCGTACTGGCGTGTAAATCCACAATAGCTGGCGGTATTGACTACAAGAACAACCTTTCCCGCGAACTGGCATAAGGATTGGGGCGAATCATCCTGAAGTTTGGGGTAGGTGCCTTTAAGGAGTTCTGGGCAGAATTTCGCAGCGGGGATCTCGTGTTTGCTGGAGGAAGAAGGCATCTCGTTACCTCTCGCTTTAGGGGAAGCCACAGCTATGGCGCCTGACAGTAAGGCGGCAAGAATGACCGGTTTGATGATTAGTTTGGTTAAGCTCATTTTGTCCACGACAAATTTGTATACAACAACAAAATATGCTTTAAAATGGCAACTGTCAACATTTTGTCCAATACAAATAAATTTGTGGCAGAGGGCTAAACATGAAAAAAATCGCATTAATCACAGGCGCAGCTGGTGGTCTAGGTAAGTCACTGGCAAACCTTCTGGAGTCTGAAGGCTGGGAGTTGGTTGTGACGAGCCGAGATGCGGCACGTCTCAAAGAGGCTTTCGGAGATAAGCACCTGCAGATCTGCGCAGATTGCGCCACACCCGAAGGTGTTAAATCGATATTTGAAATTGCCCAGGACAATGCGCTCATACCCCAGGCCTTTGCTCATTGCGTGGGTAACATCAAGCTTGGCGCACTCCATCGGCTGAGCAAAGCTGATTTCGATGAATCGATAGAGGCAAATTTAACGAGTGCATTCCATTCGCTTGCTGGCTTCGTCGGTAATTTGAGGCAGCATAACTTGCCAGGAAGTGCTGTGTTGGTATCTTCAGTAGCGGCGCAAATGGGTACACCAAATCATGAAGCAGTGGCCGCAGCTAAAGCCGGTGTTGAAGGTCTTGCCAGGGGCACGGCTGCCACCTATGCGCCTTATGGCATTCGTGTGAATGTTGTGGCGCCGGGGATTATGGATACACCTGCAACAGAACGGCTACTTGCAACGGATGCATTACGGGCTGCTGCTGCAAGACAATACGCGCTGCCGGGTATCGGGAGCACTACTGAGCTTGCTGAGCTCATGGCTTGGCTACTATCCAACCGGAGTGGCCGGGTTACAGCACAGGTATGGTCTGTGGACGGTGGCTTTACAGGGGTCAGGCCTTTAGTGAAGTAACCCGCTAACTCGAATCAAACCCCGAGCTCTTCCGCTGTCCGAATCAATGGTGTCCATCGCTTTGAGCAGATCGGTAACACTCACCCAGAAGGGTGGGTACTTGAACTTGGCGACATCCAGAATGAGTACCGAATCAGTAGCGCTGTCATAGGCGGCAACCGGGGAAAAATGCCCGCGGCCGACTTGGCCAAGCACCTGCCGGTCAAAGTTAACGACCAAGCGCGTATTCGAGTCGGCTAGGGCCGTTGTTATCAGATCCCGGAAGGTAGATTCGGTTAACTGATCGCCGTAAAAGCTATCGGCAGTCACACTAAACTGGCGGAACATTTCTGTAATCTGCTGTAGCGTTAGACCGGATCTCAGGGTTGCCTCCCGGGTCTTGATCCTGTTGGTCTTCTGATTGAAGAAGGTATCCTGTGTGAAGTAGGGAAACGGCTTGAGTTGTGGCGCTATCGGGCGCGCTTCTTTAGGTAGGCTGTTTAAAACCGCAGCCATGCTGGCAGGCCCGCAGAAGGCCAGGTTTTCCTGAGTATCCACAAAGGGCTGTACGGCAAAATATTGGCGGTTGTAGTCTGCCTGCAGTAGTCTCTGGGCGCCTGCCGATGAATTAAGATAGACCAGATCACCCGCATGTGCGAGCAGCGTGAAGGTCAAGCCAAGCAGGAGCATCAGTAGACGTTTCATCTTAATTCCGTACATTTAATAGACCTTGATTGTAAAAGAATGCGCGTTGTTTGATCTGGATCAAGTGCATTGCGACAACAAGTCGCGGCTGTCGAGCGACAATGCTAAGTTTGCTGTTCGAGCCAATTTCTTTGAAAACACGATTGCCTTTTCGTTTCATACTTGTGATCTGGCTGAGCCTATGGTCGGTTTTGCTCCAAGCAGCGGATATCCGCTTGGGTATTCTGGCCTGGCAGGGTGAGTCTGCTTCAGCTGCCCAATGGGCGCCTTTTGTGAATGCCTTACAGCAGAAATTGCCTGGGCAGATTATCAAACCGTACTATTACGACCTCCAGGGCATGGCGAATGCCATCCAGTCTGGCGAAGTCGACTTTGTTATTACCAATCCGGGTCATTATGTGGCCCTAGAATATGATCTTGGTATTAGCCGCATTGCCACGCAGGTACCAGAACGATCGCGTGACGCGACACATACAGTAGGCTCAGCAGTCATTGTGCGGGCGGATCGACAGGATCTGGCCTCTCTGAACGACTTACGCAAAAAGACACTGGCTGCGGTATCACCGGATGCCTTTGGCGGTTATCAGGTGATCTGGGCTGAACTAAAGAATCTGGGGTTGGATCCAGAAGCGGGCGATTTAACCCCGGTTTTTACCGGGTTTCCCATGAACCACGTGATTGATCAGGTCAGGAATGGGCAGACGGATGCCGGTGTGATTAGAAACTGCCTGCTTGAGCAGCAGATCAGTGCAGGCTTGGTTAAGCCGGGTGAGTTTCGTGTGTTATCTCCGCATAAAACCGACTTGCCTTGCGCCACATCCTCGCGCAATTATCCCGGTTGGGCATTTGCGGCAACGGCCGATACACCGGGTCAGCTATCGCGTGCCGTGCTCATTGCTTTACTTTCGCTGCCGCCGGGTGACAGTGGGCAACAATGGGGCGTGCCTGCTGACTACCATCCCGTTCATGACATGTTGCGTGAGTTGAAGATTCCGCCGTACGACTTCTTGCGGCAGCATACCTTCGAGTCCTATGTTCGAGAATACTGGCCAGTCGCAGCGGGGCTGTCGCTGCTGTTGGTCTTCTGGTTGATTTATACGCTGCGGGTAGAAGTGATGGTCCAACGGCGCACCCGTGAACTATCAGCAGCCCTATTGCAGCGGGATGAGCTCGAAGAAAACGTTAGTGCACAACGCCAGCAGGTCGAGCATCTTTCCCGGTTGTCTATCCTGGGTGAGCTATCGGGCACATTGGCGCATGAGTTGAATCAGCCACTAGCTACCATTACTAACTATGCCCGTAGCCTGACACGCCGCCTTGCTCGCGGTAATTTGTCGTCTGAAGCCACGGCTCAGGCTGCCGATGAAATTGCCAACGAATCAGAACGTGCTGCCGGTATCTTAAACGGCATCCGGGCTTTTGCGCGTAAGCGAATCCGTACCCGGGAAAGTTGTGATGTCCTACATTTGGTCGGTGAGGCTGAACGGCTATTTCGCGGCATGTCTGCCAAGGTACCGGAAGTCAAGATTGAATCCAGCCTTTTACCCGAAGGCCGTTGGGTGGATGCTGATCAGTTGCAGATTCAGCAGGTATTACTGAATCTCCTTAAAAATGCGATGGATGCCCAGAAGAGTGTGGGCTTGCAGCAGCCTATAGAAATCACGTTGTTGCCGGCCGGGGCGGGTTGGGTCCAGGTAGTTGTTCGTGATCATGGTTGTGGATTGAGTGAAGATGCTCTGCAACAATTATTCGAGCCTTTCTTTACGACCAAAGAAGACGGTATGGGCCTTGGCCTGTCAATCTGCAAAACTATTATTGAGTCTCATGGTGGTGCGCTGACCGCTAAAATTCCTGATGATGGCCATGGACTCCAATTGATATTCACACTAGCGCAAACCCGTCAGCATACGAAGCCAGAGAAGGAAAGTGTCTAATGCCCACACCGATTGTTCATGTTGTTGATGATGAAGCGCCCTTTCGCCGATCTCTATTGTTTCTCCTGGAGTCCGCTGGCTGGGAAGCAGTCGGTCATGAGTCTGCTGAAAGCTTTCTGGAGGCAGCCCCCGAATTTCCGGCTACCGGTGGTTGTCTGGTTCTCGATATCCGTATGCCCCGCATTAGCGGCCTGGAGTTACAGCGTCGATTGAATGCTGCGGGGAGTGCATTCCCGATTGTTTTCATGACGGGGCACGGCGAAGTGGAGCTGGCAGTTCAGGCAATGAAGGAGGGGGCGATCGACTTCTTGCAGAAGCCCTTCAAGGATCAACTCTTTCTTGATACGGTAGAGCGCGCTGTAAGTATCAGTGTTGAACGACAAAGTGCTCATCAGCGCTGTTTAGAGGCTCGTCAGATATTAGGCAAACTATCGCCACGGGAAACAGAGGTAGCAAGGCACCTGGCGCAGGGATTGTCTAATAAGGAGATAGGGCGAGAACTGAATATCAGCGACAACACCGTGCATGTTCATCGCCAACATCTTATGGAAAAAACCGGTGTCAGTAGTGCGGCCGAGTTGGCACGCCTGATACTGCGCGCCGACCCGGCCGGTTTGGATGACTAGAAGCGTCAGTTACTGGTAGGGGTAGCAGCCTGCTTTTCAGCTTCGTGTTTCTTAGCAGCGGCACGTGCAGCAGCAACTGCTCGGGCTTTATCCGCCAGAGGTGGGAACGGGCCATATTTGTGCTGATCTGCTGATGCGCCATCTACATACGGTGGGAAGGCAGAATCAATTGGCTTATTCCAGCGTGCGGGAAAGTCTTTATCCAGGTTTGCCTTGTGTGGGCGCGGCTTCGAAACAATGTAGCCAGCAACGTCAAAGGCCTGATCATCGGTCAGCGTTGGGTTTTTATGGCTAGTTCCCATCGGCATATTGTGCTTGATAAAGCGCATGGCCATAATCAAACGGTTCATGCCGGCACCATCGTTAAATGAATCCGGGCCCCAGACGGGTGGAAAGATATATCCCTGTGCATCGCCCTTAACGCCCACGCGTTTGCCGAGGCCGTCTTCGCCATGGCAGCTAGCGCATTGCTCGTTGTATACCTTTTGCCCGGCGGCCAGGTCAGCCCGGCGATTAGGCGGTTTCGATGGGAATGTTGCGCTACCTTCTACTTTGGCACCTACCGGAATACCGGTAGATAGAAAGTGAATGTACGTGACATAAGCCTTCATCTCGCGGGAGTCTAATGGCAGTGCTTTGCCAGCCATACTACGTTGCATGCAGCCGTTAACGCGCTCTTCTACCGTGCTCAGATCATCTTCACGGCCACGATATTGTGGGAAAGTCGCAGAAACACCTACCCAAGGCATTGCATAAGGTTTGCTGGCGTTTTCTTCATGGCAAGACGTACATGCCAGGTTATTACCGGCATAGCGCATTTTTTTGTCTTTGACTTCGGGTCCGATATGCGCAAATGTGCGGGTAGAAAGCTCGTGACCATAACGGGCGAGTCGGCCGTATTCGTCATCGGGCAGCGAATTGATATCCGGTTGTGGCCGGTCAATCAGACTCACCTTTGCAGGACCAGAGGTCGCAGCAGGCGTTGCTGTCTGGGCATAGGCGAAGGAAATCGCCAGCGGCAAGGCAAGTAGGCCAGCGGTGAGCAGGCGTGTAGCGCGTTGAGACATGATGAGCTCCTAGTAAGAATCTTGAGATTGATTCTAGGAGTCTCTGTGTTGCCCGATAATTCCCCGATTGAGTGATGTCTATAGCCTAAATCGGCTATAGGTTCAGATCACCGCGCTTAGCGGGGAGAGGGGGTGTGCTCTCTGTAGGCGTTACTGGAGCCATCTGACCGGGGTCACCGTAAATTAGGGTGAGTGCAGATTCAACCTTGGGCGCCTGGCCAAAACAGGTCTTTACCACATCAGTATCGTGATACCACGTCGTATTACCCCGTGCTTCATCCATAAAGGATTTCATGACCAAGGCAATATCAGGATTTGCCAGACCCGCTGCGCGGAGTTTTTCAAATCCCAGTGAGCAGGCCCGGGAAAGATCTTTACCGCTGGCAGTCGATAAAATGCGCAGTTGGCTAGGGGCTGAGCTGTTGAGAATCTGCATGAAATTCTCTTTAGTGCCCGGCACGAGGTGATTCAAGATTCTTTCAGCCGAAATGTTTTCACGAACGCCGAGGTTGCTGAGATCTTCAACAGCGGGGTAGAACAAGGTTCGGAAGAACGCGAAATCCAGCCTTATCGTGAA
>JBJTFJ010000090.1:0-7964 GCA_046093345.1 Fluviibacter sp. | reverse complement strand
CGGGCACCAAGATGAGACCGCCACCCCCAACAATGGAATCAATCATCCCCGCAAAGAACGAGGCGAAGGAGATGAGTAATGATTCCATAGCGGGTGTTAAAACGGCCCGCTAAGCGAGCCGTTATGTGCGTTAGGCTTTTTAGCTTCGAGCCAGGTTCTCGAAGCGGGTGTACTCGCCCAGGAAGGCCAGGTTAACAGTACCTGTTGGGCCGTTACGCTGCTTACCGATAATGACTTCGGCCATGCCTTTATCCGGCGTATCCGGTTTGTAGTAATCCTCGCGGTACATCATGAGGATGACGTCGGCATCCTGCTCGATAGCACCGGATTCACGTAAGTCACTCATCATTGGGCGCTTGTCGGTACGCTCTTCCACTTTACGAGAAAGCTGCGACAAGGCAATGATTGGTACTTCGAGTTCACGTGCCAGAGCTTTTAGTGAGCGGGAGATTTCCGACACTTCGGTGGCACGGTTTTCATTCTGGCGCGTTGAACCCATGAGCTGGATGTAGTCGATGACGATCAGACCCAGCTTGCCGACCTGACGCTTGAGTCGACGTGCACGGCCACGCAGATCGGTTGGATTCATGCCACCAGTTTCATCGATGTGCATGGGTGCTTCATGGAGCTTGCCCAGCGCATAAGTGAGGCGTGACCATTCGTCGTCGGTCAGACGACCGGTACGCACGCGGTGCGAATCCAGACGGCCAATAGAAGCCAGCATACGCATGGCGAGCTGTGTGCCGCCCATTTCCATGGAGAACACGGCAACGGGCAAACCCACGTCTACAGCAACGTATTCGGCGATGTTCAAAGCAAATGCGGTCTTGCCCATACTCGGTCTGCCAGCCACGATAATGAGATCGCCAGGCTGTAGGCCAGAGGTTTTGCTATCGAGATCGGTAAAGCCCGTGGGCACGCCAGTGATTTCGGAGGGATTATCCCGATCGTGCAATTCCTGAATGCGCTCAACGACTTGTGTGAGCAGCGGGTTGATGTGCACGAAACCCTGCTGGTTACGCGCACCCATTTCGGCAATATGAAATACTTTTTGTTCAGCCGTGTCGAGCAGCTCCTTGGCATCGCGACCGAGCGGGTTAAGAGCATCCGTCGCAATCTCATCACCCACCACTACTAGGTGGCGCAGCACGGCACGCTCGCGCACGATTTCGGCATAGCGTCGGATGTTGGCGGCTGATGGCGTGTTGGCGGCGAGTTCACCCAAATAAGCCAGGCCACCGGTTTCGTCGGTGAGGCCTGCCTGTTCGATGGCTTCTGAAACGGTAACAACGTCGGCCGGGCGGCCGCGTTCTAACAGACGGGTGATCTGCTGATAAATCAGTTTGTGTTCGCTGCGGTAGAAGTCGGCTTCTGTCAGCAGGTCGGTAATGCGGTCCAGCGCTTCGTTGTCGAGCAGCAAACCACCCAGCACCGATTGCTCGGCTTCTATGGAGTGGGGCGGCACGCGCAATTGGGCAATAGCCGGGTCGATGGACTTGGCCTGATTGGCAAAATTACCTTTGCGGGGCGAACGGGAAAATTCTGAACTCATACGCGTAATGATACCGGCAAAAAGTAAAAAGCCCGGCACGAAGCCGGGCTTTCTTAATCCGGTGAAACCGAATTATTGGGCAGCAGCCACGTTCACGACGATGCCAACTACGACATCGGTGTGCAGACCAACTTCCAGCGGGAATTCGCCGATGGTCTTGAGTGGGCCGGTCGGCATGCGAACGTCCGACTTTTCAACTTTGAAGCCCTTGGCAGCCAGTGCGTCAGCGATGTCAAAGTTAACAACCGAACCGAACAGACGGCCATCAACGCCAGCCTTACGGGCGATTTCAACAACCAGACCGTTCAGCTTTTCACCAACGGCTTGAGCAGCAGCCAGCTTTTCAGCGGCCAGCTTTTCAAGCTCAGCACGACGCTCGGCGAATTCTGCCAGAGCAGCAGTAGTTGCACGCTTTGCTTTGCCGTTAGGGATCAGGAAGTTACGAGCGTAACCGTCTTTAACTTTAACGACATCACCCAGGTTGCCCAGGTTAACGACTTTTTCGAGAAGAATAATTTGCATCGCGATTACCCGTTGTGGTTGTCAGTGAAAGGCAGCAGAGCCAGGAAGCGAGCACGCTTGATGGCAACGCCGAGTTGACGCTGGTAGCCAGCCTTGGTGCCGGTCAGACGAGCCGGCATGATCTTGGCGTTTTCAGCGATGTAGTCTTTCAGAATGTCGACATCTTTGTAGTCAATCTGTTCAACTTTTTCGGCCGAGAAGCGGCAGAACTTACGGCGCTTGAAGAGACCGCCGCCACGATTACGCTTATTGCGGTCGTCTTTCTTCTTGGTGTTGTTAGTACGTCCAGTCATGATGGATTCCTTCGAGGAAATTTACGTTTCTTGAAATTCAATGGATTCGAGATGTAGGATCAATTGGCGACTTTTGAGACTCTTGGTAGCGAGGAAGCCTGTTGCCGTTAGGCTGGTTCCGGTCTGTGCTGCAGCAAGCTGATGAGCTAGGTTGCCGAGCGCTTTGACTGAAACTTCACAGGTGACCTGACGCTTGAGTCCGGCTTCTTGCTGTTCCGAGTGGTGCCCTAGCGTTGCTTCCGTTACCGGAATGCCAGCCGGTGTGTACCGGATTGGCTGGACGCTGAGGATTTGCCCGGAGAGCTGAACCCGATTAATCGTCAATCGTTCTGTTTCGTCGAATCAGCGATTAGGAAGCGGCAGCTTCGGTCGTAACCGGCTTGGCCTTCTCTTCCTTCATCATCGGCGATGGCTCGGTGATGGCGTGCTTCTGCTTCATCGTCAGGTGACGCAGAACGGCATCATTGAACTTGAAGGCGTGCTCGAGTTCGGCCAGAGTTTCACCGTTACATTCGATGTTCATCAGAACGTAGTGGGCTTTGTGAACCTTGTTGATCGGGTAAGCCATTTGACGACGGCCCCAATCTTCCAGGCGGTGAATGACACCATTCTGGCCAGTGATCAGCGTTTTGTAACGCTCTACCATCGCCGGCACCTGCTCGGACTGATCCGGGTGGACGATGAATACGATTTCGTAATGACGCATGTAGTCTCCTTTTGGCTAATACCCCCCGCCATGCGAATTTGCGGTGGGGCAAGGTGGAAAACCCAAGATTCTATAACAGAATCAAGGTTAAAGCCAGTCTGATGCACCCACCTCGCCGCCCTGGAGTGCTTTTTGTACGGCATCCCGGTTCAACCCGGGGGCAAAGTCTTCGATAAAGTCATATTCAAAACGGCGGAGCAGCGTGCCGCGCCTTATGCCAACATGAGTAGTATTAGCCGGAAACAGGTGCCGCGCCTGAATCAGCTGCAAGCCAGCAGCCGGATCACGCAAGGGGTCAAAAGCATGTTCGGCGATGATGCCGACCCCCATACCAACGCCGACATAGGTTTTAACCACATCGGCATCCAGCGCGTCCAGCACAATCCGGGGAGACAGGCCATGCCGCTCGAAGGCTGCATCAACGCCAATACGCCCGGCAACGCCGCGCACATAGGTAATGAGTGGGTAACTAGCTAACTCAGCGAGGCTGATTTGGCCAGCCTGTTTAAGGAGCGGGTGCCCTTTCTGAACCACGATGGCGTGATGCCACTGCCGGCACGGTAAGGCAACGATACCCGGCACATCTTTTAGCGATTCGGTGGCTATGGCTAGGTCCACATCCCCACGCATTAGCCATTCGGCAAATTGATCCGGCATGCCCTGGTGCAGGGTGAGCGTGACTTCCGGGTAACGCTCGCGGAAACGGGAAATGGCTTCAGGTAATGCATAGCGTGCCTGGGTGTGGGTTGTAGCAATGACCAGCGCCCCATGTTGGCCATGGGTGTAGTCATCGACGTAGCGTTTGAGATTCTGGGCCTCGGCCAGAATACGCCGGGCATGCGCCAGAATTTGTGCGCCAGCCTCGGTAACCCCGGTTAGGCGTTTGCCCACGCGCTCGAAAATAATAATGCCCAGATCGGTTTCCAGCTGTTTGATCTGCTTCGAGACCCCTGGCTGGGAGGTATACAGTGCCTCAGCCGCTTCGGAGACATTAAAGCCGCGCTGCGCCACTTCGACCAGATAACGTAGTTGCTGAAGGGTCATAACTGACGATCCTCCTTAATTACTAAAAGTTATAGCATTCTAACCATATATTCTTTTACGTTGGGTTGGTCGACTGTTAGGATGGCGTCCTCAATCAATATTGCAGCGCAACCAATGGATCTTCTCTACACCGTTTCGGGCTTTTTTGTAGGACTCATCGTCGGCATGACCGGCGTAGGCGGCGGCTCGCTGATGACACCCCTGCTTGTGCTGATGTTCGGCGTGTCTCCTGCAACGGCTGTGGGTACCGATCTGCTTTACGCAGCACTTACCAAAGCTGGCGGCACCGTGGCACACGGCCGTAAAGGCCATGTGGACTGGCTGATCGTGGGCCGCCTGGGCGCCGGCAGCATTCCAGCTGCTGCTATTACACTGTATGTGTTGGCTCAACTCCCGGGCCACGGCAAAGAAGTTGGCCATATCATGGCCGTGGCATTGGGTTTTGCACTGTTCCTGACGGCTGGCGCTATTTTCTTGCGTGACAAACTGCTGCGCTATGCACGCCGCCATGAAGACTCCTTTATCCAGCGCCACGTTGGCCCGATCACTATTGTTGTCGGCGTGATTCTGGGCGTATTGGTCACCATTTCGTCAGTTGGCGCTGGCGCTCTGGGGGTTACCGCATTATTTTTCCTCTACCCACGTATTGGCACGCTTAAAATTGTGGCGAGCGACATTGCTCACGCCGTGCCGCTGACGGCTGTGGCCGGTGTAGGCCACTGGTATCTGGGCAGTGTTGATTTCAATCTACTGGGCGCCCTGCTGCTTGGCTCCTTGCCCGGTATCTGGGTGGGTAGCCATATCGCCAGCAAAGTCCCGGAAAAGTTTCTGCGCAGCCTGCTTGCCACGATGCTGATCATTATTGGCACCAAGCTTGTGATGTCCTGATTTAACTGATTAAAAATTCCCTTAGAGATACGCCATGTACCGCTACGACCCCTATGACCACGCGATGGTGAAAGCCCGAGTCGCACAGTTCCGTGATCAGACCAATCGCTGGCAAGCCGGCGAACTAAGCGACGAAGAATTCCGTCCGCTGCGCCTGCAGAATGGTTTGTATATGCAGCGCCATGCACCGATGCTGCGGATTGCTGTGCCTTACGCTATGATTTCGGCGGCTCAGCTGCGCGTACTGGCTGCCATTGCGCGTGAAGAAGACAAAGGCTACGCACACTTCACCACACGCCACAATCTGCAATACAACTGGATTCCCATGGATCGCGTGCCAGATGTATTAGAGCGTCTGGCCGAGGTGGAAATGCACGCAATCCAGACGTCTGGCAACTGTATCCGTAACGTGACCAGCGATCAGTTCGCCGGTATCGCCCCGGACGAAGTGGTTGATACCCGCCCGCTGGCAGAAATCATTCGCCAGTGGAGCACCTTCCATCCGGAATTTGCTTTCCTGCCACGCAAGTTCAAGATTGCTGTTCATGGCGCCGAGCGCGACCGTGCGGTTGTTCAAGTACACGACATTGGTCTACACCTATACCGCGATGACAAGGGCGAAGTGCTGGCCCGCGTGTGGGTCGGTGGCGGCTTGGGTCGCACCCCAATCCTGGGCGAAGTGATCAACGAGGCTTTGCCTTGGCGTCACCTGCTTTCGTATATGGAAGCAATCATCCGTGTGTACAACCTGGAAGGTCGTCGTGACAATCCGTACAAAGCACGTATCAAGATTCTAGTAAAAGCGCTGGGCATTGAAGAATTCCGCCGCAAGGTGGATGCCGAATGGGCGAATCTGAAAGATGGCCCTGCCACCATTACCGATGCCGAGCTAGCTCGTGTATCAGCCTACTTCACTGCGCCGGCCTACGCCTCACTGCCTGACACCGATGCTGATTACGAAGCACGATTAGCCAGCGATAAAGCTTTCGCCCGCTGGGTACAACAGAACGTGCACCCACACCGCGTACCGGGTTATCGTGCGGTGACTCTGTCGTTGAAGCAAAAGGGTTTTGCACCTGGCGACATTACCGATGTACAAATGGATGCCGTTGCAGATCTGGCAGATGCCTACAGCTTTGGCGAGCTGCGCTCCTCGCACGAACAGAATCTGGTGCTGTCGGATGTGGAGCTGCGCAAGCTGCCGGAACTCTTTGATAAAGCCAAAGAACTTAAGCTGGCTAGCTCAACAGTGGGTCTGCTCACCGACATCATCTGCTGCCCGGGTGGCGATTTCTGCGATCTGGCCAATGCCAAATCAATCCCGATTGCCAAAGCCATTATGGAGCGCTTTGACGATCTGGATTACCTGCATGACATCGGCGAACTGGATCTAAATATCTCCGGTTGTATGAATGCCTGCGGCCACCACCATGTAGGCCACATCGGCGTGCTGGGTGTCGATAAGAATGATGAAGAGTGGTATCAGGTAACGATTGGCGGTCGCCAGGGTAACGACACACGACTGGGCAAAGTGATTGGCCCATCGTTTGCTGCCGCCGACATGCCGGATGTGGTGACCAAGCTACTAGAAACCTACGTGAGCCTGCGCGAACCTGAAGAGCGTTTTGTAGAGACCGTGGTCCGCGTGGGTCTCGACCCGTTCAAAGTCAGCGTTTACGGTGATTCAGCAAAGAACCGAGCTAATAAGAATAAGGAGGCCAACAATGGCTGAGATCCTGAAAAACGGTCAGGTGCATAACGACAACTGGCAAGTACTGCGCCCTGAAGTCGATGCTGATTTTGGTACTGTGAACGTACCCGCTGGCCAGTGGCTGGTGCCCTTTGCCCTATGGCAAGCACAAAGTACTTCGCTGAAATCGCGTAACGATATCGGTGTCTGGTTATCGCCCGAAGATGACCTGACGGCAGTGGCTGCCGAGTTTGCTGCCTGGCCACTGGTTGCCATCGACTTCCCTAAGTTCACGGATGGCCGAGGCTATTCCATCGCCTGGCGCCTGCGCAACAACCACAAATATACGGGCGAGCTCCGTGCCATTGGCAACGTGCTGGTAGATCAACTGTTCTTCATGCTGCGTGTTGGCTTCGATACGCTAGCTTTGGATCCGAAGGTTTCGACAGAAGCTGCGCTCAAACATCTGACCCCGTTCCCGGACACCTATCAGGGTTCGACGGACAACCCGGCACCGCTGTTCCGACAGGTTGATCGCGTAAGTGCAACTCAAGGCGGAGCCCGTTCATGACCAGTTCATCAATTTCCAGCATCGGCCAGCCCAAGGCGCCAACGCGCCCGGCACCCGATGCAGCGCTGGTGGCTGCTGTGGCTGAAAAGTCGGCGCTGGTGATGGCGCGTCTGAACACGACTATTGATCGCCATCCGAATGTCGTACTAGCGAATAGCCTGGGCGCCGAAGACATGGTGCTGATGGACATGATCTGCAAAGACAATCTGCCGATCGGCATCTTTACGCTCGACACCGGTCGACTGAATGAAGAGACCTACGCGCTGCTCGCCAAAGCACAACAGCAATATGATCGCGACATTGAAATCATGACGCCCGATTACAAGTTGCTTGAACCATGGGTGCGCGAACACGGCATCAACAGCTTCTATGACTCTGTCGATAATCGCAAAGCCTGTTGCCAGATCCGCAAACTGGAGCCGCTTGCCCGTGCACTCAAAGGCAAGGATGCCTGGATTACCGGTCTACGTGCCGCACAATCAGTCACCCGCCAGAATATGGATTGGGAAGACTTCGACACACTGAATAATCTGCCGAAGTTCAATCCGCTCATCGAATGGTCGGAAAAAGAAATCTGGGCCTACATTGATTTGAACAACGTGCCTTATAACGAATTACACGATCGCTTTTACCCCTCGATTGGCTGTGCGCCCTGCACCCGCGCCATTACGCCGGGTGAAGACATACGTGCCGGACGC
>JBJTFJ010000089.1:0-17360 GCA_046093345.1 Fluviibacter sp. | reverse complement strand
CGCAAGGTCTGACATTCCAGCGGCTCACTGCGTGAACGTGGCACCCCACCTTCATCTGGCACCAGGCGCAGAAAGCGGAAAAATGCCCGTGGATCAGCATGGGTCGCCACAAACGTACCCTTACCCTGACGACGCACTAGCAGGTTTTCTGCTGCCAATTCGTCAATGGCACGACGCACCGTGCCCTGGCTCACTTCAAACCGGGTCGCCAGATCCATTTCACTGGGGATCATCTCCCCGGGCTGCCACTCCTTGTCGGCAAGCGCCTGAACAATCAGGTCTTGTATCTGACGATAAAGCGGTCGGAAAGCCGGCACGTTGGACGGCACAGATAAATAAGAAGGCATAGGCGTATTTCAGCACAGTTTTGGTTGCTTTGCGCATTGACAGCGATCCCCCGCACCACTACCATCGAAAAGTTTCATCCATACTTCAAAATTTCGAGGAGTCCACTCATGTCTAAAGCGCCTATGCGCGTCGCCGTCACCGGCGCCGCTGGTCAGATCGGTTATAGCCTGCTGTTCCGTATCGCTTCCGGCGAAATGCTCGGCAAAGATCAGCCCGTCATTCTTCAACTGCTCGACCTGCCACAAGCCCAGAAGGCTGTGCAAGGCGTGATGATGGAACTGGATGACTGTGCCTTCCCACTGCTGGCCGGCATGGTGGCCACTGACGATCCAAATGTTGCATTCAAAGATGCAGACGTTTGCCTGCTGGTAGGCGCCCGCCCACGCGGCCCAGGCATGGAACGTGCTGACCTGCTGCAAGCTAACGGCGCTATCTTTACCGTTCAGGGTGAAGCTATTGCCAAGAACGCCAAAGAAGACGTTAAGGTTCTGGTCGTTGGCAACCCATGCAACACCAATGCACTGATCGCTGGCGCTGCCGCCCGTAAGGTTGGCCGTACCAATCCGAACAACTACCACGGCATGCTGCGTCTGGATCACAACCGCGCCCTGACACAACTTGCGCAGAAGTCTGGTCGCCCTGTTTCTTCGCTGAAGAAGCTGGTTGTTTGGGGTAACCACTCGCCATCGATGTACGCTGACTATCGCTTCTGTACCTCGAATGGTGACAGCGTTAAAGATCTAATCAACGATGCCGCTTGGAACAACGATGTGTTCCTGCCAACAGTTGGCAAGCGTGGCGCTGCCATTATCGATGCACGCGGTCTGTCGTCGGCAGCCTCTGCCGCTAATGCTGCAATCGATCACATCCGTGACTGGCATCTGGGTTCGGACGAATGGGTGACCATGGGTATTCCAGCGCCAGCTGACAATGGTTACGGTATTCCAGAAGGCATCGTCTTCGGCTTCCCATGCGAATGCAAGGGCGGCAAGTTCACCTTGATCAAGGGTCTGGAAGTGGACGAGTACTCAAAGGGTAAGATCGCTCTGACCCTGAAGGAACTGACTGAAGAGAAGGAAGCTGTTGCTGCCATGCTGTAATCAGTTTTTCTGATAGCAACTGCTGAAAGGGTCACGCTTGCGTGACCCTTTTGCTTTATCCTTGCAAACTAATCTACCTATCTGCTTTTACCTGATTGAGACGAGTCACCGATCATGACGCAAGCCACGACCAACCCAGCCCTAACACCTGACGAAGTTCTATTTCCGGGCGAAAAACCTTTTCCCATGTTGCCGGCCGTAGACCACTACTGTGGCTCGGAAAAGCTCATGAAAAAGGCGATGGCAATTCAGGCCGAAATTGCTGCGGAATACGGGCCACTTGCGATGGACATTACCTGCGACTGCGAGGATGGTGCCGCCGCCGGCAATGAAAAGGCTCATGCCGAACTCTGCGTGGCCATGATCAATTCGAGCGACAACCAGTTTGGCCGTGTCGGCGCACGTATTCACGATGTGACTCATGATCACTGGCAAGACGATCTGGAAATTCTCGTCGCTGGTGCTGGTAACCGCCTACCTTTCATTACCTTGCCTAAGCCACGTGGCATTGAAGACGTACGATTGTTCCTCAATGAACTGCGCAATGTAGAGCAGCGCCATGGCATCAAGAATCCAATTCCCGCGCACGTGCTGATAGAAACACACGGGGCGCTGCACGAGGTTTGGGATATTGCGGCTCTGGACGGGATCGAGTCTCTGGACTTTGGCCTGATGGATTTTGTATCAGGTCACTTTGGTGCCATTCCCGGTAGCGCGATGAAGAGTCCGGGGCAGTTTGATCACCCGCTTGTACGTCGCGCAAAACTGGAAATCTCCAGCGC
The DNA here is from genome assembly GCA_046093345.1 of Fluviibacter sp. Lineage (GTDB taxonomy): Bacteria > Pseudomonadota > Gammaproteobacteria > Burkholderiales > Rhodocyclaceae > Fluviibacter. The sequence goes on along the minus strand of JBJTFJ010000089.1, from coordinate 15,130 downwards.
CGCGCTCGGCCATGGCAAGGTGCCATCCCACAATGTGACGACCGAATTATCTGATCTGGAGTACATACGTCGGGACGCTGAGCGTGCACGCAATGAGTTCGGTTATCTTCGGATGTGGAGCATCCATCCGGTACAAATCCGCCCAATTCTTGACGCGATGAGCCCGGATTTTTCCGAGGTTCAGGATGCCGCTGAAATCATCAGTGCCGCCGCCGATGCTGATTGGGGTCCTATCCGCCATAACGGCAAATTACAGGATCGAGCTGCCTACCGTTATTACTGGACGTTGCTCAAACGTGCCCGTAGCACCGGGGTGCCTTTACCTACCGGTATTACCGAACGTTTCTTTACTGTTTAAACACCATGAAGCAAGATACTGCCAACAACAGCGACATCGCCCTGATTGAATTCAAGGGCACTACCCTACCTGTTTTAGCCATCACACTACGTAGCCTGGATCCCAAAGAATTAGCCAATGCCGGCAGCACCTTGTTTGGCGAAGGCGCTTTCTTTGATGATGACCTGGCCGTACTGGATCTCGGCCAGGTGATTACCTGGCCAGAACAAGTTGAATGGCCTTTGATCGTTCAATTGCTCACCAGCCATGGCCTGCGTGTGCTTGGCGTCACCCGGGGCAACAGCATGCTTACCGATTCTGCCGCGGCCGCTGGTTTGCCAACACTCGCGCTGAGCGCCGGGCGGTCTGCCAAGCCTGCACCAGCGCCTAAAAAGGCAGCGATAGCAGACCCGGAACTGGACAAGATACCCGCCAGCTTGCGCAAAGCACCTACATCCGAACCCGCAACTGACGCACCGGCTGAAACCACTAAAGCCGAACCCGATGAATCTGTCTTGGAAAATTCAGGCACACTGGTCATCGACCGTCCGTTACGTTCCGGACAGCAGGTCTATGCACGCGGTGGCGATCTAGTGATTCTGGCGGCTGTCAATCCGGGCGCGGAAGTCATCGCTGATGGCAACATCCATGTGTATGCCCCGCTTCGTGGTCGCGCATTGGCCGGAGCCCGTGGCAATGCCCAGGCAAGGATTCTCACAACGGTATTTGCCGCCGAACTCGTATCCATCGCTGGTATCTACCGAACCTTCGAAGATGGCGTCCCGGCGAAGCTGGCTAATCAGCCGGTACAGGTGCGGTTGGCGCAGGAACCGGTTGTCTCACCCAGCACTGGTCAGAAATCTCGCCTGGAAATCGATATTCTTCGTGTGGATTAAGCCGTGATCGCCCAAAGGGTGCGCCGAATCAGCTAAAATCAACAAAATTTTATTTTCTAATTCCGGGAGCAAATGTGACTCGTATTGTTGTCGTTACTTCAGGTAAGGGCGGTGTTGGCAAAACCACAACCAGCGCCTCTTTCGCCAGCGGTCTGGCCATGCGCGGATTTAAAACCGCAGTGATCGACTTTGATGTGGGTCTTCGCAACCTCGATCTGATTATGGGCTGTGAACGCCGCGTTGTTTACGATCTGGTTAACGTCATCTCGGGTGAGGCAACGCTCAATCAGGCGCTCATCAAAGACAAACACTGCGAAAACCTGTTCGTGCTGCCTGCCTCGCAAACACGAGACAAAGATGCACTTACCGAAGAAGGTGTTGAGAAAGTACTGAAAGACCTCGAGCACATGGGTTTTGAATACGTTATTTGCGACTCACCTGCCGGTATCGAACGCGGTGCCGTGATGGCGCTCACCTTTGCTGATGAAGCGATCATTGTGACCAATCCGGAAGTTTCTTCGGTGCGTGACTCGGATCGTATCCTCGGCATTCTGCAAGCCAAATCGAAACGTGCCCAAGCAGGTGGCGAACCGGTTAAAGAGCATCTCTTGGTCACCCGTTACTCACCCAAGCGTGTAGAAGACGGCGAAATGCTCTCTTACAAAGACGTTCAGGAAATCTTGCGTGTGCCTATTATTGGCGTTATTCCAGAATCGGAATCCGTACTGCACGCATCGAACCAGGGCACCCCTGCGATTCATATCGAGCAATCCGAAGTAGCAGAAGCCTATAAGGATGTGATTGCTCGCTTCCTGGGTGAAGATGCCCCGCTGCGCTTTGTTTCTTATGAGAAACCAGGCCTCTTCAAGCGTTTATTCGGAGGCTAAGCGATGTCCCTGCTCTCCCTTATTTTCGGTTCCAAACCTAAAACGGCCAACATGGCCAAAGAACGCCTGCAGCTAATTATCGCCCGCGAACGTGTGGACGATGGAAAGCCATCTGCAGACTTTCTCCCTGCCATGCAGCAAGAACTAGTTGCTGTGATCTCCAAGTACGTGCACGTTAATGCTGACGACATCAAAGTGTCTATGGAGAAAAAAGGCAACTATGAGGTTCTGGAAGTGAATATTGTTCTGCCTGAACAGAACTAAGCTTTTCTGTTCCAGCCAAAAGCAAAAGGACCCGTTTGGGTCCTTTTGCTTTTATGTCATAGCGAATTAGGCAAGAATTTCAGCGATATCATCGGCCAGTTTCAACTCACGTTCAAAATCCTGCCATTCAATTCCGAGCGCATCGCGAGCCGATACAATGCCAACGGGCTTACCCTGCTCCAAAACAGGCACATGTCGGAATCCATGCTGATGCATCAGATGCAAGGCGTGTGACAATGGTTTGTCAGCTTCCAGCCCAATCACTTTCTCAGTCATTACCTGACTCAGCAAAGTATTCTGCGGCGCTAAATCCTCCGCTATCACTCGATTCATCAAATCACGTTCAGTAAAAATACCGACGAGAGAATTCGATTCTGTCACCAAAACAGAACCAACCCCCTTCTCTTTCATTGCTTTTACAGCAACAAGAACACTTGTATCCGGGCTCGCAATAACAAGGGGGCGTTGACTCACGATGGTCTTCAATTTTCTGTGTGGCATTTGATCTCTCCTCAATGTTAGGCAGATCTATACTCCACTTATTTTGTCAACTTACAAGCTGCAACGCAGCATGTTAACTATTTATCCTGCCTTAAACCCACTGCCCGGTTAGGATCTTCTCTGCCCACAAGAGCGCGGATAGGGTTTTACCATCTGTCAGCTCACCCTGGCGCACGGCATCCATAGCCTCATCAAGACTTAATTCAAGCAATTCGAGGAACTCACCCTCGTCGAGCTGGTTCTGACCAAGCGCTGTCAGGTCCCGAGCCATGAAAATCTCAATGCGCTCATTCGCATAACCAATGGTCGGATGCATTGTGCCTAGATGCTGCCAATCACTAGCTGTGTAGCCTGCTTCCTCGATAAGTTCTCGTTTGGCAGTAAGCAACGGGGGTTCATTCGGGTCAATCTTTCCTGCGGGCAACTCCAGCATAACGCGACCCACCGGGTAACGGTACTGACGCTCAAAAATGAGTTTGCCATTAGGTAATACTGGAATAATAACCACCGCGCCCGGATGCGTAACGTATTCACGCACACCTTCACTGCCGTCGGGCAAACAAACTACGTCTCTACGAACATCCAGGAGCTTACCCTTCCATATCTGCTCACTACTAATGCAAGTCTCGACTAGGTGATCATCATTCATAGGCATATTCATAATCATTCCATACCAAAACAAAACGCCCCTAATGTGGGGCGTTTTGAGCTAATCAAGATCCTTGTTACAGCGAGCGTAGCAAAGAGAACGCACAGAGGGACATGATTGTTTGCGGGAATAGGCCAAACAGTGCAATTGCCAAGCCGTTGATCGACAGCAATACACGCATATCAGTAGGTGCTTCAATCGGTGTTTCATCAATCGGTTCATCAAAGTACATCACTTTAACGATACGCAGGTAGTAGAAAGCACCAATCAGTGACATCAGCACAGCATAAATTGCCAGCCCGATCTGACCCGAAGCAACCACAGCCTGAAGAATCGAGAATTTGGCAAAGAAGCCGATAAAGAACGGAACGCCCGCCATCGAGAACATGATCATCATCATGACTGCAGCAAACCACGGGTTACGTTTATTCAGACCCTTGAAGTCATCCAGACGATCTGCTTCGAACCCAGCACGCGAGAGCAAGATAATCACGCCGAAGGCTGCGACGCTCATCATGACATACGACACCACGTAGAACATCGAAGAGCTGTATGCATTCAGGGCAAAGCGCGCATCACCACCGACGACACCAACAACGATACCCAGCAGAACAAAGCCCATGTGTGAAATCGTCGAATAGGCCAGCATGCGCTTGATATTCGTTTGAGGAATAGCGGCCAGGTTACCAATGGCCAAAGAAAGCACCGCCAGAATCAGGAGCATGCCTTGCCAGTCTGGTGCCAGCAACAACAAACCTGACACGAGCAAACGCATGGTGATAGCAAACGCCGCCAACTTTGGCGCACCACCAATCAGCATGGTAATTGCCGTTGGTGCACCTTGATAGACATCTGGAACCCACATGTGGAAAGGCACAACACCCAGCTTGAATGCCAGACCTGACACAATGAAAACCAAACCAAAAATGAGGATGGTTGGGTTGGCCGCATTGGCAACCAGCGCATCAGAAATTTCTGGAATGCTCAACGTGCCAGTTGCACCATAGATCATCGACATGCCATACAGCAGCAAACCAGAAGCCAGTGCGCCCAGCACGAAATACTTCATCGCGGCTTCGGTTGATGTAACGCTGTCGCGGTTCATGGCGATCAGGGCATACATAGACAGTGTCAACAGCTCAAGGCCCAGGTAAATTGTCAGCAAATGATTGGCCGAAATCATGACCATCATGCCCAGAGTGGCAAATAGAACCAGCACGTAGAACTCGCCACGACGCAAATCCGGACGCTGCAGCACGTAAGGGCGTGCGTAGAACAAAGTCACGATCGATGTGAGGTAAAGCACAAGCTTCAAAAGGTCGCCCATCAAGTCATCAACGTATAGACCATTGAAGGCATAAACCACCTCACCCGTGCTGGTAAACAGCGTCAGAACAGCGGCGCCGACCAGCGTAAGCTGTGTCAGAACAAAAGTCGATGTGTGGCTAGGATCCTTGAAGCAAAGATCCAGAAGAAGAATCAGACAGCCCATGGCCAGAACCAGAACTTCTGGGCTGGCTGTAATGAGATCGAGCACGTATGGGTTCATTTTGACTGGTTCCGTTACTGGAGTTTGCTAATTGCTACGTGACGCAGCAGGTCATTAACAGAGGTGTGCATGATGTGGGTGAGTGGTTCAGGCCAGACACCAAACGCCAAGACGAAGAAAGCGAGGACCGTCAGGATGAACAGCTCACGCTTGTTCGCATCGGTCAGTTCTTCAACGTGATGATTAGCGATTGGACCGAAGTAGACACGCTTGTACATCCACAGAGTGTAAGCGGCACTGGTAATCATGGTCGTTGCAGCGATGACAGCTACCCAGAAGTTCACTTCAACGGCGCCCAGAATCACCATAAACTCACCAACGAAGCCCGATGTTGCTGGCAACCCAGCGTTAGCCATTGCAAAAAACAGAGCAAACGCCGCAAAGATAGGCATCTTGTAGACGATACCGCCACAATCAGCAATCAAATGGGTGTGAATGCGATCGTAGATCACACCAATACAGTAGAACATCGCGCCGGCAACAAAACCGTGCGAAATCATCTGCACAATTGCACCCTCAACTGCCATAGGGGTGAAGAGGAAGAAACCAAGGGTTACAAAACCCATGTGCGCGATTGACGAGTATGCAACCAGACGCTTCATGTCGGCCTGAACCAGAGCGACAAAGCCGATGTAAACAACGGCGATCAGCGACAGCGTAATCATCAGCCAAGAAAGTTCGTGCGAAGCATCTGGCAGAATTGGCAACGAAAAACGCAGGAAACCGTAGGCGCCGAGTTTCAGTGCAATGGCTGCCAGCACAATCGAGCCGCCAGTAGGTGCTTCCGGGTGGGCATCCGGCAACCAGGTATGCAGAGGCCACATCGGCACCTTAACGGCAAAGGCAATCAGGAATGCCATGAAGATTGCAATTTGCGGACCCATTGGAATCGGCATCTGATGCCAATCCAGAATCGAAAAGCTGCCGCCCGAGTAGATAAAGAGATACAGCTGGGCAACCAGGAAAAGCAACGAACCCAACAGGGTGTACAGGAAGAACTTGATGGCAGCGTACACACGGTTATGACCACCCCAGATACCGATAATCAGATACATCGGAATCAGGGAGGCTTCGAAAAACACATAGAAAAGGATACCGTCCAATGCACAGAAGATGCCGTTAAACAGACCCGACATAATCAGGAATGCGGCATTGTACTGAGCTACCTTGAACTTGATTACCTGCCAGCCAGCCAGGATTACGATCAGCGTGATGAAACTGTTCAGAATAATGAACGGCATCGAAATGCCATCAACACCCAAGTGGTAGTTGATGTTGAATCGTGGAATCCACGGCGCCAGTTCTACAAACTGCATAACTGTCGACGATGCGTCGAAATTCGTATAGAGCGGGAATGTAATCAGCAGACCCGCCAGGGCACCGATCAGGGACAGGATTCGCGAAAGCCCGGGATTACTATCACGACCGACTGCCAGAATAAGCAGGCCGGCCACGATGGGAATCCAGATAGCAAGCGAGAGTAGCGGGTAACCAGACATAGTCATTTCCAGAAAATACAGAGGCAGCGCAATTGGAACCGGTTAATCGAAATCAGGTTGTAAAGAACCACAGCGTTAGCAGGGCAAACACACCAATGATCATCGTAAAAGCGTACTGGTACAGGTAACCCGTCTGGAAGTGACGGACGATACCCGCCACAACACCAACCAGTTTGGCCGAACCATTGACGAAGAAGCCATCAATCAGCGTTGCTTCACCGAATCGGTTCAAGAAGCCACCAAGCTTGCGGGCACCACCAGCAAATACGGCCATGTTGAAGGCGTCGAAGTAGTACTTGTTATCCATGAGCGTGTAAATGCCATGGAACTTCTTGGCCAGCGCTGCTGGAATCGAAGGCTTCACCATGTAGAAGTAATACGTCACAACCAGGCCGGCAATCATGAGCCAGAAAGGCAGTGTTTGCACCGAGTGTAGTGCCATAGCCACTGGGCCATGAAACTCTTCTTTCATTTCTGCCATAACAGGGATGGCCTTGTTGACGTAAATGACACCGTCAAAGAAAGAGCCGTAGAGCATCGGATCAATGGCGTAGTAACCAATGAGTACCGATGGAATCGCTAACAGAATCAGTGGTAGCGTCACAACCCATGGCGACTCATGTGGCTTGTCACCTGGCTGCAGGCCATGGTGGTGTTCTTCATGACCATGATCATCATGACCATGCGCGTCATGCGAATCGTGACCATGATCGTCGTGCGTATGAGCCGCTGCAACGTGTTCTGCATCATTCCAACGCTCACGACCATGGAACACGATGAAGTATGAGCGGAACGTGTAGAACGTAGTGACAAACACACTGGCAGTTACGGCAAACAATGCATAACCCGAGCCCGGAATGTGCGAGAAATGTACCGCTTCAATGATCGAGTCTTTGGAGTAGAAACCTGCAAAGAATGGAAATGCAATCAGGGACAACGAGCCGATCAGCGTTGTGATCCATGTAACCGGCATGTACTTCCACAGGCCACCCATGTTGCGGATGTCCTGATCGTGATGCATACCAATAATGACCGAACCTGCACCAAGGAACAGCAACGCCTTAAAGAAAGCATGAGTCATCAGGTGGAAGATCGCAATCGGGTAAGCCGCCACACCGAGGGCAACAGTCATATAGCCTAGTTGCGACAGCGTCGAATAGGCAACGATACGCTTGATATCGTTCTGGATCATACCCAGGAAGCCCATGAACAACGCGGTCGTAGCGCCGATAATCAGGATGAACGACAGCGCTGTTGGTGATAGATTAAACAGCGGCGAACAACGGGCCACCATGAAAATACCTGCCGTAACCATCGTAGCCGCGTGGATCAGCGCTGAAATCGGTGTCGGGCCTTCCATCGAATCTGGCAGCCACACATGTAACGGCACCTGGGCTGACTTACCCATGGCACCAATAAACAGGCAGATACAGGTCACTGTCATCAGCGACCATTCTGCAGTGCCCCACAGATTAATAGTCTTATCTGCCAACGATGGGGCAGCCTTGAACACTTCGGCGTAATCCAGCGTACCGAAATAAGCCAGCACCAGGCCAATACCAAGGATGAAACCAAAGTCACCAACACGGTTAACCAAGAAAGCCTTCAGGTTAGCGAAGATCGCCGTGTCACGGTTCATGTAGAAGCCGATCAGCAGGTATGACACCAGACCTACCGCTTCCCAGCCAAAGAACAGCTGCAGGAAGTTGTTGCTCATCACCAGCATGAGCATCGAAAAAGTAAACAGGCTGATGTATGAGAAGAAGCGACGGAAACCGTCGTCATCTGCCATATAGCCAATGGTGTAGATATGAACCAGTAAAGAAACCGAGTTGACGACACACATCATCATCACTGTCAGGGTATCAATCTGGAAACCAATGCTAAAGGTGTAATTGCCACTGGTTGCCCAAGTGTACAAGTTACCGTAGAACGTATGCCCCGCAAGCACATCCTGCATGATCAGCAAAGAGGCAACCAGCGAGATGGCTACGCCAAGGATCGTCACGCCTGCAGAAAACCAGCGTGGCGTTACGCGGCAGGTAAAACCAGCGAGGGCAGCACCAACGAGTGGTGCCAAGGGTACGGTGAGGTAAAGGGATTTCATGTCCATGAGACGATTCCTGCTTAGCCCTTCATACGATCGAGATCGTCCACATGAATCGTGGACAGATTACGGAACAGAACAACCAGAATAGCCAGGCCAATTGCCGATTCGGCAGCAGCCACAGCCAGAATAAAGAACACGAAAACCTGCCCGTTCAGATCCTGTAGGAAATGCGAGAAGGCAATAAAGTTAGTGTTCACGGCAAGCAGCATCAATTCGATGGCCATCAGCAGAATAATCAGGTTTTTCCGGTTGAGGAAAAGCCCGATCACGCTAATGCCGAAAAGCACAGCAGCCAGGACGAGGAAATGTGAGAGGGTCAGCAAGGCAGTCTCCGGTTCTAACTCGGTCTGGGTTACTTGGCCGCGCCGTCGCCAGCTTCCGATTCGGGAGCATCAGTGACAGCGGGTTGAGGTTTTACTGCGTCCATTTTCACGACACGCAGACGATCAGCTGCCTTAACAGCGACCTGATCCGAAATGATCTGACGTTTTGCATCCTTGCGACCACGATGCGTCAGGATAATGGCAGCGATAATGGCAACCAGCAGAATAGATGCGGCAACCTGATCTGGGTAGGTGTACTGAGTGTAGAGCAACAGACCTAGATCTTTGGTGTTGGACGAATCGGCCAATTCCGGAGGCAGTGGCATATCCAGCACCTGGAAGTACTGACCACCCAGCACAATGCTCATTTCAAGAATCATCAGAATGCCAATCAGCGCACCCAATGGCAGGTAGCTCCAGAAGCCCTGGCGCAGACGATCGAAATTGATATCAAGCATCATCACCACAAACAGGAATAGCACCATCACCGCGCCCACGTAAACCAGAATCAGCACGATGGCCAGAAATTCAGCCTGTGCAAGCATCCACACCATGGCGGCAGTAAAGAAGCTCAGCACTAGGAACATTGCGGCGTTTACAGGGTTACGGGCTGCTACTACACCCAAGCTGGAGCCAACCAGGATGGTAGACAGCACGTAAAAGAGGATTAGTTTGAAGTCCATCTTTAATCCTTATCGATATGGGGCATCGCCAGCGCGATCAGCTGCGATTTGGGATTCATAACGATCCCCATTCGCCAGCAACATCGGCTTGGTGTAATACAAATCACCACGTGCTTCGCCGTGGTACTCAAACACGCGCGTTTCAACAATGGCATCAACTGGGCAAGCTTCTTCGCAGAAACCGCAGAAGATGCATTTGGTCAGATCGATATCGTAGCGAGTGGTGCGACGGCTACCGTCATCACGCTGGTCCGATTCAATCGTAATGGCCATGGCCGGACAGATTGCTTCACACAGCTTACAGGCGATACAACGCTCTTCCCCATTCGGATAACGGCGGAGCGCGTGAAGACCACGGAAACGACGACTTTGTGGTGTTTTTTCTTCAGGATACTGAACGGTAATCTTCGGCTGGAAGAAATACCAACCGGTCACACTCAGACCTTTACAGAGCTCTTTCAAGAACAGGCTGTTTACAACCTGTTTGCTCTTGGTGACGAATTCGCTAATGGCACCCATGATCTTAGTTCCAGATATTCAGCGGAGAAATCAACCAGACGCCCGTTACGACCAACCAGATGATCGTCAGGGGAATGAACACTTTCCAGCCCAGACGCATGATCTGGTCATAACGGTAACGCGGGAATGTCGCGCGGAACCACAGGAAACAGAAGAGCAAGGCTGAAGTCTTCAGCGCCAGCCAGAAGAAACCGTCTGGCAAGAAGCCTACTGGTGACAGCCAACCACCCAGGAACATGATGGCCGTCAGAATGCTGATCAAAATCATGTTGGCGTATTCGGCCAGGAAGAACAGGGCAAAGGCAAACCCGGAGTAATCAACGTGGAAACCAGCGACGATTTCCGACTCGCCCTCGGCTACGTCAAATGGTGCACGATTTGTTTCAGCAACACCGGAGATAAAGTAAACGAGGAACATCGGAAACAGCGGAATCCAGTTCCACGACAAAATACCTACGCCATAGTCGGCGAACATGCCCTTATCCTGCCCGTTAACTATATCGGACAGATTAAGGCTTTGTGACACCATCAGTACACAGACCAGCGCAAAGCCCATGGCGATTTCGTACGAAATCATTTGGGCGCCCAAACGCATTGCACCCAGGAAAGCATACTTGGAGTTTGAAGACCAGCCCGCCAGGATGACGCCATAAATACCGACTGACGATAGTGCCAGCACAAAAAGCAAACCGGCATCAATATCAGCCAGCACGACGCCATCAGCAAACGGAATAACCGCCCATGCCACTAACGCAGGTGCAATAGACAGTACCGGCGCCAAGATAAAAAGAAACTTGCTAGCTACCGATGGAACGATACTTTCTTTCAAAAGCAGTTTCACGCCATCCGCGATCGGCTGCAACAAACCCCAAGGGCCCACACGGTTGGGACCAATACGGATCTGCATGTAACCGATGACCTTACGCTCGAAGTAAGTCAGGTAGGCTACTGCCAGCAGCAAAGGCGCAACGATGCCAACTATCTTCAGGACAGCCCAGATTAACGGCCAGCCCGCCCCGAAAAGATTTTGACCCACTTGAATCATGGCATCCATCAGACACACTCCACGACGATCATGTCATTCAAAGCACCGATGGTTGCCGTTGATGGGTGTGCCGCTGCAATGCGTACACAACCATCCGGCACGGTGTTATCCAGAACCGCATTTAGCGTTGCCGAACCCTCGCTACCCTTCACGCGAACGCTTCGACCATCAGCCGCGCCCACTTGAGCAAGCGTTGCTGCATTCATACGCGCCGTTGGCGCTTGCGCATCTTTAGTCTTTTGCAACGAAGGCGAACGACGCACCAGGGCATCGGCAAAATAAATCGGCACATCCGCAATACGCTGCAAGCCGCTACCTTGTAGAGTAGTTACCCCGGAAACGGTTACTGGCAACGTACAAGCAAGCGCCCCTTCAGGCAGACAGTTATCTGCGCCGAGCATTTCGTTGCGGACTTCTTCACTGCTCTGGTAATCAAAGCGTTCAACATTCAGCAAATTGCCAAGTACACGCAGTAGCTTCCAACCCGGGCGAGAATCGCCTGCTGTACGTACTACGCCAACAAAGGACTGTGCCACGCCTTCACCATTAACGAAGGTGCCTGATGTTTCAGTAAATGGCGACAACGGCAGAAGCACATCTGCGTAAGCCATGGCATCCGCATCCTTGAAGGATGCGAACTGAACCACCATGTCGGCAGCGTTCAACGCGCGCAGTGCTTGAGCCGGATTAGCGACATCTAATGAAGGTTCACAACCAAACAACACATAGGCCTTGCGCGGCTCTGCGAACAATCGTGCGGCATCACGACCACCTTGTTGTGGCATTGCCTTGGCGATGTATCCACCTACCGAGTTAGCGGCTTCGCCAACGGTACCGGCTGATGCACCTGTAATGGTTGCCAGCTCACCGGCCAGCTGTTCAAGCAGAGAATAATCAGGATGCTGAACGGCCACGTTACCCAAAACGATCGCACGTGGGCCCGATTCGATTTGTGGCTCACCGATCAGCGCGGTGGCAATTTTGCGTTCAAGTTCACCGGCGTTACCCAAGGCTGCTAGCGCAGATGCCTGGACACCCTTGATTTCAGCAGCAGCACGAACGACGCCGGCCAATGCAGCAACCAGTTGACCCGGTGGCGTGTAAATCATGCCGGCATGTTTGATGAGCGAATCATCACTGGTCACATTGACCGAGAATACTGAGGCACCCTTACGGGCAGCGTGGCGCAGACGCTGAGCAACCAGCGGCGCATCCTTGCGCAGGAAACCACCCACAATCAGCGCGGCATCCACGTTGCTTAGATCTGCCAGTGGCAGACCCAGCCAAGGTGCTGCGCCAGGGCGAAGCGCATCAGCACGGAAATCCTGCTGACGCAGACGGAAGTCGATATTGTCTGATCCAAGGGCACGTGTAATGCGACCTGCCAGATACATTTCTTCCAAGGTGGCATGCGGGCTGACTACCGTAGCAATCTGATCACCACCGGCATCTTTAGCGATGCTACGCAAACCGTGAGCCACATAATCCAAGGCCACGTTCCATTCAACTTCTTGCCACTGACCACCCTGCTTCAGCATTGGCTTCAGCAAGCGCTCTGAGCTGTTTAGTGATTCGTAGGAGAAACGATCCTTATCGGAGATCCAGCATTCGTTCACGTTTTCGTTGTCAAACGGTAGAACACGTTTGACGACATCACCCTTGATCTGAATGGTGACATTAGCACCGGTTGCATCATGCGGCGATACCGATTTACGGCGTTGCAGTTCCCAAGTACGTGCTGAATAACGGAATGGCTTGGAGGTCAGTGCGCCAACCGGACAAATATCAATCATGTTGCCCGACAGTTCCGAATCCACAGTCTTGCCGACAAAAGTGCTGATTTCAGAATGCACATTGCGGTTAAGCATGCCAAGTTCCATCACCCCGGCCACTTCCTGGCCAAAGCGCACACAACGTGTGCAGTGGATACAGCGACTCATTTCTTCCATCGAAATCAGCGGGCCAACATTCTTATGGAATACGACGTGCTTTTCTTCGGTAAAGCGTGAACCACTCTGACCGTAGCCGACAGCCAGATCCTGTAGCTGGCATTCGCCACCCTGGTCACAGATTGGACAATCAAGCGGGTGATTGATCAGCAGGAACTCCATTACGCCCTTCTGGGCAGTAACGGCGAGTTCCGAGTGTGTGAACACCTTCATGCCATTCGTGACAGGGGTTGCACAGGCAGGCAGCGGCTTAGGCGCTTTCTCAACCTGTACCAGACACATCCGGCAGTTAGCGGCGATCGACAGCTTCTTGTGGTAACAGAAGTGAGGAATGTAGATGCCCAGCTGGCTGGCAGCATCCATCACGGTAGAACCGTCAGCTACCTGTGCCTTTTTGCCGTCGATTTCAATTTCTAGCATGTGCGACTCGCGAAATCAGATCTATGAATGAAGCGGGACGCCCTATCAGGCGGCGTTCGGATGTCTGTGGAACGTACTACCGGAGCGTTGAACATCTTTCGGCACCAGACAGGTCTTGTGCTGAATGTGATATTCGAACTCCGAGCGGAAATGCTTCAGGAAACTCATGACCGGGAATGCAGCAGCATCGCCAAGCGCACAGATTGTGCGACCACAGATGTTGCTACAGATCGAGAGGAGCATATCCAGGTCTTCTGGTTTACCCTCACCCGTCTCAATACGATGGACGATCTGGTAAAGCCAGTTGGTGCCTTCACGGCAAGGCGTACACTGACCGCATGATTCTTCGTGATAGAAGAACGACAAGCGATTGAGTACGTCGACCATACACACGGTTTCGTCCATCACGATAACCGCACCTGAACCCAGCATCGAACCGGCCTTGGCGATGGAGTCATAGTCCATCGTACATTGCATCATGATCTCGCCAGGCAGCACCGGCGACGACGATCCACCCGGAATCACGGCTTTGAGTTTACGGCCACCACGGACACCGCCAGCCATTTCCAGCAGAGTCGAAAACGGCGTGCCGAGTGGGATTTCGTAGTTACCCGGACGTTCAACATGACCGGAGATCGAGAAAAGCTTTGTACCGCCGTTATTCTCTTTACCCGCATTCAGGAAGTTATCTGCGCCCAAACGGATAATGAAAGGCACCGACGCAAAGGTCTCGGTGTTGTTAACGGTCGTCGGACGACCGTACAAACCATACGATGCAGGGAAAGGCGGCTTGAATCGTGGCTGACCCTTTTTACCTTCAATCGAATCAAGCAGCGCAGTTTCCTCGCCACAGATGTATGCACCATAACCATGGTGGGCAAATAGTTCGAAAGAATGCTCACTGCCCAGAATATTTTGACCCAGGAAACCTGCTGCGCGGGCTTCAGCCAATGCGGCTTCAAAGCGCTCGTACAGTTCGTAAATTTCGCCGTGGATATAGTTGTAACCACGTGTCGCACCCATGGCGTACGCGCCAATGATCATGCCTTCGATCACTGAATGCGGGTCATAACGCATGATGTCGCGGTCTTTAAATGTACCGGGCTCACCTTCGTCGGTGTTACAGCAAATATATTTATCGCCAGGCATCGTGCGGGGCATGAAGCTCCACTTCAAACCCGTTGGGAAGCCTGCACCGCCACGACCGCGTAGCACCGATTTCTTCACTTCAGCGATCACCGCTTCTGGCGGCATCTTTTCGGAAAGAATCTTCTTCAGCGCTTCGTAACCACCGCGCTTGATGTACGCATCGATACCCCAGCCGGCATCACCTTGCCAGCTTGCGGTCATAATTGGATTGATGGAACCGAGGATAGCCATTACTTCAGTTCCTCCAGCAGTTGGTCCAGTTTGTCAGGCGTCAGGAAACTCTTCATGCTGTGGTTGTTCACCAGCGCAACCGGCGCATCACCACACGCACCCTGACACTCGCTCTCAAC
>JBJTFJ010000088.1:0-12425 GCA_046093345.1 Fluviibacter sp. | reverse complement strand
CCTTTGTGCTCAATGGTTAGGTAGCTGATGCAGCGACGTGCATCAACCTTGTAGGCGGAAGTAATGGCGCCTGTCGGACAACTATCGATGCATCGCGTGCAGTCTCCGCAATGCGATTCAATCGGCGGGTCTGCCTCTATGGGGAGATCGCAGATCAGTTCTCCCAGAAAGTACCAGGAGCCATTTCTATCGAGAGAGAGGGTATGTTTGCCTTTCCAACCCAGACCCGATTGCGAGGCCAGTGCTACTTCCATGACCGGGGCGGAATCGGTAAAGGCGCGGTAATTGAAAGGGCCTAAGCACTCTGTCAGTTTGTCGGCCAGCCGTTGTAACCGGTTACGAATGACTTTGTGATAGTCGCGTCCTAGCGCGTATCGGGAGACGTAGGCGGCGTCAGGCTTGGCGAGTTGCGCTACTGCGTTGGATGCGGTTTCTGGCCAGTAGGGTAGGCGAACACTAATGATGCTGAGTGCGCCGGGAAATAATTGGGTGGGATCTTGGCGCAGGTCTGCATGACGCGCCATGTAGTCCATCGTGCCATGGCGGCCTTGTGCAACCCAATCGTTAAGGGCTTGGCGATCATCTTCAGGTACGGTGGCAGGGCCAACCCGGACACCGCTAAAGCCAAGATCAGCTGCAATCTGCTCGATCAACTGTCGGCGCTGTTGCGGATCAGGCAAAGCGGGCACGCCATTGGAGCCAGAGTGCATTAGCTTCATCAGAACCTTCAGCGGGCGACCAAGCGGCGATTTCTTCTGTGCTTAATGGCACAAAGGGTCCTGCCTTGGCTTCAAAAAAAACACTGTTTGGCTCAAGAGCCAGAATCGTGTGGATCGTTCCATGAGGAATATCAATGCCAAAGACCGGGCCGCCCGGAGTAAGCTCAATCGCTTCTTCAATTGCACCAGCATCGTCGAAGCTTAGATAGCCAAAGCGACCCTGTAAGACGATGATCGTTTCATCCTTGGATGGGTCCAGGTGACGGTGAGGGCGAACGTAAGACGCCGGTTGCATAGCGTTGATCAAGCGGTGCGCAGGAAATTCATCCGTAGGGTGAAAGTTGGCATTTTTGCGTAAGCGGGGAGATGTGCGCGCTTCATTGGCCGTTTGTTGCAACAGTGTTTGATCAATTCTCTGGGTAGGCATGTGATTTACTTGATTACGATATACAGAATAATATAATATGACTAAACTATTCGAAGCGGTGATGCCTGTTAACAAGCCACAATGGCTGGGAGGAATCTAGCATGAAGCGCACTAAAACGGCAGAAACAACATTTGTGCCATTGCATGGATTGGCAACGCTGGGTGCGGGTGGGCTCACGGTTAGCTTGTTTATGTGGTTATTGTTTTTAACACCCCATGCAGGCGTTCCTGTTCCAACTTTTGAAACGCTTCAGGCATATGCCGCGAGTGAGGATTTAGCCTGGTTTTTTGTCAGATCGATCCAGGCTGGCATTCTAGTCATTGCAGTGGTCCATCTTGCACTGGTTGTGTGGATGCTTAAAGGCCTTGCTGCCTTCAAACGGTCGCCTCAATTTACAGCGTTCTGGCAATCCCATATGGGATTGCAATGGATGGTGCGCCCGCTGGTGTTAGCAATGCTGGTAAATGTTCTTTTTATCCTGGGCTTGGTCTTTGTCCCGGGATTGTGGGATCTGCGGGAAATGCTCTTTCCGGGAGCTTTACTCGCATTCTTCCTAATTGCGATTGATGCCGTCATTCTCTGGATGGATCATTTGTCCGAGTTGTATCAGAGTCAGTCCGATAACTCTGGCAGTGGCCTTGCTGGAATGTTTCCTGCATTTACCTTTGCGATGCTGAGCGTGGGCTTTTCTGCTTCTGCTGCGATGAGCCATCATAAAATAACCGCAGGGATCGGTTTTGTTGGTGCCGTGATCCTCATGGTTTTTGCCT
The DNA here is from genome assembly GCA_046093345.1 of Fluviibacter sp. Classification (GTDB taxonomy): domain Bacteria; phylum Pseudomonadota; class Gammaproteobacteria; order Burkholderiales; family Rhodocyclaceae; genus Fluviibacter. Next base: position 10,508 of record JBJTFJ010000088.1, on the reverse strand, counting down.
TGTTTATTGCATCAGCGCATTTTGTGGTGCAGTTCCCGCGCATGATGAGTGATGGGGTTAAGCCGGCAGCCTCTGGTACCTTATGGATGGCTATTCCTATTTCGACCATTCTTGGCATTGCTGCATTCCGTTTGTTAATGAGCGCTCAGCATGTATGGGGTGCACAGGTTGGCAATGTACTTCCGGCAGCGGTACTTCTGTTGTTCTTGTCTGTGCAGGTTTTCTTTTATCTGCTTGGACGAGCCGTCATGAACCGAAATAATGGTTGGCGATATCTGGTAACAGAATCCCCTCAAGCAGCCAGCTTTTCTCTCATTTGTCCGGGTGTTGGGCTTTTTGTGCTGGGTATGTTTGTTGTGTTCCGTGCACTGATGCCGCTTGAGGTGGTTGATTCAGTAACGATGTGGTTGCCACTTATGCTGCTTATGGTGTTGCAGATGGCAACGTTTGGACTGTTTATCCGTTTGATGCGTAAAGCGATGCCCAAAGGTATTCATTCGCAATGAACTCCAGGTTAAGCGTTCACCGCAGTTGGTATAAATCCCTCTGGTTCTGGTTGTTTTTGTTTATTATTGTGCTCGCGCTGGCTAATTATTTTGCTGGCGCGTCACCAGCTTGCCCGGGTTGCTGTCGGGTTTATTATTAGCCATTGAATATTGCTCATGCCAAAGTTACATCGTAAATACTTCCACCTGGTTTTTTCGCTCGTCATGGGCGCCAAGATGGTCTTTGTGATGACCTTTTTCATTACGCTGATCAACCTTGGTTGGGTAGACGGTTTTTTTGCCAGCTGGATGCGCGCTTATGTGATTGCCTATTTTATTGCCGTGCCGGTTATTTACTACATTGCACCTCTGGCAAGGCGATTTGCAGCGCGTTGGGTAGAAACGCCCTAATTCAAGTCATTTACACTAGCCAGCGAGCGTTGGCTCGGGCAACATATCGAAACTTTTTGAGGTTTCGATGTCTGTATTACGTTTCGAGCTAACTGATGAGCAGGCCACATTAAATCTGGGTGCATCCATTGCCCGGGTATTGCCCGCTTTGCCGGAACGTTTTCTGATTGCACTGAATGGCGACCTCGGCGCAGGAAAAACGACCTTGGTCCGGGGTGTTTTGCGCGGATTGGCCTATGACGGGCGTGTTAAAAGTCCCACGTACCCGTTGCTTGAAACCTACAAAATTCCCGGGTTCTTGCTGAATCATTTTGATCTTTACCGTCTCGAATCGCCTGAAGCGTTGATCGAAGCGGGATTTGAGGAAATTCTCGGTGGATCGGGTGTCAGTTTTGTGGAATGGCCAGATCGTGCCGGTCAGTATTTAACAGAAATTGATTGGAACATTGCGATCACGGATTCGGTTTCCGGTGGGCGATCCATTGCCATTGAGGCGTATTCAGCACAGGGTGAGGCATGCCTAAGCCGCCTCGTTTAAACATGGACTCAAGTGAAATAAAGCGTCGATCCTTTTTAAGGGGTGCCGGTTCGCTGTTGCTTTTAAGCGTAACGCCCGTAGGTGCTCTGGCAGCGGCGACCGCATCGTCCATTGTCGCGGTGCGTGTCTGGCCGGCCGAGGATTACACCCGGGTAACAATTGAACACAAGGGCATGGTCAAGTTTACCCAGAGCGTGGTGCATAACCCGGAGCGCCTGGTCGTAGACATTGAGGGCATCGAACTCAATAACGTGCTCAAGAGCTTGGGCGACAAGGTGGGGCCGAACGATCCCTATATTCGTCAGTTGCGGGCCGCCAATTACAAGCCGGGCGTCGTTCGGCTGGTGATGGATCTCAAGAGCGAGGTGGCGCCGCAGGTATTTAATCTGCCGCCTGTGGGCGATTATCAGAGTCGTTTGGTGATGGATATTTATCCAACGGTGCCAACAGACCCGCTAATGCAATTGGTCACCGGTAAGCAGCCGGCTGCCACGCCACCTAAAGAATTGACCAAGTCTGACGTGGCCAAGGTGGATTCGACAAAACCGGTACCCGAAAAGCCTATTCAGGTGGAACGACCGGTTGTCAGTGAGCCGGAGGCAACGCCTAAATTCGCTGAAAAACAGCCTGAGGCACCAGTAAAGTCCGGTAAAAAATCAGGCCGCATGGTGACGATCATGCTGGATCCTGGCCACGGCGGTGAAGACCCCGGGGCGATTGGTGCGCGTGGCTCTATGGAAAAGAACGTGACGCTATCGATTGCCCGTCGCTTGCGTGAGCGTATAGAGAGTGACCCGAATATGCGGGCGGCTTTAACCCGTGATGGTGATTTCTTTGTGCCGTTGGGTACACGCGTGCAAAAGGCGCGCAAAGCCAGGGCGGATCTGTTTGTTTCGATTCATGCCGATGCCTGGATTAAGCCGGAAGCGCGTGGTTCATCGGTGTTTGTACTCTCGGAGAAGGGTGCTTCCAGTGCTGCCGCACGATATCTGGCCCAGAAAGAAAATGAGGCCGATAAGGTGGGTGGTGTCAATTTCACGGTATCTGACCCCCATCTTGCACGAACGCTCATGGATCTGACGCAAACGGCCACGCAAAATGACAGTATGAAGCTGGGCAAGTCTGTGTTGTCGAATCTGGGTAGCGTGAATGCGCTTCACAAGGCTTCGGTGGAACAGGCAGGCTTTGCTGTGCTGAAAGCGCCGGATATTCCTTCGGTTTTAATCGAAACGGCCTTTATTTCAAATCCTGAGGAGGAAAAGCGTCTTAATGACGAGGAGTACCAGGATAAGTTGGCCGAAGCGATCATGCGGGGTATTCGTCAGTATCTGGCACGAAATCCGGTGCAAACGGGGTCGCGTAGCGGTTAAAACACCCCGCTAAGCCTTATAATGCAGGGTTTTCTTATTAAACCCTGCGCCCCGAACTTATGCGCGTACTTCGCGGACTGAATTCGCCCGCCCAGAGCCCTGCGGCCGTAACCATTGGTAATTTTGATGGGATGCATCGTGGGCATCAGGCACTATTGCGTCAGCTTAAGGCTGAGGCGGAGTCGCGTGGATTACAGCCATCCGTACTGACTTTTGCGCCACATCCGCGTGAGTTCTTTGCCCGCAAGTTGGCGGGTGGCCAGGCACCGGTAATACCAGCCAGATTGCATACATTGCGTGAAAAGCTTGAGGCACTAGCTGCCGCAGGTGTTGCGGAAACCCGTATTTGTGCCTTTAACGAGTCCTTTGCCTCGTTTAGCCCGGAAGACTTTGTGAAGCAGGTGCTGGTTGATGCCATGCAGGCAAAGCACATTCTGATTGGTGACGACTTCCGATTTGGTGCACGCCGTGCCGGCGATTTTGCTTTGCTTGAATCGCTCGGTGAGCAGTATGGGTTTACCGTATCTGCCTTGGATTCACAATGTCTGGCCGATGAGCGGATTTCCAGTTCACAGGTGCGAGCTGCCCTAGCCAAGGGTGACTTGCAACGGGCCGAGGCGCTATTGGGGTATCCATACGCCATGGAAGGGCGCGTGATCAAAGGTCGCCAGCTGGGTCGCACGATTGGCGTGCCAACGGCTAACGTGCAGATTCGGCATGATCCGTTGCCGTTGCGGGGTGTATTTGTCGTAGAAGTGGCGCTTGATGAGACGAAGTTTGCCGTTCCTCAGAAGACACGTAGCTACCCAGGTATAGCTAATCTGGGCTATCGACCCACCTTAGGTGGCGATAAGCAACCCTTGTTGGAAGTACACCTGTTTGATTTTTCGGGCGATCTTTATGGCGCCCATCTTGATGTCCGTTTTCTCGCAAAATTACGCGATGAAATGACTTTCGCTAATTTCGAAGCGCTAACCAGCCAGATCCGTGATGATCTGGCTCAGGCGCGATCCTTTTTTGAATCTCAGCCTGTCCAGTAAGCTCATGACCGAACAATCGAAGAACGCTCCACAAAACGATCAAGCCAAAGAGGCACGCGCAACGCTTAATCTGGCGGATACCGCATTTCCGATGCGTGGCGACTTACCCAAGCGCGAGCCGGGTTGGATAGCCGAATGGCAAAAGAACGGGCTGTATCAGAAGATTCAGGCGCACACCAAAGGCCGCCCACGTTTTGTACTGCACGATGGCCCACCCTATGCCAATGGTGATATTCACATCGGCCATGCGGTCAACAAGATTCTGAAGGACATCATTGTTCGTTCTAAAGTGCTTGCCGGTTTTGATGCGCAATATGTGCCGGGCTGGGACTGCCATGGTTTGCCGATTGAACACCAGATCGAAAAGCAGCACGGCCGTAATCTACCAGCGGACGAAGTGCGCAAACTCTGCCGTGTGTATGCCGCTGAACAGGTAGCACGCCAGAAGAAAGACTTTATTCGTCTGGGCGTTTTGGGCGATTGGGATAACCCGTATCTCACTATGAACTTCAGTGCAGAAGCCAATGAGATTCGTGCACTGGGCAAGATGCTGGAAGACGGTTATCTCTACATGGGTCTGAAGCCAGTGAACTGGTGTCTGGACTGCCGCTCGGCGTTGGCTGAAGCCGAAGTGGAATACGAAGATAAGAATTCGCCCGCGATTGACGTGGCTTTTGAAGTGCATGCAAGCCATGCAGCGCAAGTAGCCAAGGCCTTTGGTTTAGGTCATCTGGAAGGTCCTGCTTTCGCCGTGATCTGGACAACCACACCTTGGACATTGCCCGCCAATGAAGCCGTAAGTGTGCACCCGACCGTAGAGTATGTATTGGTAGGCACAGCCAAGGGCAACCTGATTCTGGGTGCTGATCTGGCTGAAAGTGCTTTGCAGCGTTATGAACTTCAAGGCCAGGTGCTGGGCAAGTGTAGCGGTGCAGCGCTTGAGCATGTGTTGCTCAATCATCCTTTCTACGCGAAGGAAGTGCCCATCATCTGTGGTGAGCACGTTACGACCGATGCGGGTACCGGCATGGTGCATACGGCGCCAGCGCATGGTGTCGATGACTTTAATATCGGCAAGAAATACGGGTTACCTGTTGAAAACCCGGTAGGGGACGATGGCCGTTTCCTGCAAAAGACACAGCCGTTGCCAGAAGCAGCCTTGGCAGGTCTGAGCGTTTGGGAAGCTAATCCTATAGTTCTGGAAACGCTGCGCAATAATCAACGACTGCTCGCCGAGATTAAGCTGAATCACAGCTATCCGCATTGCTGGCGACATAAGACCCCGATTATTTTCCGTGCAACCACGCAGTGGTTCGTCGGGATGGATACACCGCCTAAGCCGGGCGCATCTACTTTGCGACATCTGGCAGAGCTTGCCGTTGCGGATACAAATTTCTATCCAGCCTGGGGTCGTGCCAGACTGGAGGCAATGATTCGTAACCGTCCTGATTGGTGTGTGTCCCGTCAGCGTAACTGGGGTGTGCCGATTCCGTTTTTCCTCAACAAGGAAACAAACGAGTTACATCCACGTACGCCGGAGCTCATTGAAGAAGTGGCGCGCCGTGTCGAAAAGCAGGGCATCGAAGCATGGTTCCAGTTAGACCCGGTTGAGCTATTGGGTGAAGACGCCAACAATTACCGCAAGCTGTCGGACACGCTGGACGTGTGGTTTGATTCGGGCACAACGCACTGGCATGTAATGCGTGGATCCCATGCGACCGAGCACGCATTTCCGGCAGACTTGTATCTGGAAGGCTCTGATCAGCACCGTGGCTGGTTCCAGTCTTCGCTACTTACCGGTTGCGCATTGGATGGCAAAGCACCCTATAAAGGCTTGCTGACACACGGCTTTGTGGTCGATGGTAAGGGCAGAAAGATGTCCAAATCTGTGGGTAATGTCATTTATCCGCAGGAAGTCGCCGATAAGATGGGTGCCGAGATCCTGCGCCTGTGGGTTGCCAATACCGATTACTCGGGTGAGCTGACGATTTCCGATGAAATTCTGAAGCGTGTTGTCGAAGGCTATCGTCGTATCCGTAACACGATGCGCTTCCTGTTGGCCAATACGGACGACTTCAATCCGGCCAAGGACAGTATCGCAGTAGCAGATATGCTGGAGATTGATCGCTACGCGATTGAGATGGTTCGTGCGTTGCAAGCCTCTGTGCAGGCGGATTATGACTGTTACGATTTCCACCATATTGTGCAGTCGTTGCAGACATTCTGCTCGGAAGATCTCGGCGCCTTTTACCTCGATGTGCTGAAGGATCGGCTCTATACGACAGCGACAGATTCCCGTGCGCGGCGTTCTGCCCAGACAGCTTTGTGGATAATTACCCAGACAATGCTGCGTTTGATGGCGCCGATTCTCTCCTTTACGACGGAAGAGATCTGGACGTTGCTTGCTAAGACAGACTCCGGGCTGCCAGAATCGATCATGCTTTCTGATGGAGCGCCGCTACCGGTCGTGCCAGATGCCGATGCGCTTCGTTCTAAATGGGATCGTATTCGTGCAGTGCGAGCCGAAGTAGCCAAGGCGATGGAAGCTGTTCGTACGGAAGGCGGTATTGGTTCTTCATTGCAGGCCGAAGTTGCCATTACTGCACCGGCGGAAGATGCTGCTGCGCTGGCGAGCATTGGTGACGACCTAAAGTTTGTCCTTATTAGCTCTCAGGCAACGGTTAAGGCTGGTGATACCTTGCAGGTTAAAGTAACGGCAAGCCCAGAAGCCAAGTGTGAACGTTGTTGGCATCAACGTGAGAGTGTTGGGCAGGATGCTAATCACCCGGGTTGGTGTGATCGTTGCGTGAGCAATGTCCATGGAACGGGCGAGGTGCGCAATTATGCCTAATCGCCAGAGCGGTGCGCTGTGGTTTGGTGTGCTGGTAGCGCTGGCTGTGATCGCTCTGGATCAGCTGAGTAAGCTGTGGGTATTTGATCATTTCGCACCGGGTGAGTCGGTCACCGTGACGCCGTTCTTTAATCTGGTACTGGTTTTTAACCCGGGTGCGGCCTTTAGCTTTTTGGCCGACCACGCAGGTTGGCAGCGCTGGTTTTTTAGCCTGATTGCCCTCTCTATTAGTGGATGGATTGTCTGGCAATTACGTACAGCAAAGCCCAAAACCTGGTTTAGTGTGTCGCTAGCACTCATTATGGGTGGGGCCTTAGGTAATCTGATTGATCGCTTATGGTTAGGCATGGTGATCGACTTTATCGATGTGCATGCGGGCGGTTGGCACTGGCCTGCATTTAATATTGCCGATAGCGCCGTCTGTGTTGGTGCTGTCCTTTATGTTCTGTGTCAGAACAAGTCTGAGCAGCACTAATCAAGTCTTAGGGAGTCACGCGTGCAAGACACCAAACCACAGATTCAGGCAGATAGCCTCTTGACCTTGCATTATCGACTGACGACACAGGATGGCGAAGACGTGGTCAGTACTTTTGATCTGGGGCCTGCAACGATCCAGATGGGTAATGGTGAGCTCAATGAAAACCTGGAAGCTTGCCTAGTCGGTTTGGTATCAGGAGAGCATGCCGTTTTTGAAGTGCCAGCCGAAGCGGGGTTTGGCCAGCACAATCCGGGCCTTGTTCAGCGTATTGCCCGTAATGCTTTACCAGTGGATCAGGAGTTAAAAGAAAACACCCTGATTGAATTTACGTCACCTGAAGGTGCCGAATTTGCAGGTTTTGTTCGAGAGATTGATGCGACGCATGCCTTGATGGATTTTAATCACCCATTGGCAGGGAAAAGCCTGCGATTTGAAGTGCAGATTATTGGATTGCTATGAGCAACACAATGAAAACGATGCCGATTGTTCTGGCTAATCCGCGCGGCTTTTGTGCCGGTGTAGAGCGGGCGATTGCCATTGTTGAGCGGGCGATAGAACAGTTTGGCGCGCCGATCTATGTGCGTCACGAAGTCGTTCACAACAAGTTCGTTGTTGAAGGCCTGCGCGCGCGTGGGGCTGTTTTTATTGAGGCCTTGTCGGAAGTGCCGGAGGGTGCAACGCTGGTCTTTAGCGCCCATGGCGTACCTAAGGCGGTTCGTGAAGAAGCGGCTGCACGTGGTTTGCAGGTATTTGATGCAACCTGTCCGTTGGTCACCAAAGTTCACGTGGAAGTTTCGCGCATGCGCGTGGATCAACGTGAAATTATTATGATCGGCCACAAAGGTCATCCCGAAGTTGAAGGCACCATGGGCCAATCTCCGGATGGCATGCATCTGGTGGAAACGGTTGATGATGTGGCAAAGCTCAATGTCCGCGACCCCAGCCAGCTAGCTTATGTGACCCAGACGACGTTGTCCGTTGATGATGCTGCCTTGATTGTTGCTGCGCTACGTGAGCGTTTTCCGGAAATTGTTGGGCCGAAGAAAGATGATATCTGTTACGCCACACAGAATCGTCAGGATGCCGTTAGAACCCTGGCGCAGAAATGCGATTTGGTTTTGGTCGTAGGGTCAGTCACAAGCTCCAACTCGAATCGTTTGAGAGAGGTTGCTGAGCTGTTGGGGCGTAAGGCATATCTGATAGATCGTGCTGAGAACATCGATCCGGCCTGGTTAGAAGGCGCACAGAGCATTGGCGTCACCGCGGGTGCGTCCGCGCCAGAAGTGCTGGTTGAAGAAGTGATTGCACACCTACAGGCATTGGGTGCGGGGACAGTAGAAAGCCTCGACGGCGTCATTGAAGACGTTAAGTTTCCATTGCCTAGTGGATTGCGCTAGTTCTCCAGGGAATCCCTCATGTCTGAAACATCTCATCACGAACCTTGCTATCACTGTGGGTTGCCCATCCCTGATGGGATTAAGTTGGATGTTCAGATTAACGATCAGCCACGTGCAATGTGTTGCGAAGGTTGTCGTGCTGTAGCGGAAGCCATCGTTGCCAATGGCCTTGAGGCGTATTACCTGAATCGTGATGCCATGCCCGAGTCTCCGCGTGAGGCGCGGCCAGAAATTCTCGATTCGCTGGCCCTTTATGATCAGGCTGAGTTTCAGAAAACCTTTGTCCGTGAATTGGGCGAGGGTGAGCAGGAGGCCTCCCTGGTGCTAGAAGGGATTACCTGTGCGGCCTGTGTCTGGCTGAACGAGCAGCATGTGGCCCAGCTGCCCGGTGTTCTGGCCGTTGAGGTGAATTACACAACCCGTCGTGCGCGTATCCGCTGGGACGATCGTCGTGTAAAGCTGTCGCAGATTCTGAAGGCGATTGCCGACATCGGTTATCGTGCGCATCCTTTTGATCCGGCACGTCAGGAAGCTGTTGCCCAGAAAGAACGACGCGCGATGTTATGGCGTTTGGCAGTTTCAGGCCTGGGCATGATGCAGGTGATGATGTATGCCTATCCGACCTACATCGCCAATGATGGTGATCTGGCGCCGGATATTGAAGCCCTGTTGCGCTGGTCAAGTTTGTTGCTCACGCTCCCGGTTATTTTTTATGCCTGTGGCCCCTTCTTCCGTAATGCGTGGCGAGATATCAAATTCCGTCGGGTAGGCATGGATACGCCAGTTGCTTTGGGAATTGGCGCTGCCTTTGTAGCAAGTGTGTGGGCGACGATTATCAATCATGGGCATGTCTACTACGACTCCATCAACATGTTCGTGTTTTTTCTCCTGGGCGGCCGTTATCTTGAATTGCTTGCCCGGCAGAAGGCATTACGTGCAACCGAAGAGCTTGGGCGTTTAGCGCCTGCTTTTGCTGATCGATTGCTTGTCGGCGATTCGAATGAGGCCACCGAGCGCGTTCTTGTTAGCGCATTAAGAGTCGGGGATCTGGTTCTGGTGAAACCGGGTACGCAAGTGCCGGCTGATGGATCCGTTGTCACCGGGCAAACGAGCGTGGACGAGTCACTGTTAACGGGTGAAAGCCTACCGGTTGCTAAATCGGTTGGTGCGCTGGTTACCGGTGGGTCAATGAATATCGAGAGCCCAATCACGGTACGTGTGGAGCAGATCGGTGATGACACCCGCCTATCGGCTATCCTCAAGCTGATGGAACGTGGTGCACTAGAAAAGCCTGTGGCGGTAACCACGGCAGATCGTGTCGCATCCTGGTTTCTGTGGGGTTTGTTATTGCTTGCGGCAATAACGGCTGGTGTCTGGTGGTGGATAGATCCCTCACGCGCATTACCAGTAACCGTGGCTGTGCTAGTAGTGAGTTGTCCTTGTGCCTTGTCGCTGGCGACCCCGGTTGCCTTGACGATTGCTACGGGACGGCTAGCGCGTGAAGGCTTATTAGTAACGCGTGGGCATGCTGTTGAGACCCTGGCGCTGGTAACCGATGTAGTCTTTGACAAAACCGGGACGCTTACCACGGGTGTTATGAATTTGGAGCGGGTGCAAGCGTTATCCGGATTAAACGATCGCTTGTGTCTGCAACTCGCAGCCAGCTTGGAGCAGAGCGCGACTCACCCCCTGGCGCTCGCACTGGTTCGAGCCGCTAACGATTTGCCAAGGTTGGCGATTGTGAATGAGAGCCACGAAACAGGCGGGGGTATCGAAGCCACCATCGAAGGCAGAGTGCTGCGTATCGGGCATGCGGCTTATGTGGCCAAATTGGTGGGGGATGCAGCTGTCCTGCCTAAAGAGGATGAATCATCTGAGGCCACAACGCTTTATCTGGGTGAAAGCGGTGTCTGGCTGGCCCGGTTCTACATTTCAGAT
>JBJTFJ010000087.1:0-3684 GCA_046093345.1 Fluviibacter sp. | reverse complement strand
ACATTTGAAGGCCACGCTGCTGGTTGCAGCGACTGCCTTTGCTGTCGGTGCCCAGGCACAACAGGACAGCACCACCGCCGGCATTGAGGCATACCGTGAAGCTTTGCAAGACGGCAACCCTGCCGATTTGTATGTGGATTCGGGCGCCGAAATCTGGAAGAAAAAGGCAGGTCCAAAAGATGCCTCTCTGGAAAAATGTGATCTGGGTCTTGGACCAGGCAAGGTGAAGGGGGCGTATGCCCAACTTCCCCGCTATTTCAAAGACACGAACAAGGTTCAGGATCTGGAATCCCGTCTCCTGACCTGTATGGAAAAACTCCAGGGTGTCGATACGGCACCAATTATCAAGGCAGGTTTTAACTCGCCACAAAAAGCAGATCTGGTTGCACTGTCTGCCTACGTGTCTTCAGAATCGAAAGGCATGAAGGTTAAGGTCTCGCTAGCTCACCCTAAAGAAAAGCAAATGTATGACCTCGGTCGTCGCCTTTTCTACTACGAAGCTGGTCAGTATGACTTTGCCTGTGCAACCTGTCACGGACAGGAAGGCAAGCGTATCCGCCTGCAGGATCTCCCCTACATTCCAAGTGCCGAGGGTGCTGCGAAGGGTTGGACTACGTGGCCAGCCTATCGTGTTAGCTCCGGACAGATGTGGAGCATGCAATGGCGTATCAACGACTGCTTCCGTCAGCAACGTTTCCCTGAGCCGATCTACGCATCCGATGTAACCATTGCCATTTCTTCATTTATGGCTGGCAATTCAAATGGTGCGGTTATGCAAACCCCCGGTATCAAGCGCTAAGGAGACAGTGATGATGACTTTCAACAAGAAAACGACTGTCGCCCTTTCTCTCGTAGCGGCGATGACAGCAGCTGGAACGGCCCTAGCCGCCCCGCCGGCATTACCTAAAGATGGTTCATGGGGTCCTGGTGCAGGCACTGCAACTTTCGATGCCATGATGCAATCTGGTTTCCAGACTAAGGGGATTGCTAACGTAGAACGCCTGAAACAAGACCCAACACAGGAACTCTGTTCTAATCCGGTCACCGCTTACAGCGAAAAGAACGCCAAACTGCGCGAACAACTGCAGGCCGCCAATGAAGCCACCATCAAATACCCTGCAGATGGCAAACTCATTGGCGACTGGAAAAACGGCGAAAAAATTGCACAGAGTGGCAAAGGTCTGACCTGGTCAGACAAAGCAGGCGAAGCTAATGGCGGCAACTGCTATAACTGCCACCAGATCACCAAAGAGGAACTCTCCTACGGCACGATCGGCCCAAGCCTCTACAACTACGGCAAGCTCCGTGGCAACTCGGAAGAGATCGTCAAATATACCTGGGGCAAGATCTACAACGCCAAGGCGACAAACCTGTGCTCGCTGATGCCGCGCGCCGGTGCCATGGGTGTTCTGACCGAAGCCCAGATCCGCGATCTCGTAGCATTGCTGCTGGATCCGGAATCGCCTGTTAACAAGTAATCCGTAAAGATCACCGGAGAGTCACCTAAATGGATCGTCGTTCATTTCTACAGTTGCTTGCAGCAGCTGCCGCTTCGGGCATGGCATTACCTACTCGTGATGCACAAGCCGAAACCTCTGCTGCCAACTACTACGAAGCACCGGCGTTCGGCAATGTGTCTTTACTACACATTACCGACTGTCATGCCCAGTTGAACCCGATCTATTTCCGTGAACCCAATGTCAATCTGGGCATTGGCAGCATGCGGGGGCAAGTGCCGCATCTGGTCGGTGATTACTTCCTTAACCACTTCAATTTCAAAGCCAATACGCTGGATGCCCACGCCTTCACGTATCTGGATTTTGAAAAACTGGCCAGAATCTACGGCAAGGTGGGTGGTTTTGCTCACCTTGCCACACTGGTCAAAAAAGTTCGTGCGAATCGTCCAGGCGCCCTGCTCCTCGATGGCGGTGATACGTGGCAGGGTTCCGGCACTGCCTTGTGGACTGACGCTCAGGATATGGTTGATGCGGCAAAACTGCTTGGCGTCGACATCATGACCCTACACTGGGAATGTACCTATGGCGCAGACCGCGTCCTGGAAATTTCCAACAAAGACTTTGCTGGTCACATCGATATTGTGGCCCAGAACATTAAAACAGCTGACTTCGGCGACCAGGTGTTCAAGCCTTACGTCATCCGTGACGTTAACGGCACCAAGGTGGCTGTCATCGGTCAGGCTTTCCCGTATACCCCTATTGCTAACCCACGTTACTTTGTACCTGACTGGACCTTCGGTATCCAGGAAGAAAACATGCAAGCCATGGTTGACGAAGCCCGTGGCAAGGGTGCCAAAGTTGTTGTTGTGGTATCCCATAATGGTATGGACGTTGACCTCAAGATGGCTTCGCGCGTACGAGGTATCGATGCCATCTTCGGTGGTCACACGCATGATGGCGTACCAAAACCTACATTAGTTGATAACCCAGGCGGCAAGACTCTCGTTATGAACGCCGGTTCGAACGGCAAATATCTGGGCGTGCTAGATCTGGATGTACGTGATGGCCGCATCGCGGATTACCGTTACCGCCTAATGCCAGTGTTCTCTAACCTGCTGCCTGCTGACCCGGCCATGGATCAGCTGATCAAGAAGGTTCGCGCGCCCTATATCGAAAAGCTGGACGAAAAACTGGCTGTTACTGAAGGCCTACTCTACCGTCGTGGCAACTTTAACGGTAGCTTTGACCAACTGATCCTAAATGCGCTGATGCAGGAAAAGAATGCCGAAATGGCCTTCTCACCGGGTTTCCGCTGGGGTACCACGGTGCTACCGGGTGAGTCCATCACCATGGAGCACGTCCTGGACCAGACGGCGATTACCTATCCATACGTAACAGTTTCCAATCTGACCGGTGCGCAGATCAAGGAAATCATGGAAGATGTCTGTGACAACCTGTTTAATCCGGACCCTTACTACCAGCAAGGCGGCGATATGGTTCGTGTCGGTGGAATGCAGTACACCTGTGATCCGAGCGCAAAAGCAGGACACCGCATCACTAATATGCGACTGAACGGCAAACTGATCGACGCCAGCAAGAAGTACAAGGTTGCAGGCTGGGCTCCGGTGGCTGAGGAATCTCGCGGCATGGCCGGCGAACCTATCTGGGATGTGGTTGCCCGTAACCTGCGCAACAAAAAATCGATCAAACCCGTTCAGATCAACCAACCCGTACTCAAGGGCATTGCTGGAAATCCCGGCATTGAGGCATATAACAAGTTCTAACTTATTAAGGATTCAACATGCAAAGCACCCTATTCCGTTTCAAAAGCCTGATGATTGGGCTGTTGCTTTCTGCAACTACTGCAGTTGCTATGGCCGCGGACAAGGTCGTTTACCATGTTGATGACACTGCCACCCAGGCTACGCGCACACTACGTAGCTTGCGTAACCATCTGGATGTGGCGCCAAAGACCAAAATTACGGTCGTCACATTAGGCGATGGTGTCGAGTTCCTGATGGAAGGCGCACGTGACGACAAGAACAATCTGGAGTACGCTTCTCTGGTTTCCGATCTGAAGACTCGAGGCGTCGACTTTGAAGTCTGCGAACTGACGATCGAAAAGAAAAACATCGATAAATCCAAGTTCGTTCTTGAGGCGACATTCACTAAATCGGGCGTTGTCCGCATTACCGAACTACAGAACCAGAAGCGTTTCGCCTACATC
>JBJTFJ010000086.1:0-4312 GCA_046093345.1 Fluviibacter sp. | reverse complement strand
AACAGCCAATGAAGATGGTGCCTGTGTTTAATTAACTTAGGCATCAATGCAAAACGCCACCTTCGGGTGGCGTTTTTTATTAGCCTGTCTGTTGCTCACTCAGATCCCTAGCCAACATAGCAACCTCGTCGGCCCGCTTCCGCCATCCCTCACCAAAATTAACATAGGTGGGCAGGAGGCGGTAATAGGCCTGCCTTGCCTCTGTATAGGCATCAATTAGTTTAAGCAGGCCTTCAGCCGCAATGTAGGTATTAATGGCGGCCAAAGTTTTAGGGCCAAGCACGCCGTCTGCGGGTGCGCCAACAATACGCTGCAATAACTTGCCCGCTTCTCTTGGCCCGGTATTAACAGCTGCATCGAATACGGCAAGGTCGAGGCCATCGGCCAGCGCATCACCGAGACATTCGTCCCAGTACAACTTGCGATAAATAGCGGCTACTTCTGCATCAGAAATATGGCGCAGCTCTTCCTGACTCGCTTGTCGGCCGAGATACTGGTTATAGGTACGTTGGGTAATGCCCTTCATGGTGGCGCCGCCCGGATCCTTCGGGTTGTTGGCCCACCCGCCCTCAAACTGGAGGGTATGTGCCAGCGCTTCAGGAAAATTACGTTCCACGACGCTGGCTATTTACGCTGCCTTAGGCCGGCAGATCTTCGACAACGGCAAAGACGTGTTTCACCCGCAGCGTCTCTGCATCATTTTCAGCAATCGCGAGCAGTCGATCAATGTTGGGATGCTTACCCGGGTGGGTGCGCGCATCTACTGTGTGCTCGGCAAATACTTCCAGGCCTTGCTTGGCAGCATCAATATTGATTGAGCCCCATACCTGCGCCAGGTGATTATAAACAGCGAGCGAACCCTGGCTACCGGATTTGTTTTCGATGAGTGCTACGAGGTTGCCTTCGCCATCACGCAATTCAATCGCTGCCAGATGCGAGATGCCTGGCAACTTTTTGAGATTATCCGAAAATGCCATGTCTACGATTCCTTAAATGCGCTTGGCCAGTTCAGCGGCCTTGCCGGTGTAATCCCATGGCGTCAGTTCCAGCAATGCCTTCTTGGCTTCAGCCGGAATTTCCAGGGTGTTCACGAAGGCTTGCATACCTTCACGCGAAACACGAGTGCCGCGGGTGAGCTCTTTGAGCTTCTCGTACGGATTAGCGATACCGAAGCGGCGCATGACGGTCTGGATTGGTTCGGCGAGCAGTTCCCAGTTGGCATCGAGATCCGCCTTCATCAGGTCGGCATTGATTTCCAGTTTACCCAGACCCTTAAGCAGCGAGTCGTAACCCAACAGTGCATAACCCAAGCCCACGCCCATGTTACGCAACACGGTAGAATCGGTGAGGTCACGTTGCCAACGGGAGATCGGCAGCTTTTCTGCCAGGTGCTTGAGCATGGCATTGGCCAGACCCAGGTTTCCTTCAGAGTTTTCAAAGTCGATCGGGTTTACTTTATGTGGCATGGTCGATGAACCAACTTCACCGGCCTTGACCTTCTGCTTGAAGAAGCCGAGCGAGATATAACCCCAGACGTCACGATCCAAGTCGATCAGAATGCCGTTGGCACGAGCGAAGGCATCAAACATTTCGGCCAAGCCATCGTGCGGTTCGATCTGAATGGTGTACGGGTTAAATACTAGGCCGAGCGATTCAACGAATTTCTTGGCGAAGCCTTCCCAGTCATAGCCGGGGTAAGCGGCCAGGTGGGCGTTGTAGTTGCCCACGGCGCCGTTGATTTTGCCCAGCAGCTCAGCCTGGGCAATGCGGGCACGGGCACGTTGCATGCGATAGGCCACGTTGGCCATTTCCTTACCCATGGTGGAAGGCGTGGCGGGCTGGCCATGCGTACGACACATCATAGGTACATCAGCGTAGGCGTGAGCCATTTCGGAAAGCTTGGCGATGACTTTATCCAGCACCGGCAGCATGACTTCTTCACGCGCACCCTTGCACATCAGGGCGTGCGAGAGGTTGTTGATGTCTTCTGAGGTACAGGCGAAGTGAATGAATTCACTCACTTTGGTGACTTCGGCATTGGCCTTAGTCTTATCTTTGATCCAGTATTCCAGCGCCTTCACGTCGTGGTTGGTGGTAGCTTCAATTCCATTCACTTCTGAGGCATCGCTGGCGGTGAAATTTTTGACCAGGCCATCCAGCTCGGCAATCGTAGCCGCTGAGAACGCAGGAATTTCGGTGAAATGTGGATCAGCCGCTAATGCCTTGAGCCATTCGATCTCAACACGCAAACGGGCATGAATCAGACCGAATTCAGAGAAATGGGGGCGCAGCAGGTCAACCTTAGCGGCATAACGACCATCGAGCGGCGAAAGAGCGGTCAAAGCACCGAGACCATTAGACATCTGAAACTCCTGAATACGGAAAATTCGAAAACATAATTTTACCACCCGTAGCCTGAGACAAGACCGAGGCTGGGCGACATCTGCGGTTAGGTGTAGGGTACGGGATTCTTCTGTACGACTTGAGAACAACCATGAAATTGCTTGGCACCCCAACCAGCCCGTATGTGCGCAAAGTTCGCCTGATGCTGCTGGAAAAGAATATCCCCCACGAATACCTGATCGACCCACCGCGTGAGCCGGGCAGCCTGGTCGTGCGCGTTAATCCGCTGGGGCGCATTCCTGCGTTGATTCTGGATGATGAAACCTGCGTCTTTGATTCCCCGGTGATTGCCGAATACGTGGATACGCTCAACGACAGCCCGATTCTTATTCCACGCAATAATGCCTTGGCACGTATGCACGTAAAACGCTGGGAAGCCTTGGCTGATGGCATTATGGATTCGGCCATTGCGGTGCGTAATGAACGGCTGCGCCCGGAAGAGAAACAGGAGCCCGGCAACATCACCCTGCATAACAAGGCCATTGATCGTGCGCTGGAATTTGCCACCAAAGAATTGGGTAACGAGCCATGGCTTTGTGGCGACGCCCTAACCCTGGGCGATCTGGCGCTATTCAGTACGCTGGTTTACCTGGATCTACGCCAACCGGAACGGGATTGGCGTGCGGCACACCCGTCACTGCTGGCCTGGTACAGCCGTGTCGCTGAGCGGCCCAGCGCCAAGATCTCGCTGGCCGAACAATAAGCCCGTTAAGTTACTCGGCGAGGGACTGCAAATCGGCAGTGCCCGCCGGGCGATCGCCCATGCGGGCTGATTCGATAATGCCGCCACCCAGGCACACACGGCTTTCGTACATAACCAATGATTGACCAGGTGTCACCGCCCATTGTGGGGCGGCAAAGCGGATGACAGCACGCTGTTCATCAATCTGCTCGATCTCGCAGGCCGCATCCGGTGAACGATAGCGGGTCTTGGCGGTATACACCCAGTGTTTATGTGGCGGTTCACCGGCAATCCAGTTCATGTCGGTAATGGTGACTTCGTCCACCAGCAGCGCAGGGTGGTCATGGCCAGACACCACATAGAGCACATTCGTTGCCATGTCCTTGCGAGCGACATACCAGGCATCGTGTTCACCCGGCGTTTTGTCTTGCCCCTGGTCGTTGCCCTTAATGCCGCCGATGTGCAATCCTTTGCGCTGCCCCAGCGTGTGGAAAGCCAAACCCTGATGCGTGCCCAACAACTTGCCCGAATCCAGGTCGCGGATTTCGCCCGGGTTCTGCGGCACATAGCGCTGTAAAAAATCATTAAACGGACGCTCGCCGATAAAGCAGATGCCCGTGGAGTCCTTTTTCTTGGCCACCGGCAAACCTGCGGCTTCGGCTTTAGCACGCACTTCGGGCTTCAGCCAATTGGCCAGCGGGAACATGGCCGGTTTGAGCTGCGTCTGGCTCAAACGATAGAGGAAGTAGCTCTGATCCTTGTTGCCATCTTCTGCTTTAAGCAGCTGACGCTTACCGTCAAAGTCTTGTACGCCCGCATAGTGCCCCGTGGCAATGGCATCAGCGCCTAGGCTAATCGCATGGTCAAGGAATGCGGCAAACTTGATTTCAGCATTGCACAGCACATCCGGGTTGGGTGTGCGGCCGGCGTTGTATTCCTGGAGGAATGTTGAAAAAACCCGGTCGCGATATTCTTTGGCGAAGTTCACCACTTCCACATCAATGCCAAGAATGTCGGTAACGCTCATGACGTCAATCAGATCCTGCCGCGTGCTGCAATACTCGTCGGTATCGTCGTCTTCCCAGTTCTTCATGAACAGGCCGATCACACGGTAGCCTTGCTCCTTGAGCAGCAACGCAGCCACAGAAGAATCCACACCGCCGGACAAGCCGACGACGACAGTTTTAACAGATGAAGACGACATCAAAGTATTCCTTAACGATCTAC
>JBJTFJ010000085.1:0-4700 GCA_046093345.1 Fluviibacter sp. | reverse complement strand
CCCTTTAGCGATTCTTCATCACAAGGGTGGATTACTGCCGTAGAAACAGGGTCCATGCCTTCGGCTGTAGCCACAAAGGCCTGAAAACGTTCGGTATGGGTAGAGAGGGTTGCTTTTGGAACGCAAAGTTTTTTGCGAGAGATTTTATTGGGTGGTGCCAGTACTTCAAGGGTACCAGTCACTGCGCGTTGACCACTTTCCAGAATTACTTCGGCATCAAATAGTATGTGTTTCGTTCGTTCATATTTGCGCTCAACAGTAATCTTGAAGGTGACCGTATCGCCCACCATAATGGGGCGAAGGTAGCGCAGGTTCTGATCGACTAGAATAGTGCCCAAACCAGGTAGTTCGCTGCCCAATAGGTTGACCAGCATGGCGCCTGACCACATGCCATGTGCAATCACCTCTCGGTAAATACTGCTGTCTGCAAACTCGGGATCCAGCATGTTGGGATTGGCATCCCCTGTGGCAGCTGCAAACATGCGTAGGTCTTCAACCGTTACGGTACGTGAAATTGAAGCGTTATCACCGATTTCAATCTCATCAAACGGATGATTCTCGATAATGTCCGAGCAAAACTTATCTAGGCTGTATGTATGTGACATAACTTAGGATTGAATCAGTAGAGAATATGGCGGCCGCCATCAACAACGATAACGTCACCGGTAATACCGCGACCGGCAGGGCTTGCCAGCAGGGTTGCCAGAGCACCAACTTCTTCGATGGTAACCAGGCGACGGAGCGGGGCATGCTCGATGCTGTCTTGCATCAGGTGATCAAATTCAAGAATGCCTGAGGCGGCCCGCGTAGCAATAGGGCCCGGCGAAATTGCATTGACCGAAATGTTCTTCGGACCAAGTTCTGCCGCCAGGGCACGCGTGGCGGCTTCAAGCGAGGCTTTGGCTAAGCCCATGATGCCGTAGTGAGGGGCTACGCGATTTGCGCCTTCATAGCTCATCGTTAGTAGCGCGCCACCATCTTTCATCAAAGGAGCGGCATGGCGTGCCAGACGAATCAGGCTGTGGCAGGAAATATCCATTGCCCGGGCGAAACCATCACGGCTTGTATCCAACACCGAGCCATGTAGATCTTCGAGTGGCGCAAAGGCGATCGAGTGGAGCACGAAATCCAGTTTTCCCCACTGATGTTCAATTTTTTCGAAAAGAGCGGCCATGTCGCCATCGTTTTCAACATCCAGCGGCTGGATGATTGATGCATTAACGCTTTCAGCGAGGGGGCGAACATGCGGTTCTGCTTTGGCATTCAGAAAAGTCACTGCGAGCTCGGCGCCGGCGGCACGAAACGCTTCTGCACACCCCCAAGCAATGCTATGTTGATTGGCAATACCAACTACAAGGCCCCTAAGGCCATTGAGGGTGGTGTTTGATGTTTCCAGCTGCATATGGATTCCTGAATTAAACAAATTCTATAGGCGTTATGTTGCGCCGCAACGTGATTCCATGCAAGGGGATTCGCTCGTGTAATCGATTAATTTTTTGTGACAGGGCGCTCAGCGGTCAAGGATAATGACGATTGACCCAACTAAGATTTAGGCATGAATCAATCAGCTTCAACAGAACTACGCCACTACATGACGCCCGGTGGCCATCGCCGGTTGTGTGATGAACTGGAATACCTTGTTAAAACAGAGCGCCCAAAAATCGTGGAGATTGTCTCCTGGGCCGCTTCGAATGGTGATCGTTCGGAAAACGGGGATTATCTCTACGGCAAAAAGCGCTTGCGGGAGATTGATCGTCGTATCCGGTTTCTGATGAAGCGCATGGAAAACGCCCACATCATTGATCCGGGGCTGCAACAGCATCGGGATCAGGTGTTTTTTGGTGCCACTGTTGTTGTTTGTGACGAAAATGGTGATGAAACCACCTATAGCATCGTCGGCATAGATGAAGCAGACCCGGCCAAGGGCTGGATTAGCTGGGTTTCTCCTTTAGCCAAGGCGCTGCTTAAGCTACGCGAGGGGGATGTAGCCCGTTTTGCCAGCCCCTTAGGTGATCGGGAGCTGGAAGTAGTGGAAGTTATCTACCAGTCACTGATGGTGCCACCGTTTACGCCAGAGACTTGAATTTGAGAATGGCGTCCCTATTTGAGACGCATCGCGTTTTATTTAGTCAACATTTACTAGCTAAAGACCTATGACCCAACAAAATCAAACTGAAACCAAGGCATTCCAGGCAGAAGTGAAACAGCTGTTGCAGCTGATGATCCACTCGTTGTACTCGAACAAGGAAATTTTCCTACGTGAGCTGGTATCCAATGCGTCGGATGCATGCGACAAGCTACGCTACGAAGCACTGGCAACGCCGGGTCTTTTTGAGAACGATCCAGAGCTGGGGCTGCGCATTCTGCTTGATGCAGAAGCAAAAACCATTACGATTGCCGATAACGGTATCGGCATGACCAAGGAAGAGGCCATAGCGCACCTCGGTACCATTGCCAAATCAGGTACTAAAGAGTTTTTCTCGGCCCTGACGGGTGATGCCCAGAAGGATGCCAACCTGATTGGCCAGTTTGGTGTCGGTTTCTACTCTTCGTTTATTGTTGCCGACAAAGTGACTGTTCGTAGTCGTAAGGCAGGCGCGCCATCTAACGAGGGTGTGGAGTGGGTATCGGCTGGTGAAGGTGAGTACACGGTTGCCGATATAGACCATCCGGGCCGCGGCACTGAAGTCACGCTGCAACTGCGGGCGGAGCAGGAAGACCTGCTTAACGGCTGGAAGCTTCGTGAGATCCTGCGCAAGTACTCGGATCACATTGCATTGCCGATCCGTATGGCTCAGGAAAAGTGGGATGAAGAAGCCAAGGCCATGAAGCCAACGGGTGAAGAAGAAACCGTTAACCAGGCCAGTGCATTGTGGGCTCGTTCGAAGAGCGAAGTGACTGAAGAAGAATACAAAGCCTTTTATCAGCACGTTGCGCATGACTATCAGGAGCCATTGACCTGGGTGCATGCCAAGGTGGAAGGTCGTCAGGAATATACACAGCTACTTTACATCCCATCACAGGCACCATTTGACCTGTGGGATCGTACTGCACGTCATGGCATCAAGCTTTACGTTAAACGCGTATTCATCATGGATGATGCAGAACAGCTGATGCCGACCTACATGCGTTTTGTGCGCGGCGTAGTCGATGTGGCCGATCTGCCGTTGAACGTCTCGCGTGAGATCCTGCAGGAAAGCAAGGATATCGAACAGATCCGTTCTGGTTGTACCAAGCGTGTGCTCGGTTTGCTGGAAGAACTGGCTGACAATAACGCCGAAAAATACACCACGTTCTGGAATCAGTTCGGGCAGTTGCTCAAAGAAGGCGTTGGTGAAGACCATGCCAATCAGGCACGTATCGCCAAGTTGCTGCGTTTTGCAACGACAAACACGGATAGTCCTGAGCAGAGCGTTTCACTGGCTGAGTACGTGTCGCGTATGAAGTCAGGCCAGGACAAGATCTATTACGTAACCGCCGAAACCTTCCAGGGCGCTAAGAACAGCCCGCATCTGGAAATCTTCCGTAAGAAAGGCATTGAAGTACTGCTGCTATCGGATCGGGTGGATGAATGGCTGGTCAGTCACCTGCGTGACTTTGATGGTAAGACGCTGCAATCCGTCGCCAAGGGCGGGCTGGATCTGGGTGACCTGGAAGATGCCAGCGAAAAGCAGGCACGTGCCGCAGCCGAGACTTCTGCCAAGGATCTGGTCGAGCGACTCCAGAAGGCCTTGGGCGAAAAGCTTAAGGAAGTGCGCGTTACGCACCGCCTGACGGATTCGCCAGCCTGCCTGGTAGCAGATGAACATGATCCGGGTGCCAACTTGCAACGCATGCTCAAGATGATGGGTCAGAATGCGCCGGAGATTAAGCCGATTCTGGAAATCAACCCGCAGCACCCGATGCTCAAGAAAATGGAGTTGTTGCCGAATGAGGGCGGCCACTTTGATGACTATGCATCCGTGCTGTTTGATGAGGCACTGTTGGCTGAAGGGGGTCAAATCGAAGACCCGGCTGGCTTTGTGCGCAAGATTAACCGGCTCATGCTGGGTTAATCTATACCCGTGCTAAGAAATGAAACGCCACCTGCGGGTGGCGTTTTTCATGATGCAGGGCAGATCGCTTCGATTCTTAGTTGCGGGCGATCGACCCCGTTGTAGTGATTAATTTCCAGCGCATAAGCCAGCGTGTCCTGATCGGTTGGAATGGTTGTATCGTTGAAGCGGATGGCATCCATACGACTTTGGCCACAACTCAGAGTTAGCTTCAGGTGTTTGTCTTGCAGCAGGCGTGATTCTAGAATCTGGAAGCGATTCGCAAAAACCGGGGCAGGGAAGCCTTGTCCCCAGATGCCTTCGGATAGTTGCCTGGCGGTATTCAGACTCAGCTCACTATCGACCAGGGCGCCATCAATCGCCAGGCTATGTGTGCGGGCTTCAAGTGGTAATAGCTGATCGACCAGTTCGTCAAAGGCGCGCTGAAATAAAGCGAAGTCAGTTTCACGAATGCTCAGCCCTGCTGCCATGGCATGGCCGCCAAATTTGATAATGAGATCCGGATAGATTTTGGTGAGATGATCCAGGGCATCCCGAAGATGCAAACCGGGAATGGATCGGCCAGAGCCCTTAATGAATCCGCTGCCATCACTGGCAAATACAACCGTGGGCCGGTGCATCTGTTCTTTGATGCGGCCCGCCAGA
>JBJTFJ010000084.1:0-7773 GCA_046093345.1 Fluviibacter sp. | reverse complement strand
GAGATCGAGGTTCCTGCCGATAAACTCTGGGGGGCACAGACCCAGCGGTCCCTGACATACTTCAGCATCGGCAAAGATCTTATGCCCGCCGAAATGATTGGTGCTTATGCCATCCTGAAAAAAGCCGCTGCGCGGGTGAATGCCTCTGGCAATCGGCTAGACAAACATGCTGCTACCCTGATTGAACGCGCATGTGATGAAATTCTCGCAGGTCTCCATGTCGCCATGTTTCCGCTACACGTCTGGATGACGGGCAGTGGCACGCAGTTCAACATGAATATCAACGAGGTCATTTCTAATCGTTGCTGCCAGCTTGCAGGCACCGAGGTTGGTAGCAAGACACCGGTTCATCCTAATGACCATGTAAACATGTCCCAGTCATCCAATGACAACTTTCCGACGGCCATGTACATGGCGGCAGCCATGACAACGGTACACCAGTTGCTTCCTGCCTTGACCCTGCTGAGGAATTTCCTGCATGAAAAAGCCGATGCCTGGAAAGATATCGTCAAGATTGGTCGTACGCACATGCAGGATGCAACACCGATCACACTAGGCCAGGAATGGTCCGGTTATGTCGGCATGCTTGATGACGACATCGTCCGCATCCAGTGTGCATTGCCCGATGTTTATAAATTATCGATTGGTGGAACCGCTGTTGGCACTGGCCTCAATGCACCCCCGGGTTTTGATGAGGCGGTGGCGGCTGAGATTTCGCAGCTCACCGGCCTGCCTTTCGTAGCGGCGCCGAACAAATTTACCGTGCAAGGCGCCCATGACGCACTGGTACAACTTTCCGGCACCTTAAAAACGCTGGCCGTCTCCCTGTATAAAATCGCGAACGATATACGACTCCTCGCATGCGGACCGCGCGCTGGCTTAGCCGAGCTTAACCTACCCGCTAACGAACCAGGCTCGTCGATTATGCCCGGCAAAGTGAACCCGACCCAGGCCGAAGCCCTTTCGATGATCGCGGTACAAGTGATGGCCAACGATATGGCCGTGTCGCTAGGTGGGGCCAGCGGCTATCTGGAGATGAACGTCTATAAGCCCCTAATCATTCATAACGTTATGGGCTCGCTGAATCTGCTCACGGATGGCTGCACCAACTTTGCGAAGTTCCTCGTAAAGGATACAGAGCCCAATCTGAGAAACATCCAATCCCACCTTGATCGATCGTTGATGCTGGTGACTGCCTTGGCGCCTGTGATTGGCTACGACAAGGCATCGGAAATCGCTCATCATGCGCTGGCTCACGATCTTAGTTTGCGCGATGCCGCTTTAGCCCTCAAGCATGTTTCCGCCGAAGATTTTGATCGGATCGTTGACCCAGGAAAAATGGTTCACCCATATATAGCTGCCGGCAATTAATACGCCTTCAATCAAAGTAACTGCGAGACTCTTCATAGCGCGTTGCAAACCAACCCTGGTCCAGGCGATCGATGCGCACTTTGCCTTTGCTATTCGGCGCATGAATAAAACGTTGATCGCCGATATAAATACCGACGTGTGAATAACTAAATCCACGGGTGTTAAAAAACACCAAGTCACCAGGTCGAATCGCAGCGGGAGTGACCTGCCTACCACGGGAGGCCATATCTTTGGCGCTGCCCTTTAATCGGTAATCCGCGGCCTGCCCGTACAACCAACTCACCATGCCGCTGCAATCAAGGCCGGCCTGCGGGTTTTTACCACCGAACTGATAGCCCGTATCAATCAGGTGCATAGCCATAATGGTCACTTCCTGCCCTTGCGTGCTCGGTGGCAAATTGTCGTCACCAAATCGGGTGATACCCCTGCCCCCCGTGCTCGCACAACCAGCCAGCATGGTCAGGATTAGCAACCCCAGACAAACAGCCGCAATTAAGCGCTTCAGTACAAATCCATGGCAGAGCGAGGGTCGCAGCAAAACGCAGTTCGTCATATGATTCAAAGTGTGGCGCAACCAGCTTGTGCCTGCAAGCGAATTTATCGCTTGGCCTTGTATCTCTTCACCTGTTTTCCCATTTGAAAGTTTGCAATGCCGCTAACCCGCCTTAACGATTCTTCACTGCTTCGATCTGATGCCTATATCAATGGTCAATGGCTGGGGAGTGAAAACCATTTCGCGGTCTCCGATCCGGGCAATGGCCAACTACTTCGCAACGTAGCTGATATGGGGGCTGCGGAAACCCGCTTGGCGATCGATGCTGCCGAAGCGGCTTTCCCTGCCTGGCGCGCCCAAAGCGCCAAGACCCGTAGTGCGATTCTGCGTAAGTGGTATGACCTCATTCAAGCGGCTAAAGAAGATCTGGCATCTCTTATTACTGCTGAAGGCGGCAAAGTCTACACAGAAAGTCTTGGCGAGGTCGCCTATGCGGCCTCCTTTGTCGAGTGGTTTTCGGAGCAGGCACGTCGGGTGAATGGTGAAATTCTGCCTTCCAACACACCTGATAAGCGCTTGCTCGTAACACGTGAACCTGTTGGCGTTTGTGCTGCAATTACCCCTTGGAACTTTCCCGCAGCGATGATTACCCGCAAGGTTGCCCCGGCCCTTGCCGTAGGCTGCACCGTTGTGGTTAAGCCCGCTGAACAAACACCGCTCACTGCGCTTGCATTGGCTGTGCTGGCTGAACGCGCCGGCATACCGCCCGGTGTCTTTAACGTGGTTACGGGTTCTGCTGATGCCGCCCCTGAAATTGGCGCCGCCCTTACCGGCGACCCACGCGTACGGAAACTCTCATTTACCGGATCAACCCAGGTTGGCCGAATGTTGATGGCACAATCCGCGCCCAGCCTCAAACGGCTTTCGCTAGAGCTGGGAGGCAATGCACCCTTTATTGTTTTCGACGATGCCGATCTAGACGCTGCTGTTGAGGGCGCTATGGCTTCCAAATACCGCAATAGCGGGCAAACCTGCGTATGCGCCAACCGCTTTCTGGTGCACGCAGACATCATGGATGTCTTTGCCGACAAGCTGGCCGCCAAAGTCCGCACCCTCAAAGTGAGCCATGGCTTTGAAAGCAATGCACAGATTGGACCGCTAATTGACGCCAGCGGCCTGGCAAAAGTCGAATCGCTGGTGAGCGATGCCGTAAGCCAAGGTGCCGAGGTCGTTACCGGAGGTGCAACAGATACACAAGGCGCGCTTTACTATCAACCGACCGTCATTAAAAACCTCACGCCTTCCATGCGCATCATGCATGAGGAGATTTTCGGGCCGGTCGCTGCGCTTTTTGCTTTTACAGATGAGGCCGAGGCAATCCGGATGGCTAACGACACGGAATTCGGATTAGCCGCCTATTTCTACACGCGTGATACCAACCGCATCTTCCGAGTTTCCGAGGCGCTGGAATATGGGATGGTAGGCGTTAATACCGGCCTGATGTCGAGTGAAGTAGCGCCTTTTGGTGGCATCAAACAATCTGGATTCGGCCGTGAAGGCTCACAACATGGTATTGATGAGTATCTGAGCACTAAGTACACCTGTCTAGCCATCGACTGATTGATCTGTCATCAAAGATTCATGACGCATCGCAGCATAATTGCTATGATGTCAGCATGATCAATTGCAAAATTCGAGGCTAGTTATGGGAACCATCCGTCCTGCGTATTACACCGATGAACTAAAAGTCGGTATGACGGCGTTTCAGTCGAAAACCATTACCGAAACAGACATCATTCTGTTCTCCGCCGTATCAACCGATACCAACGCAATTCACCTGGACGAGGAATACGCCAAAACTACGCGTTTTGGCACCCGTATCGTTCAAGGCTTTTTAACCGCCAGCCTAATATCATCAGCGCTAGCCAATCGTCTGCCGGGGCCAGGTACGATTTTCCTGGCACAAAATATGAAATTTCTGGCGCCGGTGCATCCGGGGGACACCGTCACGGCAACCTTGACGGTACTTGAAGTCGACTATATCAAGAACAAAGTGCGCATCGAAACTGTTTGTACTGTTGGTGACAAACGGGTAGTCGAAGGTGAAGCGCTGGTTCTGGCGCCCGCTCGCCCCAAAGAATAAGGCTTAGAGCAGCACGATATCGTGCTGCTCGGGTCCGTAACCGGACTCTCCTTGTAGCGAGATCGGCTTGCCAATAAAGTCCGAGGCCATCGCCAATGCCTGCTCTTCCTCTTCGAGGAAGAGATCAACCACCTGCTGGCTGGCAATGACGCGGTACTCGCGCGCTTCAAACTGCCGCGACTCCCGTACGAGTTCACGCAGAATCTCGTAGCAAACGGTCCGCGCTGTTTTAACCTGACCACGACCATCGCAGGTTGGGCAGGTTTCACACAACACGCGCGCCAGTGATTCACGCGTTCGCTTGCGGGTCATCTCCACCAGACCCAGCGCGGTAAAGCCGTTAACCGTCATCCGCATATGATCACGGCTTAAGCACTTACGTAGT
Source organism: Fluviibacter sp. (assembly GCA_046093345.1). Lineage (GTDB taxonomy): Bacteria > Pseudomonadota > Gammaproteobacteria > Burkholderiales > Rhodocyclaceae > Fluviibacter. The sequence continues at coordinate 3,381 of JBJTFJ010000084.1, read as the reverse complement.
TCTGCCAACACCGCTTCCTGATGCGCTGGCTGATCCATGTCGATAAAATCCAGAATGATGATGCCACCCAGATTGCGCAATCGCAGCTGCCTTGCAATGGCTTGCGCAGCTTCCAGATTCGTCTTGAAAATTGTTTCATCGAAATTACGCACACCTACGAACGCACCGGTGTTGACATCCACCGTGGTCATGGCTTCTGTCTGATCAATGATCAGATACCCACCAGACTTCAGGTCAACACGTCGTGACAGTGCACGCTGAATTTCTTCTTCAACCCCATACAAATCAAAGAGCGTGCGATCTTCGTTGTAGTGCTCGAGCAAATTGACAATGCCAGGCACGTAAATATCAGCAAACTCTTTGAGCTTCTGGAATGTCTCTCGGGAGTCAACCAGAATGCGTTCGGTCTCAGGGTTAGCAAAGTCGCGCAACACGCGCTGTGCCAGAGAAAGATCCTGGTACATCAAAGAGGGCACAGGCGACGTAGTGATCTGCTGTTTCAGACCGGCCCAGATTTTACGGAGATAGTTAATATCATCTTGCAAAGAGGCTTCGTCTGCCGTTTCCGCGATGGTGCGCAAAATAAATCCGCCCGCCTCATCGGCAGGCACCAGGCGAGTAAGTCGCTCACGCAATGCTTCGCGCTCGGCTTCATCAATGCGCTGTGAAATACCGATATGTTTTTCCTGAGGCAAATACACCAGCATTCGCCCCGCAATAGATACCTGCGTCGATAAACGGGCGCCCTTGGTACCAATAGGGTCTTTAATTACCTGTACCAGCAAGGTTTGCCCTTCGCTGATTACCTCTTCAATCGGACGATATTCCCGATTGGCCAGATCGCCGATACGCGCCTGCCAGATATCTGCCACATGCAGAAATGCCGTACGTTCCAGCCCCACATCAACAAATGCTGACTGCATACCCGGCAAAATCCGGACAACGCGTCCTAGGTAGATATTTCCCACCAACCCCCGCGTTGTATGGCGTTCGACATGGAGTTCCTGAACGATCCCCTGCTCGAGGATAGCCACCCGGGTCTCTTGGGGTGTGAAATTAATGAGGATACTTTCGGCCATAGGTAGAATGTGCGCCTGACTGTTTTTTATTGCCGCTTAATAGCCGAATTCTACTATGTCCACGAAAACTGAACTTCTCGCCCCTGCCGGTTCACTGGCCATGATGCGTACCGCCTTTGCCTTTGGGGCCGACGCCGTCTATGCCGGCCAGCCTCGCTACAGCCTGCGCGTACGCAATAATGAATTCAGCACACTGGACGCTCTCCAGGAAGGCATCGACGAGGCGCACGCACAGCAGAAATCGTTTTATATCGTCAGCAATATTTCACCGCACAACGCCAAGCTCAAAACCTATCTGGATGATATGGCACCTGTCGTGGCGCTCAAGCCCGATGCACTGATCATGGCGGACCCCGGCTTGATCGATATGATTCGGGATCGATTCCCGGAGATGCCGGTCCACCTGTCGGTACAAGCCAACACCGTTAACTGGGCCAGCGTACGCTTCTGGGGCAAGATGGGTGTTAAACGGGTCATTCTTTCCCGCGAACTATCGCTCGACGAGGTCGCTGAAATCCGTCAGCAGTGCCCAGAAATGGAGCTTGAGGTCTTTGTGCATGGCGCACTCTGCATTGCCTACTCCGGTCGTTGCTTATTATCCGGCTACTTCAACCACCGAGATCCGAATCAGGGCACCTGCACTAACTCGTGTCGCTGGGACTACAAACTTAAACCAGATAATGAGGCAGAGGCCACGCCCGGCATGACGGGCAGCAACTTCCCCCCACTTGTTGTCGAAGAGTCCAAGCGCCCGGGCGAGCTGATGCCGATCGAAGAAGATGAACATGGCACCTACATTCTTAACTCGCGCGATCTACGTGCCATCGAACACGTTGAGCGTCTGATCGAGATCGGGGTCGATTCACTCAAGATTGAAGGCCGCACCAAATCACCGTATTACGTTGCCCGCACCTGCCAGGCCTATCGACACGCCATTGACGATGCACAAGCCGGACGCCGCTTCAACCCGCTGCTTATTGGAGAGCTAGAAGGCCTGGCAAATCGTGGCTACACCGATGGCTTCTATCAACGTCACCATGATTCCGACACGCAGAACTATCTGCGTGGCTACTCCGAGTCTGGCCGCAGCCAGTATGTCGGTAACGTTGAGTGGGATAGCGAACGCAATGCCGCACGCGTGATCGTCAAAAACCGCTTTGCCCTGGGCGACTGGCTGGAGATCATCCATCCCGCCGGTAACCGCATCGTGCAAGTCAAAGCACTGGAAGGCCGCAAACTGGAATCAGTAGATGTCGCCAGCGGCGATGGTCACATTGTCTGGGTGAAAGACGCCGAATGGTCTGCCGATTGTGATGGCGCCTTCCTGGCACGCCTGCACGATGTACCGACGGACGAAATGATTGCTGCATCAGCCTCGGCGACACACCCCAAGGCTTAAGCCATGCCCCGCCTGCTGGTGGCGATTAGTGCCCATGGCCTGGGCCATCTAGGACAAGCCGCGCCTGTTTGTAATGGGCTAAGCGCACTACGGCCGGATCTGTCGCTCATTATCTGGAGCGCACTGCCTATCGATACGATTCAGGCACGCATCACCGGGCCATTTGAGCACATCGCCCATTCCTGTGATCTTGGCCTCATCATGCACGACGCCATGCGCGTCGATGTTGAAGCCAGCTGGACAGGATACGCCGACCGAGACGCCAACTGGTCAGCGCACCTGGCAGCTGCGTGCAGAATCGTACAAGCTGTCTCACCTGATCTGATTCTCAGTGACGTTGGCGACATGCCTTTAGCCGCAGCACAAACACTGGGCATCCCCGGCATCGCCATGAGTTCACTTAATTGGGCAGATACCGCGCGCTTCTACTTTGAAGCCGTTCCAGACTCAAACGCTGTGCTCGACCGAATCACAAACATCTACGACAAGGCAACAGCCTCACTGCGACTGACGCCGGGTATGCCAATGCGGGGGATCACAGAACACCTTCTGCCACCCGTGGGTGCCCGCAGCATCCACACCAGAGATACGATTGAAGCCCTATTGGCGGCCATTATTGATCGGCCCCTGTTGACTCGGCCACGCATCCTCATCGGCATGGGCGGCATCGCAACGCAGCTGTCTCTCGCGCAGTGGCCAATACAATCGGCATTCACCCTCCTCGTTGCCAACCAGCCCGATTTGCCGGCCGAAGGTTACCCCGCCCAAGGGATCATTAACGCTGATCACCTATGCAAAGCCACCGGCTTCGTCTTTACCGATTTGTTGGGCTGGTGTGATGCCGTGATCTGCAAACCCGGTTACGGCACCTTTGTCGAGTCGGCACTCGCCGGCACGCCAGTG
>JBJTFJ010000083.1:0-3471 GCA_046093345.1 Fluviibacter sp. | reverse complement strand
TAATAACCTGGGTGGCTGTTATGGCTCGAGTGGACCGAATACCGTCAACCCGAAAAACGGCAAACTGTATGGCGCTGATTTTCCGGTAGTGACTGTCGAAGATTGGGTGGTTGCACAGGCCCGTCTGGGAGATCATCTTGGCGTGAAGAGCTGGGCTGCTGTGGTGGGGGGCTCGCTCGGCGGTATGCAGGCATTGCAGTGGACGCTGTCGTATCCGGATCGTTTGCAGCATGCCGTTGTGATTGCATCGGCCCCAACGCTCACAGCACAGAATATTGCTTTCAATGAAGTCGCCCGTCAGGCCATTCTGACGGACCCGGAGTTTTATGGCGGTCATTACTATGAGCAAGGCGTTGTGCCGGCGCGCGGCCTCAAGCTGGCGCGCATGCTGGGGCACATTACCTATCTGTCTGATGATCAGATGGCGGAGAAGTTCGGGCGCTCACTAAAAGACGGCGCACTGAAGTACAGCTATGAAACGGATTTCCAGATCGAGTCTTACCTGCGTTATCAGGGGGAGAAGTTTTCCGGGTACTTTGATGCCAATACCTATCTGCTAACGACCAAGGCACTGGATTATTTTGATCCGGCAGGTGCCACCGGTGGCAGCCTTGATGCGGCGTTGGCAGGTGCCAAAGCTGATTTTCTGGTGGTGGCCTTTACAACCGACTGGCGCTTTTCGCCAGAACGTAGCCGCGAAATTATGACCGCTCTGGTACATAACGGCCGCCGTGTGAGCTACGCCGAAATCGATAGTGTGCATGGTCATGATTCATTCCTGATGGATGACGCGCAGTACCACGCTGTGTTGCGCACCTACTTCGAGGAGGCGGTGCTATGAGCACGGCATCACGTATGGGTACCCGCTTAGATCTGGCCGATCTGCGCGCCGATCTGGATGCCATTGCCGGTTGGATTCAGCCGGGCGAGCGTGTGCTGGATCTGGGCTGCGGTGATGGTTTGCTGTTGCGTCGTCTGATGGATGAGAAACAAGTTATTGGTTACGGGATTGAAAAAGATCCTGCGGGCGTTCTGGCGTGTCTGAAGTCTGGCGTAAATGTGATCCAGGTAAACCTGGAGCGCGGTCTGGCCGGGTTTGAAGATGGTGCCTTTGATCATGTGATCATGTCGCTGTCGCTACAGATGATTCAGAACACCGTGGGTCTGTTGAACGAGCTACTGCGCGTTGGGCATGAGGCTGTGGTGTCGTTTCCGAACTTTGGTTATTACACACACCGCCAGGCTATTCTGAAGGGCCGCATGCCGGTTTCGGAAAGTCTGCCTTACCAGTGGTTTGATACACCGAACGTGCGCTTCTTTACGATCGCTGATTTTGAAGCGTTATGTCGTGAACAGGGCATCGTTATTCTGGAAACCAGTGCGCTGGATCATGGTGCGCGCGTGACTGAAGACATTAACTTCCTAGCGGATACGGCCATCTATCGTTTGGGTCGTCCATGACTCAGGTGGTTTCAGAACAGAAACCCAGCATGTGGCGCGCTCTCTGGACGCGCCACATGGCTATTTCCGTCCTGATAGTGTTTGCATCAGTTCTGCCACACTATCTGCTTTTGAATCTGGTGCCAGCCTGGCTGCGTTCGAGCGGCGTCAATCTCAAAACCATTGGCCTGTTTGCGCTGATTCAGTTTCCCTACACGTGGAAATTTATCTGGGCACCGTTGCTCGATCGTTATGGCCTCAATTTTTTGAAGCTAGGACGGCGTCGCGGCTGGATGCTGGTGACGCAGCTAGGCCTAGTCGGCGCGATTGGCGCGCTGGGCGGTTTTGATCCACACACGGAAATCAGCACCATCATGCTGATCGCCGCCCTGGTGGCAGTGTTTTCGGCAACGCAGGATATTGCGCTGGATGCATTTCGTCGCGAGCTGCTCTCCGATGAAGAGCTGGGTCTGGGTAATTCGGTCTTCGTTAACGCCTATCGTGTTGCCGGCTTAGTGCCGGGCTCCATATCGCTGATCCTGGCCGATCATTTGCCGTGGCCGGAAGTGTTCTGGATTACGGCGGCGTTCATGCTGCCGGGCGTCTTCGCTACCTTCTGGGTGAGTGAACCTCAGGGAGATGCGCTGGCACCGCGTACGCTTAAACAAGCGATTGTTGAGCCCTTTAACGAATTCATGGCGCGTGCGGGCTGGAAGAGTGCACTAACGGTGCTCGCGTTTATTTTCTGCTACAAGCTGGGCGATTCGCTCTGCACAGCACTGGCAACGCCTTTCTACCTGGACATGGGTTACGCTAAAAGCGATATTGGTTTAGTGGCCAAGAATGCGGGTTTGTGGCCCGCGGTAATTGGTGGTTTGTTGGGCGGTTTATGGATGGTGAAGCTGGGCATCAATCGCGCACTCTGGTTGTTCGGTGTAGTGCAAGTGGTGTCGATTTTCGGGTTTGCCTGGTTGGCATCTGCCGGTACGCAAACGAGTATTGGTCCATCGGAGCTGGCCAGCCTCGCCTTGGTGATTGGTTTTGAGGCGTTGGGTGTGGGTCTGGGCACGGCTGCTTTTGTGGCCTTTATTGCCCGCTCGACAAATCGCGCCTATACAGCAACGCAGTTTGCCTTGTTCACAAGTCTCGCAGCGGTGCCACGTACCCTGGTGAATGCCTCGGCCGGATGGCTGGTGGAGCAACTGGGTTGGTATGGATTCTTCTGGTTGTGCGCGGTACTGGCAATCCCAGGCATGTTGCTGCTCTTCAAAGTGGCGCCATGGTCTGGTGATGACAGTGGGACGGCCAGCGAGGCACGTGCTGCATGAGTGCAAAAGCACTCATAGCCGCTGCGGAGACTTTGTCAGCCCGGTTAGATGGACTGAATTTTTCGGCACCCGTAACACACGTCTATAACCCGCTGGATTATGCGGGTGCTGCACACACGCAGTATCTGACACAGTGGGGCAACCAACCACAATCACGCCGCGTGATTTTTCTGGGCATGAATCCGGGGCCTTTCGGCATGGTGCAGGTGGGTGTGCCGTTTGGTGAAGTGAGTATCGTCCATGAGTGGTTACGGATTGATGCGCCGATTCAACAGCCGTTACATATGAACCCCAAGCGCCTCATCGAAGGTTGGGCCTGCACCCGATCAGAAGTCAGCGGGCGACGTTTATGGGGGCTGTTTCGTGATCGCTTCGTAACACCTGAAGCATTTTTTGCAGAACATTTTGTTGCGAACTATTGTCCGCTTGCATTCTTTGACAATGCGCGCAATGTTACGCCGGATAAATTACCTGCCGCGGAAATGGCACCTGTGATTGATGCATGTGACACGCATTTGCGTACGCTGGTCGAAACGATGCAGCCCGTCTGGGTAGTAGGCGTCGGCGCTTATGCGGAGGCTCAGGCTGTGCGGGCGCTGGCATCAAGCAGTCATCAACCGCGGATTGGTCGTGTGTTGCATCCGAGTCCGGCATCGCCTGCGGCCAATCGCGGTTGGGCGGAGGCCGCAACGCGACAAATGAT
>JBJTFJ010000082.1:0-2237 GCA_046093345.1 Fluviibacter sp. | reverse complement strand
CGCCACCACGCTATCGGGTGGTGAAGCACAACGGGTCAAACTGTCACTGGAACTCTCCAAGCGCGACACCGGCCGCACCCTTTACATTCTGGATGAACCCACTACCGGCCTTCACTTCCAGGACATCCGCTTGCTACTCGGTGTGCTGCATCGCCTCACCGAGCACGGCAACAGCGTGGTAGTTATCGAACACAACCTGGATGTCATCAAAACAGCTGATTGGGTTATCGATCTTGGTCCAGAGGGTGGTGCCGGCGGCGGACGCATCATTGCGGAAGGCACACCGGAAGCCGTTGCCGAAGTCAAAGGCAGCCACACGGCACACTTCCTCAAGCAGGTGCTGAAGAATGCTGCCGCGGAACCCGTTAAAGCGGCTAAATCCAAAGCACCTAGCAAAAGAAAGTCTTCCTCTTAAGTTTCGCTAAAATAGCAGCTCAGCTTCTCCAGAAAACCGATTTTCCTCAACGCCTTAACAACTCTCACGGATTATTTCAATCATGAACACTGGCTGGTTAGATAAAAGCCGCATCATCGCCAAACCCGGATTCAATCGCTGGCTCGTTCCGCCCGCTGCATTGGCTATCCATCTTTGTATCGGTATGGCTTATGGCTTCTCGGTGTTCTGGCTACCGCTCTCCCGTGCCATCGGCATTAGCGCACCCGTCGCCTGCCCGGCTGAAATGAGCCTGTTAACCGAATTATTTGCCAGCAACTGTGACTGGAAAATCTCCACCCTTGGGTGGATGTATACCCTCTTCTTTGTATTCCTTGGTTCCTCTGCAGCCATCTGGGGCGGTTGGCTTGAACGCGTTGGCCCACGTAAAGCAGGTGTCGTGTCTGCACTTTGCTGGTGCGGTGGCCTGGTCATCTCGGCCATCGGTATCAAATTACATCAGATCTGGCTGATGTGGCTAGGTTCTGGCGTCATCGGCGGCATTGGTCTCGGCCTCGGTTACATCTCACCCGTATCAACCCTCATCAAATGGTTCCCGGATCGTCGTGGCATGGCCACAGGAATGGCGATTATGGGCTTTGGTGGTGGTGCCATGATCGGTGCACCATTAGCTGATCTGCTAATGAAGCACTTCGCAACACCTACCTCGGTCGGCGTTTTCGAAACCTTCCTCGTACTTGCTGCCATTTATTTCGTGTTCATGATCTCTGGCGCCCTAGGCTACCGCATTCCCGCCGAGGGCTGGAAGCCAGCAGGCTGGACTCCGCCGCCGCCATCTAAAAAGGCCATGATCACACAACATCATGTCCACCTCAGCCATGCCTGGAAGACCCGTCAATTCTGGCTGGTGTGGGTGGTTCTGTGCGTTAACGTGACCGCCGGTATCGGCATTATCGGTATGGCCTCGCCGATGTTGCAGGAGGTTTTCGCAGGCAAACTGATTGGTATTGATCTGGCATTCAACGAACTCAGTGCCGCTCAAAAAACCTCGATCGCCGCCATTGCCGCCGGCTTCACTGGCCTGCTCTCGTTGTTCAACATTGTCGGTCGCTTCTTCTGGGCCTCCCTCTCAGATAAGATCGGTCGCAAAGCAACCTACGCTACCTTCTTCCTTCTTGGTTTCGCCATGTACGCTGCGATCCCAAGCACTGCTGGTAGCGCCAGCCTTGCACTATTCGTCATCTTCATGTGCGTCATTCTGTCGATGTATGGCGGCTGTTTTGCCACCGTGCCGGCTTACCTGGCCGATATGTTCGGCACTAAATTTGTTGGTGCTATCCATGGTCGCCTACTGACAGCCTGGTCTGCCGCCGGCATCTTTGGCCCCGTAATCGTCAACTACCTGCGCGAATATCAATTGGCGCATGGTGTAGCACGTGCCGATGCCTACAACATCACCATGTACATTCTCTCTGGCCTGTTGATTATTGGTTTCATCGCCAACTGGCTGGTACGCCCGGTCTCTGAAGAGCTGCACATGAGCAAAGAAGAAGTCGCCGAAGAAAAGAAGATTGCGGACGACACCCATGAGCATTTCGTCTCTGACGTCACGGCCATCGCCCATGAAGTCAGCCACTCTTGGAAGATCGCGCTCGCCTGGGCAGCGGTTTCTATACCGATGGCCTGGGGTATGTGGATCACGCTACAAAAGGCACTGCTTCTCTTCAAGTAATTGGTGCCACACATAAAAAAGCCGCCCGATGAGGCGGCTTTTTTTATTGATGGTGGTTACCTACTCCACCGTCACTGATTTTGCGAGATTTCGCGGCTTATCCACATCCGT
>JBJTFJ010000081.1:0-2398 GCA_046093345.1 Fluviibacter sp. | reverse complement strand
AGCCACCCGGAAATGTGGCGCGATATTTCCTTAGCCAATCGCACCGCATTGCTGGCCGAGCTGGATCGATACGGGGCAGCACTGATGCGTATCCGTCAGGCGCTGGTGAATAGCGATGGCGATGCACTCGCTTCTATTTATGCCAATGCGCGTGACGCGCGTCAGAACTGGTCTCACTAATGAATCATTTGCCTTTCCTGGATCTGCCGGCCATCTTGTCGGCCGGTGGCACCGTGCGTCTGCCGGGCTCTAAAAGTCTGTCTAACCGTATTCTGTTGCTTGCTGCCTTGGCAGAGGGTGAAACTGAAGTCCGTGACCTGCTGAAGTCGGACGACACCGACCGTATGTTGGAAGCACTGGCGCAGCTGGGCGTTACGGTCACCACAGCAGGCGAGGGCGCCATTAAGGTACAAGGCTGCGGCGGCAAGATTCCGGTAAAAGAGGCCAAGCTATTTCTCGGGAATGCGGGCACGGCCTTTCGGCCATTAACTGCTGCGTTGGCGCTGGCCGGTGGTTCGTACCATCTGTCGGGCGTACCACGTATGCACGAGCGCCCGATTGGGGATCTGGTCGATGCCTTGCGTCACCTAGGTGCAGATATTGACTATCTGGGTGTGGATGGCAAGCCGAACGACGGCTACCCACCCTTGCAAATCAAGCCGGCGGCACTGAATGCAAGCGCCACCACGGTGCCGGTAAAGGGCAATGTCTCCAGTCAGTTTCTGACTGGCTTGTTAATGGCGCTCCCGTTGTTGGATCGGACCGTTACCGTGGAAGTGGTCGGAGAGCTGATTTCCAAGCCCTACATCGAAATCACGTTGGCAACCATGCGCCGTTTCGGGGTGGAAGTCGTTCGTGAAGGCTGGCAGAAATTCACCGTGCAGGGCGGCTCACGCTACAAGTCACCGAGTGTAATTTATGTAGAAGGCGATGCCTCTTCGGCCTCTTACTTCCTGGGCTTGGGCGCTATTGCGGGCGGCCCTGTGCGTGTAGAAGGTGTTGGAGCAGATTCGGTACAGGGTGATGTGCGTTTTGCCGATGCGCTGGCAGCTATGGGTACCCGCATTACGATGGGACCCAACTGGATTGAAGCGGCGCCACCGCTCAATGGCAAACTTAAAAGTATTGAACAGGATTGTCTGGCCATTCCGGATGCCGCAATGACACTGGTACCCGTGGCCGTATTTGCCGAAGGTCCAACCAAACTGACGGGCATTGCCAGTTGGCGCGTGAAGGAAACCGATCGCATTGATGCCATGGCCAACGAACTGCGTAAGCTGGGCGGCAAGGTGGAAACCACGGCTGACACGCTCACTGTGTATCCGCCCGCGAACCTGAGCGAGCTGCATTGCGCCGAAATCGAAACCTATGACGATCACCGCATCGCCATGTGTTTCTCGTTAATGACGTTGGCCACACCGCTGCGCATTCTGGACCCGGGTTGTACAGCCAAGACCTTCCCTGATTATTTCGAGCGTTTCGCAGAAGTCACCAAGGCCGTGCCGGTGATTGCTATTGACGGCCCTTCGGCCTCGGGCAAAGGCACCGTCACGCAACGTGTGGCCGATGCGCTGGGCTGGCACTATCTGGATTCCGGGGCGCTTTATCGTTTAACCGCCCTGGCTGCCCGCAAAGCGGGCGTGGATTGGCACGATGAGCCAGCCGTGGCGCAGATTGCTGCGCAGTTGCCGGTGCGTTTTGTCGGTGGGCAGACCCTGTTGGGCGACGAAGTGGTCGATGACCAGATGCGCACTGAAGAAATGGGTATCGGCGCCTCTACTGTGGGTGCCTTGCCGGCGGTACGTGAAGCCTTGCTGCTGCGCCAGCGGGCGTTTCGTCAGGCACCGGGTTTGGTGGCCGATGGCCGCGATATGGGCTCGGTGGTCTTCCCCGATGCCCAGACCAAAGTCTTTTTAACGGCGACAGCGGCTGTTAGAGCCGATAGACGCTACAAGCAGTTGATGGAAAAAGGTTTTTCCGCTAAACTGCAAGACATTCTGCAGGATTTGGAAGATCGGGATGCCCGCGATGCGGCGCGAACTGTGGCACCGCTCCGGCAAGAAGCCGATGCCAAGCTTCTGGAAACATCCAATCTGACGATTGCGCAAGCAGTAGATCAGGTGTTGGACTGGTACGGAAACAAGGCGTCATAACCCCACGGTAAACGGGTTGTATCCTGGTGCCTCACAGGTGCTAGGGTCAGCTTTTTTGCCATTTTTAAACCTTAACAAGCTGATCAGTTGCCTGTTGTAAATCACAGCCGGTGCTGTTCTTGTCAGGAAATACCACTCTCATGTCTCAAGCCGATACGTTCGAAAGTTTTGCCGCTCTATTTGAAGAAAGCCTTGCCCGCCAGGATATGCGCCAAGGTGAAGTCATCACTGCTGAAGTGGTGCGC
>JBJTFJ010000080.1:0-8319 GCA_046093345.1 Fluviibacter sp. | reverse complement strand
GCCCAAGGGATCATTAACGCTGATCACCTATGCAAAGCCACCGGCTTCGTCTTTACCGATTTGTTGGGCTGGTGTGATGCCGTGATCTGCAAACCCGGTTACGGCACCTTTGTCGAGTCGGCACTCGCCGGCACGCCAGTGCTTTACGTAGAACGAGATGATTGGCCAGAGCAACGGGTTCTGGTGGCATGGCTACAAGAGAACGCACGCTGCGCCAAACTTGCACCAGAAGCGTTGCAACAAGGTCTCTTTAACGAAGCATTTACATCGCTGCTGGCTCAACCGGCTAAACCGCCCATCCAGCAAGATGGCGCCACCGTGGCTGCGCAAGTAATTCTGCGCTGGCTAGATCGTTAACGCTTCAGAAAGCGTAACCGCAAGACTCCAGCAAACAGGCCGTTTCATGAACCGGCAATCCCATAATGCCGGTAAAACTGCCCTGCATCTCTGACACAAAAATGCCTGCGTGCCCCTGTATGCCATAGGCACCGGCTTTGTCAAAAGGCTCACCGCTTGCAATGTAGCGCTCAATCGTTGCCTCGTCCAACGTCATAAAGCGCACCTGGCTCACTGAGAGCAGCTGGCGAATATCATGGCCATGCGCCAGCACTACCGAGGTTAATACCTCATGCGTTTGACCAGAGAGCGCATTCAACATGTCACGCGCTTCATCGGCATCCACAGGTTTGCCTAAAATACGTTCACCTAGCACAACGGTTGTATCAGCAGACAACAGGGGACGTTCAGGCAGTTCACGATCCCGCAGATAGGAAACTGCGTGCAAGGCTTTATCAAACGCCACACGTCGCACATAGTCTCGAGGGGACTCGCCGGGAAACACCGATTCATCGACTTCGTATTGCGTGCCTGCATCATCTGTAAACTGCAACACTTCGAATGACACGCCCATGCCCGTCAACAGCTCGGCACGCCGCGGACTTTTAGACGCTAACCAGATGGTCTGCATAGCCTTATTCTCGATGGTAAGGATGCCCGGCCAGCACCGTAATCGCACGGTACAACTGTTCCGCCAGCAAGACACGCGCCATGGCATGCGGCAACGTCAGCGAAGACAACCGGATCATTTCATGCGCCGTTGATTTCAAGGCGGGCGAAATACCATCAGCCCCGCCGATGATTAACGCCACATCCTGCGCTTCCCCTTGCCAGTATTCCAGCCTTTTAGAAAGCGCTATGGTTGTGAGATCCGTGCCTCGCTCGTCCAGCATAACGCGACGGGCGCCCGCAGGAATAGCCGCCTCGATACGCACCGCTTCCAGATCCATGATCTGCTGGGCCGTACGATTACCCGTACGGGGCTCCGCTTTAATTTCATGCAACACGATAGGCTGCGAACGTGGAAAGCGCTTCAGATAATCTGAACAGGCGGCCTCTGCCCAATCGGGCAGACGCTGGCCGACACTGATCAGATGTAACTTCATTAAGCCGAAGCTTTTTTAGCGCGCGGCGCTGCTTTCTTAGCGGGAGCTTTCTTGGCGGTTGTTTTAGTGGCCGCAGTTTTTGTGGCGGCAGGTTTGCGCGCACGTGGCTTGGCCGGTGCTTTTTCTGTGCTATCAACTTTGAGTGCTTTGCTCACGGCTTTTTTAGCAGTAGCTTTCTTCGCTGCTTTCTCGGCTGCATGTCCGGCAGGCTTGCCAGCGCCCCACAGACCTTCCAGATCAAAGTGCGCGCGTACCGTCGGCTGCATGATGTGAACCACAACCGGGCCCAGATCCACCAGCACCCATTCACCGGTTTCTTCACCCTCTGTCGAGAGCACTTCGCCGCCCGCTTCACGAACCTTATCGGCCACGCTGCGTGCCAATGCGCGCACCTGACGGTTCGACTCACCGCTGGCCAGCACAATACGTTCAAACATCTGCGATACCTTGGTGGTATTCACGATGATGATGTCACGACCCTTGATATCTTCCAGCGCATCGACGGCGATGGTTTCAAGCTTTTTGATCGAGAGTTCTTTAGGCATGCTGTTCCTTGATGCTGTAATGACCGTCAATGCGCGGTCTGCTGATAGAGATGGTGCTGAACGATGTAATTTTCAACCGCTTGCGGCACCAAGCCAGAAATTGACTGTCCCTGTCCAACGGCACGACGCACTTGTGTGGCCGACACCGTACAGGGCGCTATGGTAAACGAAACCAGACATCCTGCGGGTTGTTGCCGCAACTGCTCCAGATCCGTTGTGTAATGCGATTTCCAGAATGCGCTTAAGGCCTCTGGCATTTCGTCGGCCACCAGCGCTGACTCGGGTCGATTGGCTACCGCAATATGCGCGTAGTCCAGCAGCTCCTGCCACCGGTGCCAGGTGGGCAACCCCAACAAGGCATCGGCGCCCATAATGAGCAACAGACTCGCAGCCGGATCGTTCTGACGCAAGCGTTCCAGGGTACGAATCGTCCACGAAGGACCTGTTTGCAGGATCTCGGCATTATCAATGGTGCATAGGGCCTGATCGGCAAAACCTAGTTGCGCCATGGCAAGGCGGTGATTTGCATCCGCTTGAGGCGGCTGTCGATGCGGTGGCTGTCCGGCTGGAATGCAACGCAACTCATCTAGATTAAATGCAGCAATGGCCTCTTCTGCCAACTGCAGGTGCCCGATATGCACCGGGTCAAACGTACCGCCAAGAATGCCGATCAGTTTCAGGTCGACTGCGCCGGTGCGGCGCCCTCGTTATCTGGCAATACATCACGATAGCTGCTGAGGAAGGCTGAAACCACTGTCGGTGCCAAGACGGCCATAAGCGGCACAACCACTAATGAGGTCACGACTGCATCACCCACACCCAACGCCACCAGCAACATCATCGCCACGGCTGGAACCAGAACACCAAAGACCAGAATGGCAAAAAACAGTCCCATCAAACCCTGCCAGGCACGCCAGGAACCCACCAGACTAAAAAAGAGTGCCTTACCCACGCCAAAGCCACGCCAGGCAACCAGCAGGGGCGCATAGGCAAAGGCCAACATCACCGGCACATAAACGGCCAAGGCCGCCAACATGGCACTGAGAGAAAGGTTATCCGGATTCAGTGTCGATGCATCGGCACCCGCACCTAAGGTCGACCGGGCCATAAACTGCAAAAGCACACCGCCATCAAAAGCTGCCGTCAGCACAAGCACGCCCAGCGTTAGCAGAAAGTGCAACACACCCAATCCCATTAACGGCTGTAAGCGGTTACGAAAACCGGAAAACAATAGCGTAAAGCTAGGCATCGTTTCTGTGTCCAAGGCACGACATCCCGCCAACACGCCAACTAGCAACACCGGTGCCAATGCCGCGACCAGCAGGTCGCCGACCACGGGCACGAGCCCCACCAGACCCAGCATCGTCCAATACGACATTACCCAAAAAAGCATCAGCACAGGATTGCGCCGATAACGTGCAGAGCCGTCACGAAACCACTGCCAGCCTGTTGCTAGCCCGATGCGTTTAATCGTGTCAGACATCCGTTGATTCAGTGCTGCTGGTCTGAGCCTCTGCTGGCGACGACTCAAAAAGATCCTGATAGGCCGCATAATTGGCACCGGCCATCACAGGCACAACCACGAGCAAGGCCAGACCCATCGTCAGCGCCGTCAAGAACAGCATCAGAGCTACCAGAAAGAAGGCGACGACAAAGGCCGGCAAGCTGCGCCAGCTAGCGACGAAAGAATGCTTCATGGCCGCCATGGCCGAAATGTCGTGGAATACCGCCAAAGGTGGTGCCAACCAAACCGACATGACCAATGGCAACACCAGCAAGAGACTAATGGTTACGGCCAGAATAATGCCGAACACGCTAATCACCACACCCAGCCACTCATACTGGGTTTCCATGCCCACAGCCATACCTGACAACGCAGCACCGCCACCCAGCAACAAGCCCAGCGCCACAATGAGCATCCACCCCAGCATATACCAGACACCCACATTAACCACTGCTGGCGCATGCTCTCTAAACCCGGTAAAGGCATCAGCCACGGTCACAGGTTCGTTGTATTGCACGCGGTGCGCGACCACCATCAAACCGGCAGATAACACCGGCATCAGCAAATGCGCGCCAACCTGACCCAACAATGGCACCAGCAGCACCAGCATAATTAACAGTGTCTGCAGAAAGGCCGTGATCAACCAGAGACCCGGGCGACGCATAAACAAGGCCCAACCTTCGCTGATCCATTGCACACCATGACCAACGCCCACATGGTGAATCTGTGGCAAATGATCTGCGGGATGAGCATCCTGCCAAGGACCCTGACGATGATGACGCATATGTCGATCCGGCATTACCAACTCCAGATAGTCCACATGGGCGGCTGTACCATATCGCCACGTACCGGATCGGAATCCGGAATGACGGACTGTGGTTCCGCAGGTGGCGACTCTGAGTAAGATGGCAGAATTGGTGGGTCTACCACTTCGCGCGACGGCTGACCGCCACGTCCATAAGTACGCACACTCGTGCTGCGATCATCCGGCGAAATCGTCACGCTGGCATCTTCCTCGGCCTCAGCCTGCGGGCTAAGCAAGGCGGGATCGTTTGTCACCACTTGCGGTGGCAAAGTAGAGGCCTGCGCAAACACCATGGACGAGAGGCCCATGCCGAGCGCTACCAGACAGGCACGCACCAGCAGAGTAGCTTGCGCGCGTTTAAAAATAAGAGACATGCCGGATTCCAGACGGAGTAATAAGCAGATTTTATTACAGGTTGAGCAAAAGCTCGCGCTCGCCGGGCAATGGTGCAAAGCCCCGTGTCTCGTAATGCCTGAAGATTGCTTCAACAACCTGATCCGGATCATCAATAATCTGTATCAGATCCATATCTTCGGGACTGATCATTTTCTCGCCAACCAGCCGGTCTTTCAGCCAATCGATCAGACCGCCCCAGAATGCCGAACCCACCAGAATTACCGGGAACTGCCGGCTTTTACGTGTCTGAATCAGCGTTAACGCCTCCATAAGCTCATCCAGGGTGCCAAACCCACCCGGCATCACCACATAAGCCACTGCGAATCGGACAAACATGTATTTACGGGCAAAAAAATGTCTAAACCCCAGGGATACATCCTGATAAGGATTGGTATGCTGCTCGTGCGGTAACTGTATGTTAAGGCCAATAGATGGGCCATTACCGCCAAAAGCGCCTTTATTGGCCGCTTCCATAACACCGGGGCCGCCCCCGGAAATAACGCCCAGGCCAGCATCGGAAAGCTTATGGGCAATCGTTTCCGTCAGGATGTAATAAGGGCTCTCTGGCAACACCCGAGCGCTCCCGAATATCGAAACAGCCGGGCGCACCTCTGCCAGACGATCCGTGGCCTCCACGAACTCTGACATAATTCCGAACAGTCGCCAGGCTTCACGCTCGGCTAGCGTTTCGGCATCATGGCCATCGGATGATTCCGATGTCTGGAATCTGAATCGTTTTGTATGATTTTCCACGCTGTCTGCCCCTCGGTTCACTATGCCTACTTTATTGCTTGTCGACGGTTCATCGTACCTGTACCGCGCATTTCATGCACTACCTGACCTGCGCAATCAATCGGGCGATCCTACTGGTGCACTGTACGGCATGATTTCGATGCTGCGTCGCCTAACGAGCGATATTGACGCAGAATACCGCGCCTGTATTTTTGACGCCAGCGGCCCTACCTTCCGCGACACACTCTATAGCGAATACAAGTCGCATCGCCCACCGATGCCCGAAGATCTGGCCAAACAGATCGGCCCGATTCATGACGTGGTGCGTGCACTAGGCTGGCCACTATTGATGGAAAGCGGCGTCGAAGCCGATGACGTGATTGGCACACTGGCACAACAAGCGGCAGCGGCAGGCTTCTCTGTCATCGTGTCCACAGGTGACAAGGATCTAGCACAACTGGTGACGCCGCAAGTCACTCTGGTCAACACCATGAGCAACGAACGCCTGGATGTGGCCGGCGTCGAAGCCAAGTTTGGCGTCACGCCGGAACGTATTACGGATTACCTGGCGCTCGTGGGTGACACGGCCGACAACATTCCGGGCGTACCGAAAGTCGGGCCAAAGACCGCGGCCAAATGGATACAGACTTATGGGGATCTGGATGGCGTAATAGCCCATGCAGCCGACATTAAAGGCGTTGTCGGCGAAAACCTGCGTGGTCACCTCGAGTTTTTACCGCTGGGCCGTATGCTCACCACCGTTAAAACCGATGTGGCGCTACCTATGGTCATTACGGATCTGCGCGCCACACCTGAAGATGCCAGCATCCTGCGCGAAGTTTTCCGCCATAACGGTTTTAAGACCTGGCTCAAAGCCATCGATGAACCCGGTGCCGCCACCAAGTCTGCTGCAAAGCCAGAGGCCGAAGCCGCCCCAACGCTTTTGCCCGACGATGGTGCCCATCGGGCGCATTACGAAACCATCCTTGATGCGGCAACACTGCAGCGCTGGTTAGACAAAATCAAGCAAGCACCCCGTGTTGCTCTGGATACCGAAACTACCAGTCTAGATGAACAACAAGCCCGCCTGGTCGGCATTTCTTTTGCCGTTGCACCGGGTGAGGCTGCCTATCTACCGCTCGCGCACGACGGCCCGGATACACCGAGCCAATTGCCGCTCGAAGAAACGCTAACACTGCTTAAGCCCTGGCTTGAAAGCACCACGCCCCAGAAAATTCTGCAGCACGCCAAATACGACCAACACGTCTTTGCCAACCACGGCATTCAACTCGCAGGCATTGTTGATGACACTCTGCTGGCCGCCTATGTGCTTGAAGCGGGTCAGGTCAGCCCCGGCGCGTTAGAACTCGGCACGCTGGCCCGTCGCCACTTAGGCATGCCCACCATTCCGTATGAAGCCATCTGCGGCAAAGGGGCCAATCAAATCGGTTTTAATCAGGTGGCCGTTGCCGAAGCCGCCGCCTATGCGGCTGAAGATGCCGACATCACCCTACGCATTGCAGAACGTCTGCTGCCACGCCTTGCTAGCGAACCGGGCCTGGAAGCCACCTACCGCCAGCTGGAACTACCCACTGCCCAGGTGCTGTTCACCATGGAACAGAATGGGGTCCTGATCGACAAACAGCAACTGGCCGATCAAAGCCATGCGCTGGGCGAACGCATGCTGGCACTGGAAACAGAAGCGCACGCACTCGCCGGCCAAAGCTTTAATCTGAATTCACCCAAACAGCTGGCCGAAATTCTTTTTACCCAGCAAGGCTTGCCCGTCAAAAAGAAAACCGCTTCTGGCACGCCATCGACAGATGAAGAAGTGCTGTCCGAACTGGCGCTTGATTTTCCGCTGCCCCGCGCACTCCTGGAATACCGTGGCATCGCCAAGTTAAAAAACACCTACTGCGATAAGTTGCCGCAGCGGATTAACCCGGCCACCGGACGCGTCCACACCCATTACTCGCAAACCACCGCCGTCACAGGTCGCCTGGCCAGCTCTGACCCGAACCTGCAAAACATTCCAGTGCGGACACAAGAGGGCCGCCGTATTCGCGCCGCCTTTATTGCGCGTCCCGGCCACAGCATTTTTTCCGCCGACTATTCGCAGATCGAACTTCGCATCATGGCGCACCTGTCTGCCGACAACGGTCTGCTCAGCGCCTTTGCTCAAGGTGAAGACATTCACCGCGCCACCGCCGCCGAAGTGTTTGGCGTCATGCCCCTCGAAGTGGATGACAACCAGCGCCGCGCCGCCAAAGCCATTAACTTTGGCCTCATCTACGGCATGAGTGCCTTTGGCCTGGCCAAACAACTCGGCATTGAACGGGGTGCCGCGCAAACCTATATCGATCGCTACTTTGATCGTTACCCCGGCGTTGCGCGCTACATGGAAGAAACCCGACAGTCCGCCCACCAGAACGGCTATGTAGAAACAGTCTTCGGCCGTCGCTTGTGGCTCCCAGATCTCAAAGCGGGTCAGCAAGGGCGTCGCCAGGGCGCCGAACGCGCCGCCATTAACGCTCCCATGCAAGGCACCGCAGCCGACCTGATCAAACTGGCCATGATCGCTGTGCAAAACTGGATCACCCAGGAAAAGCTTGAAACGCTACTCATCATGCAAGTGCACGATGAACTGGTGCTAGAAGTACCCGATCATGAGCGCGCCCGGGTTAGCGCAGCGCTCGGCCCGCTGATGACAAACGTGGCCAAACTGAAAGTGCCGCTTGTTGTTGATATTGGTATCGGCCCGAATTGGGACGATGCTCACTAACCCGTAGGCCTACTATGAACACAGTTAACAAATATGAGTGCCCGCTGTGCGGCGAACACAATGCCTGCGGGGCTCATAACGACAGTCCCTGCTGGTGCTGCAGCACGGGCATT
>JBJTFJ010000079.1:0-3821 GCA_046093345.1 Fluviibacter sp. | reverse complement strand
TCTTTGAGGGAAACATACTTACCTGGCGAACCGGTAAACACTTCAGCCACGTGGAACGGCTGCGACAGGAAGCGCTGGATCTTACGGGCGCGGGCAACGGCGAGCTTGTCGTCCGGAGCCAGTTCGTCCATACCCAGAATCGCGATGATGTCACGCAGTTCTTTGTAACGTTGCAGCGTTTGTTGAACGCCACGGGCAACCTTGTAGTGCTCTTCACCAACGACATGCGGGTCGAGCTGACGCGAGGTCGAGTCAAGTGGATCAACGGCTGGATAGATACCCAGTGCGGCGATGTCACGCGACAGAACAACGGTCGAGTCCAAGTGCAGGAAGGTGGTAGCAGGCGATGGGTCAGTCAAGTCATCGGCTGGCACGTAAACGGCCTGGATCGATGTAATCGAACCGGTCTTGGTCGAGGTAATACGCTCTTGCAGACGGCCCATTTCTTCAGCCAGCGTAGGCTGGTAGCCCACAGCTGAAGGCATACGACCCAGCAGCGCAGACACTTCGGTGCCGGCCAGGGTGTAACGGTAGATGTTATCCACGAAGAACAGAATGTCACGGCCTTCGTCACGGAAACGCTCAGCCATGGTCAAACCGGTCAGCGCAACGCGCAGACGGTTGCCAGGAGGTTCGTTCATCTGACCGAACACCATGCCAACCTTATCCAGAACGTTGGAGTCCTTCATTTCATGATAGAAGTCGTTACCTTCACGGGTACGCTCACCCACACCGGCAAACACGGACAGACCCGAGTGTTGCTTAGCGATGTTGTTAATGAGTTCCATCATGTTAACGGTCTTGCCTACACCGGCGCCACCGAACAGACCCACTTTACCGCCCTTAGCGAACGGGCAAATCAGATCGATAACCTTGATACCGGTTTCGAGCAGTTCAACCGATGGCGACAGTTCGTCGAAAGCTGGAGCAGCGCGGTGAATCGGGCGCAGTTCGTCACATTCGATCGGACCGGCTTCATCAATCGGGCGACCCAGTACGTCCATGATACGACCCAGCGTACCGTGGCCCACTGGAATGGAGATCGGTGCGCCAGAGGCGTTGACCTTCATGCCACGACGGATACCGTCGGTGGAACCCAGCGCAATGGTACGGGCGATACCGTCACCGAGCTGTTGTTGAACTTCAAAAGTCAGACCCGATTCCACCAGGCTATTGCTGGCGCTATCGTCGAGGCGGAGTGCCTCGAAGACTTTAGGCATGTGCTCTTTCGGAAACTGGATATCAACCACAGCACCGATGCACTGAACGACTGTTCCTTGACTCATCGTTATATCCCTAATCTAAAAAATCAAACCGCTGCTGCGCCGCTGACGATCTCGGACAGCTCTTTCGTAATCGCTGCCTGGCGGGTCTTGTTATAGACCAGCTTCAGCTCTTCGATCACGTTCTTTGCGTTATCGGAAGCAGCCTTCATGGCTACCATCCGGGCACTTTGTTCCGATGCGATGTTCTCGGCGACGGACTGGTAAACCAGCGCCTCGAGGTAACGCACCAGCAGATCATCGATCACGGACTTGGCATCCGGCTCGTAAACATAATCCCAGCGGCTCGATGCTGAGCCAACCGTGTCGCCCGCAAGCGGCAGCAGTTGTTCAACAACCGGCTCCTGGCGCATCGTGTTAACGAAACGCGTGTAGGCAATGTGCAGCTCATCGATTTCACCGGCGTTATAGGCGTCAATCTGCACCTTAACTGGCCCAATCAGGCTGTCAATGTGCGGGTTGTCACCCAGGCCGACGGCTTGCGATGCAATTTCTGCGCCGTTGCGCTGGAGGAATGCGAAGCCTTTGCTACCGATCGCTGTGACCTGAACATTGACCTTCTGACCATCTAGCTCGCGCATTTTATTCACGAGTTGACGCAGAACGTTGGTGTTCAAGCCGCCGCAGAGACCTTTATCCGATGTCACGAGAATGATGCCGACCTTTTTGATCTGGTCACGCTTCTCGAGGAACGGATGCTTGTACTCTGACAGCGCATGCGACAGGTGCGCAGCAACGCGGCGGATCTTCTCGCCATAAGGACGGGCTTTGAGCATCCGTTCCTGCGCTTTACGCATTTTGGATGCCGCCACCATCTCCATGGCTTTGGTGATCTTCCGCGTATTTTCTACGCTTTTGATCTTAGTTCGGATTTCCTTGCCGCTTGGCATGGCGCTCTCCTAGATCAAACCCAAGCAGACTTGAATGCTTCGATGGCAGCAACGAGTGCTTTCTCCGATTCAGCGTCCAGATCCTTGGTCTGCTCCATCTTTTGCATCAGGGCAGCATTCTTGTGCTCGATATCGCTAACCAGGGTGCGGGTGAACTCCAGAACGCGGTTCACTTCCACATCATCGGCGTAGCCACGGGTGATCGCGTACAGAACCACGGCCTGCTTGGAAACATTCAGCGGCTCGTATTGTGGCTGCTTCAGCACTTCCACAACGCGGCGACCACGTTCCAGCTGGTTACGGGTTGCATCGTCCAGATCCGAAGCAAACTGCGCAAAGGCAGCCAGTTCACGGTACTGGGCGAGGTCGGTACGGATACCGCCCGACAGCTTCTTAACGATCTTGGTCTGAGCCGCACCACCTACGCGAGACACCGAGATACCGGCGTTAATAGCCGGACGGATACCTGCGTTGAAAAGGTCGGTTTCCAGGAAGATCTGGCCATCGGTAATCGAAATAACGTTGGTCGGAACGAATGCCGAAACGTCACCTGCCTGGGTTTCAATCACTGGCAGCGCGGTCAGCGAACCGGTCTTACCCTTGATTTCACCGTTAGTCAGCTTCTCAACGTACTCTTCGCTAACGCGAGCAGCACGCTCCAGCAGACGTGAGTGCAGATAGAACACATCGCCCGGGTAAGCTTCGCGGCCTGGTGGACGACGCAGCAGCAGGGAGATTTGACGGTAAGCCCAAGCTTGCTTGGTCAGATCGTCATAAATGATCAGGGCATCTTCACCGCGGTCACGGAAGTATTCACCCATCGTGCAACCCGAGTACGGAGCGATGAACTGCATAGCAGCCGGATCCGAAGCGGTAGCAGCGACGATGATGGTGTATTCCAGAGCGCCGTGCTCTTCCAGAGCGCGAACGACGTTAGCAATGGTCGAAGCCTTCTGACCAACAGCAACGTAGATACAGGTTACGCCCTGACCCTTTTGATTAATGATGGTATCGATGGCGACAGCAGTTTTACCTGTCTGACGGTCACCAATGATCAGCTCACGCTGACCACGGCCGATCGGCACCATGGCATCAACAGCCTTAACACCGGTTTGCAGCGGCTGCGATACCGACTTACGCCAGATAACGCCCGGAGCAACCTTTTCAATCTTGTCGGTCAGCTTGTTACCAAGCGGGCCTTTGCCGTCGATCGGCTGACCCAGGGCGTTAACAACACGACCCTTCAGCTCTGGACCAACTGGCACTTCCAGAATGCGACCCGTACATTTTACGATGTCGCCTTCCGAAATTTGTTCGTATTCGCCAAGAACCACGGCACCGACAGAGTCGCGCTCGAGGTTAAGGGCCATACCCATGATGCCGTTCGGGAACTCCAGCATTTCACCTTGCATCACGTCTTCCAGACCGTGTACGCGGCAAATGCCATCGGTAACCGATACGACAGTACCCTGGGTCCGGGTTTCAGCACCCAGGCCTAGGTTCTCAATCTTGCTCTTGATCAGCTCGCTGATCTCAGAAGGATTCAGTTGCATTTAGAAAACTCCTAGTTCTTTAACGCGACAGCCATTGCGTCGAGCTGGCCACGCACCGAGGCGTCAAACACCTCGTCACCGACTTCAACCTTGAC
>JBJTFJ010000078.1:0-3054 GCA_046093345.1 Fluviibacter sp. | reverse complement strand
CGAAGCACTCCAGAAAAACGCCATCAGCGTCATCGGAATAAATAGCTGGATAAAGTTATCGGTCAGAAAGAAACCGGTAAATCCGATACAGGCACAGAGCGCTGATAGACGGACAATATCGACACGCCGACCACGTTTATCGGCCAGCCAGCCCCAAAAAGTGGGTGCTAGCAGACGCATCAACTGCATCTGTGACATCAACAAGGCGATGTCCGCCGCACTCAGGCTCAAGCCTTGCAGATAGAGCGTGAAATACGGCGAAAAAACGCCGATGAAGGCGAAGTAAAAAAAGTAATAAAGCGACAGCCGCCAATAAGGGAGCGGCGCACCAGTCATCGGAGTCGAACTAATCTAGGGACTTAAAAACAGATCAGACAGCCGAAGCCGGTACTTGCGGCAGACCCGAATCGACATCGCCACACTGAGCACGATGACGCAAGGCATGATCCATCAACACAATCGCCATCATCGATTCGGCAATCGGCGTCGCACGGATCGCCACGCAAGGGTCATGACGGCCGAAGGTTTCGACCATCACTTCTTCGTTACGGATGTTGATGCTACGACGCGGCGTACGAATGCTGGAAGTCGGCTTGATCGCAATGCGCGCCACAACATCCTGCCCGGTCGTAATACCGCCCAGCACACCACCGGCGTTATTGCTCAAGAAACCTTGTGGCGTGATTTCATCGCCGTGTTCCGTACCGCGCTGGGTAATCGAATCGAAACCGGCGCCGATTTCCACACCCTTCACCGCATTAATACCCATCAGCGCATGCGCCAGATCGGCATCAAAACGATCATAGACCGGCTCACCCCAACCCGCAGGTACGCCACGCGCAACTACGGTGATGCCGCCGCCTACCGAGTCACCATCTTTACGCAGCTCATCCATGTAGGTTTCCAACTCGGGCACGATGCCGTTGTTGGGCGCAAAGAACGGGTTCTCGCTGATGTCGCTGGCCGATACAAATGGAATCTCGATCGGACCCAGTTGATCCATCCAGCCTTGTATGGTGATGCCGTAACGTTCAAATAACCATTTCCGGGCAACAGCACCGGCAGCAACACGCACGGCAGTTTCACGGGCCGACGAACGACCACCGCCGCGATAATCACGAATGCCGTACTTTTGCCAATAGGTGTAATCGGCATGACCCGGGCGGAACTGCTCGGAAATATTGCCGTAGTCTTTACTCCGCTGGTCGGTATTACGGATCAACAGCCCAATCGGCGCACCCGTGGTCTTACCTTCAAACACACCAGACAGAATCTCCACCGAATCCGGCTCGCGACGCTGCGTCACATGGCGGGAAGTACCGGGTTTACGACGATCAAGTTCTGCCTGGATATCGGCTTCAGTAATCGCCAGCCCCGGCGGGCAGCCATCCACTACACAACCAATCGCTGGGCCATGGGATTCGCCAAACGAGGTGACTGTAAACAGGGTACCGATCGTATTTCCGGACATAGTGTCTGATTTTTCTGAAATTTTTGTGAAATTTCTGGCGGCAAAACACCTGAATTGCGCCTGAATTGGCACAAATTCTAGCACGCACTGGGCGTATTCCCTGTGCCGACAAGGCTTTGCCTGTGTTGCTATGCAACAAACATATTAACGACGCGCCCGGCACAAGCACCCCCAAGCGCAACCCGCAACTTTAGATCGTTTACACCGTCAAAATTATTTTCAGACAGGTAAATCAAGGGCTTCCGAGAACTCGAACGCGCAAGCCCTTGATAGGACTCGCTTTGGTAAAAAACACTATATCTAGAGAAAAGTTTGTGCTTGGACACTAGATGTAGTAAATTTCATCCATACCAAATTCCTGCGTTTCCCGAAAATAAAACTGTTACGGACACAACCATGACAACCGAGACAAATACCCAACAGAC
This sequence comes from Fluviibacter sp., assembly GCA_046093345.1. Taxonomy (GTDB): domain Bacteria; phylum Pseudomonadota; class Gammaproteobacteria; order Burkholderiales; family Rhodocyclaceae; genus Fluviibacter. The sequence goes on along the minus strand of JBJTFJ010000078.1, from coordinate 1,158 downwards.
CGCCGCCACTGCTCGTGCCGATCTTCCACCTCAGGAGATCTGTACCGAAGTTCTGGTAGAAAAATACGCCAAGGGCAAAGAACAATCGATCCAGGAAGTGCGTGCCCGTGTTGCCCGTGCCCTGGCCAAGGTTGAAGATGAAAAGCACCGCGCCAAATGGGAAAGCAAGTTCCTGTGGGCGCAAGAGAACGGCTTCGTTCCTGCCGGTCGTATTAACTCGGCTGCCGGTACTGATCTTCAGGCCACGCTGATTAACTGCTTTGTGCAGCCAGTCGGTGACTCAGTAGTTGAAACCGTCAATGGCCGCCCAGGCATTTACACGGCGCTGGCCGAAGCCGCTGAAACCATGCGTCGCGGTGGGGGTGTTGGTTACGACTTCTCGTCGATCCGCCCACAAGGTGCCCGTGTTAAAGGCACCCACTCCCGCGCTTCGGGCCCTGTCTCGTACATGCGTGTATTCGACCGCTCGTGCGAAACCGTGGAATCGGCCGGTGCCCGACGTGGCGCCCAGATGGGTGTCATGCGCTGTGATCATCCAGATATCGAGCTGTTCATTCACGCCAAAGACAAAGGCGATCTAACCAACTTCAACATCTCGATCGGTGTGACTGACCCGTTCATGAAGGCTGTTGAAGCGGATGAAACGATTGAGTTGGTGCACGTTGCCGAACCTAACGAAGACATCCTGGCCGAAGGCGCCTTCCAGCGCGAAGACGGCCTGTGGGTCTACCGCAAGGTGCGCGCCCGTGATCTGTGGGATCAGGTCATGCAGTCCACGTACGACCATGCTGAACCAGGCATTCTGTTCCTGGATCGCATGAACAAGGACAACAACCTTAACTACTGCGAACTCATCGAAGCCACCAACCCATGTGCCGAACAACCGCTGCCACCTTATGGCTGCTGCTGCCTGGGTTCGATCGACCTCACCCACTTCGTGATCGATCCGTTTGGTGAGAAAGCCGAATTCGATTTCGCCGCCTTCGGTGAAGTCGTTAAAGTCTCGACCCGCATGCTGGACAACGTACTGGATGCGACACACTGGCCACTGGCTAACCAGCAGCAGGAAGCCATGAACAAGCGCCGTGTCGGCCTCGGCTTCACGGGTCTGGGTGATGCCCTGTACATGCTGAAGCTGCGCTACGACTCGCAGGAAGC
>JBJTFJ010000077.1:0-2221 GCA_046093345.1 Fluviibacter sp. | reverse complement strand
CGCGTGGCCGATGCCGCCGGTGTGCATGCAGTCATTGCACCGAAAGATCGTGCCGTCGGGCTCACAGACGTGGCCATGAAGGCGGCTTCGGGTGCTGCAGAGACCGTGCCGTACATCATGGTGACCAACCTGGCGCGTACTCTGCGCGAACTCAAAGAGCGCGACATCTGGGTCGTGGGTACTGCGGGCGAAGCGACGGAAGATCTCTATACGGCGCAGTGGCCCGTAGGTGTGGCCTGGGTTATGGGTGCTGAAGGTGACGGTATGCGTCGCCTAACACGAGAAACCTGCGACTCCCTGGTCAAGATTCCTATGGCCGGCTCAGTTGAAAGCCTCAATGTTTCGGTTGCGGCAGGGGTCTGCCTGTTCGAGGCAGTGCGTCGGCGTCGCGTTTAAGGCTTTAGATCAGCGCCCGGCGTTTGCCCGGGCGTGGTCGATATCCGCGGCATTTCTTTCATCGGTGTAGGTGCGGGCAGGCTTGTTGCTTAAACCCGTGCCGCCGTTCTGGCAAAGCACTTCCACGTTGGCCAGCGGGCGGTCCTTGTGCAGCACTTCAACCGCGCAGCGTCCATAAACCGATTCAATGGTTGCCAGGACATTGCGCGCGTAATCGCTCTGCAGTTTGCTATCCAGAATCAGGTTAGCCAGTAACACCCCATTGGGTTTAAGCACTTGCCGCGTGTCACTCCAGAATTCCCGGGTGATCAGATGGCTCGGAATATTGTGGTGTGAGCTGTATACATCAACTACCACCGCATCAAAACGTTTGTCCGATTGCTTGGAGGCTGCCGTCACAAAGTGGCGCGCATCATCCACAACAAATTGCCCACGAATTGGTTCGTGCAGAAACTGCTGTTCCGCGATCGATTGGATTTTAGGATCGATGTCGACGAAGGTGTAGTGATTCAGCGGTTCCTTGTGGGACAGCGTAAAACCACCGGCGCCCAGAACCAGAATCTCACTGTCTCTGAGTTTCAGATCGTTGATTAAGGTTTGGCGTAGATAGTGGATATACCGGGCGTAGCGGGGAGGCGAATTTTTGTCATTGCCATCACCAATGAGCGAGGCCGTTGAACTATTAACCTTAAAGACCCGAATCGGGTCACCCTCGGGTGTTTCGGTGTGGATCACCGAATAATCGGCATAGGCCGTTTCAGTGACTTCCTGCGGCTCATTCAGAAGCTGTCCGCGCAATAGCGGAACGTTCAAACCAATAATCAGTAACGTTGATGCAAGAAAAGATGCTACTACCTGCCAGCGTCGCGAGCGAACATCCGGCGCTACTTGCAACCGTAACGCACCGATCAGTAAAAAGAGGGCACAAAGGGCGACAGCCGCAGAAATCCCGAGCCACTGCATCACCAATACAGAAAGTCCGAGGGACCCCAGAAACGAGCCGAGGGTTGACCAGTAAAGTGCCATGCCACTGGCTTCGCCCGTGCGCTTGGTTTGCATCAGGTTGGTGAGTGCCGGTACCGTCTGACCTAGTAACCAGGCGAGTGGGCAGAGAACCCCGCCAATCAGCAGCGTATACGCCAGCCACACAGGCTGCACGTGTGTAAATAGGCCATTCACGAAGGGGGTAGAAAACCCGATGCCTAGCAGCAATGCAGAAATCAGGAAGTTGCGTGCAACTACCGGTAGATAACGTGCATTAATTTTGGCGCCGGCTGCATAGCCGAGAGCAAGCGCCAGAAGAAAAAAACCGATCGTAGGTGCCGTAACAACAATAGAGCTACCGACATGGGGTACCAGTCGGCGTAACGCAATGATCTCCGCACCGAGGGAACAAAAGCCCTCGATGAATACAACAACGGGAATCAATAGCGGCGGCATGCCCCTGATGTTACAGGAGCATGCCCGCGCCGACGGTATTGTTCGTGGCTTCGTCAATCAGAATGAATGCGCCGGTGCTACGGTTGTTCTTGTAGCTGTCACAGCAAATCGGCTGCGCCAGACGCAAGTTAATCGTGGCAATGTCATTCATCTGCAACTGGGAAGGAGCTGCATCCTGAGCCAGCGTATTGATATCCAGGCGGAATGGAATATCGGCAATCTTGGCCTTAACCGTGCGTGTCGTTTGACGCAGCGCATAAGTGCGGGCGCGATCCAGCGGTGTTTCAGAAAGCCAGCAGACCATGGCCTGGGCTTCTTTAACAACCTGTGGCGCCGTATCCGGGTGGGCAATCATGTCACCACGCGAGATATCAATTTCATCAGC
>JBJTFJ010000076.1:0-2120 GCA_046093345.1 Fluviibacter sp. | reverse complement strand
TGACAGTGTGCGACCCAGCGACGCAAACCGGCTTCGTGTGCGGCCTGAACCGCTTCGAGCTGCTCTAAAGAAAAAATCAGGGTCACATTAACGTTGATGCCTTGGGCGATCACTTCGCTGATGGCTTGGCAACCGGCCGTCGTGGCCGGAATCTTGATCATGGCATTAGGCCGGTTAATCGTGTGCCACAAACGCACGGCAGCGGCCGTGGTGCCTTTTGCATCGTGCGCCAGGGTGGGCGACACTTCGAAACTGACATAGCCCTGTTGCCCAGCGGTTTTTTCCCACAGCGGAAAAAACAGATCGCAGGCAGCCTGTATATCTGGCAGTACGACGTTTTCGAAACGGATTTCCGGGTTGGGCTCAACGCTGCGGGCAGCGGCAATCGCCGGTTGATACGCAGAGTCTTTGCTTAGCGCCTGGTGAAATATGGCCGGGTTGGAAGTCAGACCTGCCACCGCATCGTTGTTAATCCAGTCGGCCAGCGTACCGCTTTCAATCAGCTGACGCGATAATGTGTCCAGCCAGATCTGTTGACCTAGTTGTGCAACCGCAGCAATTTGACTCTGGGAAATGGGGGCTTGATGCGTTGATTGGGTCATGGCAGTCTAATGGTCAGCTTCGTGTAAGGGTACAGGCGTAATTATGGCGTCTGACCTGTAAAACCATCGCTTTTTAAATTGGCGATGATGACCAGCCTGACACCATTCAGGATGCAGCAGGAAGTTTTTATCATAAAAACAGATGCAGTCGTTACTGCATCATGACAAGTAAGCCAGAGGAGGCTGAGGAACTATGGGCAAGTATCAGGATTTTCATAAGCGTTCCATCGAAAACCGTGATGACTTCTGGGCCGAGCAGGCACAGCTAGTCGAGTGGAAGGAACCCTTTACCCAGGTCTGTGATTATTCGCGTCCACCATTCGTCAAATGGTTTGTGAATGGTAAGACGAACCTCTGCTACAACGCGGTGGATCGCCATGCGGCTGAACGCCCGAATGATCGTGCACTGGTTTACATTTCGACAGAAACCGACGAAGAGCGTGTTTACACCTGGGCAGAGCTACAGCGTGAAGTAGAGCGCATGGCCGCCATCCTGCAAAGCCAGGATGTCAAAGAGGGTGACCGCGTTCTGATTTATATGCCGATGATTCCGGAAGCCATTTTCGCCATGCTGGCGACAGTGCGTATCGGTGCCATCCACTCGGTGGTATTTGGTGGTTTTGCCGCCGGCTCGCTGGCAACCCGTATTGACGATGCCAAACCGAAGGTTATGGTGACTGCCGATGCCGGTATGCGTAACGGCAAGCCAGTACCGTATAAGCACCTCGTAGACGAATCGCTGAGCCTGGCTGAGTTCCCACCGGCCAAGGTGATCATCGTTGATCGCGGCCTGGATAAAGGCTTCCCACGTGTTGATGGTCGCGATGTAGATTACGCCACGCTACGTGCCCAGCATATGGATGCCCAAGTGCCTTGCACCTGGGTCGAATCGTCACACCCATCGTACATTCTGTACACATCGGGTACCACCGGCAAGCCTAAGGGCGTGCAGCGTGATACTGGTGGTTACCTGGTCGCTCTGGCTGCTTCGATGAAGCACATTTACCAGGGTGGCAAGGGAGAAACCTTCTTCTCGACCTCGGATATCGGTTGGGTGGTTGGCCACTCTTACATCGTTTACGGCCCGCTGATTGGCGGTATGGCCACCGTAGTTTACGAAGGTACGCCACTGCGTCCTGACCCAGCCATCTGGTGGAAGATCGTAGAGCAGTACAAGGTTAATGTGATGTTCTCGGCCCCTACGGCTGCCCGTGTTCTGAAGAAGCAGGATCCTGCTTACATGAAGAAGCACGATCTTTCGAGCCTGAAGCATATCTTCATGGCCGGCGAGCCGCTGGACGAACCAACGCATGAATGGTTCATGTCTGAGCTGAACAAGCCAGTGATCGATAACTACTGGCAGACTGAAACCGGTTGGCCAATGATTGCCTCGGTACCGGGTGTTGAAAAAACGCCGATCAAGTACGGTTCGCCATCGTTCCCGGTTTATGGTTACGACCTGCGTATCTTCCGTGAAGATGGTACTGAGTGTGGTCCGAACGAGAAGGGTATTGCTGC